>CAISPW010000341.1 GCA_903887465.1 uncultured Oscillochloris sp. | reverse complement strand
TTTGTGCAGGTACAACACCACAGCGATGCCGTGATGGGTTCATCATAGCACACTTGTATGGATTTCGCAACGTCAGCGAACGAAACAAAACGCAATGAAACGCAACAAAACTAAATGGTTCTTATGAACGCAAACGATACGTTTTTTTGCACTACCGCAAAAGACGTTCATGCGCGGGGCGCACACCGCCGCGATGAACATGGTCGCTGATGCCCGGCTATCGGCTATTTCACTTCTGTGGCGACTGCTTCGCCCCTACGAAGGATACCTGTGGAGCCTATTGCAATTATCGGCCTCGGTTGCCTCTTCCCCGGTGCCGATGGCCCAGCCGCCTTCTGGCAGAACCTCGTTGACGGCGTTGACTCGACCAGTATGGCGACCCAGGCCGATATTGGGGCCGACCCGGCGATCTTCTTCGACCCGGCCCACCGCAAGGCCGATGGCTACGCCTACGGGCGCGGCGGGTTTGTGCGCGGATTCAGCCTCGATCCCGTTGGCCTCAATCTGTCCGACGTACAACTGCGCGGGCTCGACCCGCTGTACCAGTGGGCGATGCACGTGGCCCGCCAAGCCCTCGGCGACAGCGGCTACCTGGGGCGGGCCGATTTGCTCGACCGCTGCGGCGTCATCTTGGGCAATCTCTCTTTCCCCACCCGCTCGTCGCAGCGGCTGCTGGCCCCGCGCTACGCGGGCGCAGTAGCCGAGGCGCTGGATGAGATGCTTGGAAGGGGTGAGGGAGGAGGCAGGTGGCAGGTGGCAGGTGGCAGGCTCATCCTTCATCCCTCCTCCCTCCTCCCTCCCGACGGCGAAGGCATCAACCCCCTCAACACCCGCATCTCCGCCCGGCCCGCCGCCCTGGTGGCCCAGGCGCTCGGACTGGGCGGCCCGTACCTCGCCCTGGATGCCGCCTGCGCCTCGTCGCTCTACGCCCTCGGGCTGGCCTGCGAGTATTTGGCGGCGGGTAAGGCGGATCTGATGCTGGCCGGGGCGGTGAGTTGCGCCGACCCGCTGTTCGTCCTCACCGGCTTCTCGATTTTTCAGGCGTACCCGCCCGAGGGCGCGGTCAGTCGCCCGCTGGATCGCAGCTCGCGTGGCCTGACCGCTGGCGAGGGCGCGGGGGTGTTTGCGCTCAAGCGCTACGCCGACGCCCTGCGTGACGGCGACCGGATCTACGGGCTAGTGCGCGGGGTCGGTCTCTCGAACGATGGCGCGGGCAAGCACCTGCTGGTGCCCAACCCCAAAGGCCAGCAACTCGCCTTCGAGCGGGCCTACGCCGCCGCCGGGGTGCCGCCGCAGAGCATCGCCTATGTCGAGTGCCACGCCACCGGCACCCCCGTCGGCGATATCGTCGAGCTGAATAGCATGGAGCGCTTCTTCGGCGCGCACGGCCACGCGCCCCGAATTGGCTCGGTCAAGTCGAACTTCGGCCATCTGCTGACGGCTGCGGGCATGGCCGGGATGCTCAAAGTCCTGCTGAGCATGGCCCACGGACAGATCCCGCCAACGCGGACTCTGTCCGATCCCCTCATCGCTCAGGGCGGCACCATCGGCGGCACCGGCAGCGTGCGTGCGCTTGCGCCCTGGCCCGACCTGCCCGGCCCGCGCCGCGCCGGGGTCAGCGCCTTTGGCTTCGGCGGCACGAACGCGCACGTGGTGTTGGAGGGTCGGGGCGCAGGAGCGGCCCCGGATCGATCCGATGCACGCCAGACATCAGGGGCCGATGCTTCGCCCCTACTTGCCATCATCGGCATGGACGCATGTTTCGGCCCGTACCCGAACCTCGCCGCCCTGGATCGTGGGCTGTACTGCGGGCTGCCGGACAGGGCTGCGCCGCCTGCGGCATACCTGGCCGGTTTCTCCTTTGATTTTCTGCGCTCCAAGATCCCGCCCGACCCGACCGACCAGCCTCTGCCGCAGCAACTGTTGTTGCTCCAGGTCGCCGACCGCGCCCTGCGCGACGCGGGCGTTCGGCCCGGCGCGCACATCGCGGTGCTGGTGGCCATGGAGGCTGAGCCAGTGATGCACCAACTGCGCGGGCGTCAGGATCTGGGCTGGCAGCTACCGATTCTGCTGGCGCGGGCCGGGGTTGAGCTGCATGACGCCGAGCGGGCCGAGCTTGAGATTCTGCTCAAAGACGCCCTACACCCGCAGGCCCAGGTCAACCAATACGTCAGCTTCATCGGCAACATTATGGCCTGCCGGGTCGCCGCGCTCTGGGACTTCAGCGGCCCCGCCTTCACCGTCTCCGCCGACGAGAGTTCAACCTTCCGCGCCCTGGAGTTGGCCCAGATCATGCTGGCCCGTGGCGAGCTGGATGCGGTCGTCGTGGCCGCCGTCGATCTGGCGGGCAGCATCGAGCGAGCGCTGCTGGATGCCGCCGACGGCCAGGCGGGCCGGGTCGTCGGCGAGGGCGCGGGGGCGATGGTGCTGCGCCGCGCCGCCGATGCGCGCCATGCGGGCGAACGGATCTACGCCACGGTTGACGCCGTGGCCCTGGAAGGCGGAAGGGGCGGCATGCGCGCCGCCCCTCCCGCCAGCGCAGCGATGCAAGCCCTCACCATCGCCGGGGTGCGCCCGTCCGAGGTGGGCTACCTAGAACTAAGCGGTGACTCTGCCGCCGAGATCGCCGGGCTGGGCCAGGCGTACGGCCCATCTGACGACCTGACATGCGCAGTCGGCTCAGTGACGGCGCAGATCGGCCACTGCGGGGCCGCCGCCGGGATGGCCGCGCTGATCCGGGCTACGCTCTGCCTGGACGGACGGTACCTGCCGGGATTTGTCGGCGGGGGCGACGCATCGGCCCTACCGACATGGTTTTACCTGCCCGACGCCGTGCGGCCCTGGCTGGCCCGGCGCGGCGAGCGCCGCCGGGCGGCGGTCAGCGGCCTGGATCGCAACGGCTGCGCGGCCCACGTCCTGCTCTCCGCCGAACCCGATGCCCGCCCGCAGCCCGCCGCCTTCGCCCAACGTAGCCAGATCTGGCTGCTGCCCCTGGCTGCTGCTGACCGCGTCGATCTGCTGGCCCAGCTCGATGCGCTGGAGAAACAGGCCGACACGCCGCTGGCCGAGCTATCGCGGCAGGCTATCCGTGCTTACCAGGATCGGCCCGATGCGCCCTACGCCCTGGCCCTCGTGGCCCGCAGCGGTGACGAGCTGCGCCGCGAAATCGGTTTCGCCCGCGCCGGGGTTGCCGCCGCCTTTGACCATGGCCGCGACTGGGAGACGCCCCTGGGCAGTTGCTTCAGCGCCCGGCCCTTCGGCGCGCAGGCCGGGCTGGCCTTCGTCTACCCCGGCGCGTTCAGCGCCTACCCCGGATTGGGCCGCGAGCTGTTTCAGCTCTTCCCCGATCTGCACGCTCGCATGGGCGGGCTGCTGGCCGACGCGCCCGCCATTCTTGGCGAACGCAGTCTCTACCCGCGCCGCCAGCGTGCGCCTGAACCGGCGGATCGGGATCAGGACAAGGCCGCGCTGCGCAGTAATCCGCTGGGCATGATCCAGACCAGCCTGAGCTTTACCCTGCTCCTCACCGCGGTCCTGCGCGAGCAGTTCGGCCTGCGACCCAGCGCGGCCCTCGGCTACAGCATGGGCGAAGCGAGCATGCTCTGGTCGCTGGGCGCGTGGCGAGCCGATGACGCGGCCCTCCAGCGGCTGCGCGAGTCACCGCTCTTCACCCGCCGCCTAAGTGGGCAGCGCGAGGCCGCCCGCGCGTACCTCGGCGTACCCGCCGACGCGCCGGATGATTTTTGGTGTATCTACATCGCTCAGGCCACACCCGAGGCGGTCCGCGAGCGGCTGCGCGGCGAGGGGCGGGCCTTCCTGACCCACATCAACACGCCGGGCGAGGTCATCATCTCCGGCGCACCCGACGCCGTGCGCCGGGTGATCGCCGATCTCGGCTGCGAGGCGTTCCGCGCCCCGTTCGACACGGTGATGCACTGCCCGGCCATGCGCTCCGAGTACGAACTGCTGGTCGATCTGAACTGCCTGCCCATTGGGGACACGTCCGGCATCACGTTCTATAGCGCAGCCGACGACGCGCCGCTGCCGTCGGACGCCAAGCAGATCGCCCACAGCCTGGCCCGCGCCACCTGCCAGCCGGTCGATTTCCCCCGCCTGGTCGAGCGGGCCTACGCCGACGGCGCACGGATCTTTATTGAACCAGGCCCGGCCAACGCATGCACGCGCTGGATCGGCGCGATCCTGGCCGACAAACCCCACGTCGCCCTGGCCCTCAACCGCCAGGGCAGCGCTGACGCCGCCGCCCTGCTGGCCGTGCTGGCCCGCCTGATCAGCCAGCGCGTGCCGCTGGATCTGACGCCGCTGCTGCCCGCCGACCCGCCGCCCGCCCCGGCGCGCGCGCTGGTCAGGACAATCACCCTCGGCGGCGGCGACATCCCCGCCGCGCTGCGGAGTGAGCGGGCGCGGGCGATATTGGCGAGCCACGTCCCCCAACAGGATTGTAGGGGCGGCTCGCGAGCCGC
>CAISPW010000340.1 GCA_903887465.1 uncultured Oscillochloris sp. | reverse complement strand
GGGTGGTGCTTACCAAGAAAGATCTGGATACGCTTGGGGTTTACCTCACCAGCACCGATCTACTCCTCGACTGCCTCGATCTCGCCGCAATCGAGGATCGCCAAGCGGTGCGGGATCGCCTGCTGGTACCGCCGGAGATGTTGCTGGGTTGACGCGGTACACATCACGACATACCATGCGGGAGTATGCTGCGACTCACGCATCCGCGAGGTGACGATGATTTCGTTCGATGCTATCAATACATTAAGCGCCGAGATCGCCGCCACGTTCCATCCCGAGCGGATCATTCTCTTCGGCTCCTATGCCTATGGCAATCCTGGGCATGACTCGGATGTCGATTTGCTGGTCGTGATGCCGTATACGCGCCATTCCGCCTACCAAGCCGCTGCCATCCTCACGCGGGTCAACCCGGCCTTCCCGGTTGATGTGCTGGTTCGCACGCCGGGGGAACTGGCCGAGCGGATCGCGCAGGGGGATTTTTTTCTGCGTGAGGTGGTTGAGCGCGGGAGGGAGCTGTATGCTGCCCCTCACCGCTGAATGGGTCGCGAAGGCGGAAGCCGACTTTGCCACCGCTACACGTGAGTTGCGGGCACGGCGGCTACCAAACTATGATGCTGCGTGCTTCCATGCACAGCAATGCGCCGAAAAGTATCTCAAGGCGCGGCTCCAAGAGGCGAGGATTGCTTTTTCACGCACCCACGATCTGGTCACGCTGATGAATCTGCTCCAGCCGCCTGAGCCGGTACTGCTGGGGCTGCTGTCCGATCTTCGCCTGCTGAGCGCCTTTGGGGTCGCCTTCCGTTACCCTGGCGCTACTGCCGACCGGGCGATGGCGCAGGATGCGGTTCGACGCTGCCGGACGGTGCGCGCCGCTTTGCGCACCAGCCTCTATCTCCCATCACTCCCGTAGCGAGAGACGCGAATCGCGTCTGGATCACGAGAGACGCGAAAGTGAGCGCTAGACGCAAACACGAAGGCCCGCATCACCGTGCTATCATGCGCTGGGAGATCAGCACAGAGGAGGTTCGTCCATGCTCACTGCGTATATTCACGCCGCAATGCGCCGCGCCACCTATGAGATCCTTGAGGACAATGAGGGTTTCTACGGCGAGATTCCGGGTCTTCAGGGGGTATGGGGGAATGCCGATACATTGGAGGGGTGCCGCGAGGTGCTTCAGGAGTCCCTAGAAGATTGGATCGTCTTCCGGCTGCGGCGTGGCCTGGAGGTTCCCGTACTCAACGAGATCGATCTGAACACGCCGATGATTGCGCAGGAGGCCGCCTGATGCCGCATTGGGGGCCAGTAAGTCGCACGACATTAATTCGAGGGCTGCGGGCGCTTGGATTTGAAGGCCCGTTCCCCGGTCGTCGCCATATGGTTATGCAGCGTGACGACCTGACCATTACGATCCCAAACCCGCACCAGGGCGACATCAGCGTCGGACTCCTCGCACGCATCCTCCGTCAGGCCAGTGTCTCCCACGAGGAATGGGAATCGGCCTTCTGATTGCAGATTGTAGATTGTAGATTTTTGTTATGCCTGACTCCTCCGATAACCTCTCCCGCGACCCCTTGACCGTCGGCGAGTTGATTTCACTTCAGCAGGCGGCTGAGTATGCAGGGCTTGAGAAAAACACCCTTCACAACTATGCCCGCCGAGGTCGTTTGAAAGCCAAAAGACTTGGCCCGATTTGGGTTACAACTCGCGCTGCTGTTGATGAATACCTCACCTCACGCAGCTTCGACAACATCCCTAAAAAGTTCCGCGACGATCATAGACAGTAACGTATATTCAAGTTACTATAAGCCTTATGAAATGACGTAGCCGCAAGGTGTTGATACCACCAAGCGGCTACTAACCTCACCACCTGGAATAAGCAGGCGGTGCGGCTGGGCCGCATAGTAGCACACTATCCGGCACCCTCCAGCGGCACCCCGTCCCCGCGTCCCACGCGGCAGGCGTTTGAGGTGCTGTTTTCGCGTCTGGCGCCTTGTCATTTCTGCGTCGGCCAGCGCTGGAGGTCGCCGTGTCCCTCGCGGCCCATTCCCCGTGCGCGCCGCTGCGGCCTCCGGTATGGAGGTTCGTCGCCGTGCGTCAGTTTTTCTTATCCACCCCGTCCGTTCAACCGGAAGCAGATCCTGCCGCTGCCGCAGGGATCGGCCCATCGGCAATCTGCAATCTGCAATCTGCAATCTGCAATCTAAAATCGGCTATCCCTCTCCCCGCCGCTCTTCTCGATGAATGGGCTTCCTTCATCCACGCCGCCGCCGATTGCGCCGCGTCCCCGTGTCCCCGCCGCTCCCATGCGCCCGAAGGAGATCTACGATGACTACCGCCGCCCCCGCCGTCGAGCGCACCCTGGTGACCGTCGATGTCGGCAACCGCAAGCGCAAGTTCCGACGCCACGCCGAGTCGTGGGTCGCCGAGGATTCCCTCGTCCGGCGGCCCGCCGCCGTTACCGGCCTGTTAGGAGCGAGCGTGCGATTTATAACGCTAAGGAAATCAGTCACAAAGATACATAGGTGATCGCTACACATTACTCTTTTCGCTCTCCTGAACACCTGGTTGCGGTGCTTCCCGCACGCGGAGTGGGCGCAACCCAGGCTGCTGCGGTGCGCCTACGTCGAAATCACTTACTGGCGCTTCTTCCTTCATAACTTGAAGTTAAATAGCATGGGCAGAAGGACTCGTTTAGTGTACAATACGCCGAGAGTCCGCTTCAGCAAGGCATAGGGCGTCGCCGTATCGTACCTCCTGTGGACATCACAATGACCGTGACCGAGAATGGCACTCCAGATATACCTCGTGATGACCAAGGTCGCTACCGTAGCGCTCGTCTCCCCTCCCTCCGTGGCGAGAATGTTCAACTCCCCCCTCGTATCAATGGCCTAGGCCAGCGGGAAGCTTGGCGGCGGCGAGTTAATGACCCTGATTCATTTATCACGCTTGATCTTTTTTGTGGTGCTGGAGGTATGAGTCTCGGCTTTGAGTCGGCGAAATTTTTCGTGGCTACCGGGATTGACCAAGAGCCGATGGCGATCGCGACGCATGACTATAACTTTCTCTCTAGGGGTATCGCTGGTGATATTCGTGAGATAACCGATCCGAAGGAACTGCTGGCACGACTAGAGTTGCCACGGATTGATGTGATCGTTGGAGGCCCGCCATGCCAGGGGTTCGCCCGGATTGGGAAGGGGAAGATTCGCAGCATTGAACTAGAACATTATTACGAAGAGGTGATGAACAGCCTCTATAAAGAATTTATGCGTTTTGTTGAGGTACTACAACCTCTGGCATTCGTCATGGAGAATGTCCCTGATATGGCTCGGTATCAGGACGGGGAGATTCTTAAGCGTATTAAGCGTGATTTCAGCGATTACACTATCGATTGGCGTGTTCTCAACGCAGTAAACTACGGTGTACCCCAGAAACGCCAGCGACTCTTTGTGCAGGGCAACCGGATTAATCAGAAAGTACATTGGCCAAAGGTTCACGCAACGAGTCGGCCTGTCACCGTCCGCGATGCCATCGGCGATCTCCCTGATCGAACGCCGCCGAGCCTCGATCTCATAGAGATAGAAACGATTTTATGGCAGCAGACAAGAGTAGAACTGATAACCCCTGGTCTGATGACGAACTCGATGCTATCGTTACAGACTATTTTACTATGCTTGCTGCTGAACAGAGTGGGCAATTCTATAAAAAATCAGATCATAGATTGGCACTCATGCAGAAGATTGATCGCTCGAAGGGATCTATTGAGTTCAAGCACCAGAATATCTCTGCCGTATTGGCGCAACTCGGGCTACCATGGATTGCTGGCTCTCCAGGATTTCCCGGAGTAAAACGTCTGTTCGTTGATCAACATGGCTTTCTGATGCGGAAAAACGAAACCGACCTTACACGTATCCGCGTCAAAACCGTGTAACACTCCGGGAAATCCTGGAGAGCCTTTCTTTGCGGCAATCAAGGTATACATCGAAAAACCGAGTGCGTTCACGGGCAGACCTGGGCTTCCCACGTACCTCGATAAGACCAAGGGGCGCTATGCGCTGGTCTACACGGTGCAGGCGCTTAGTCGCCCGGCGCTTGCCCAGCAGGTGATTAAGCCATCGGGGTTGGCGATTGAGGTCACAACCAAACAGACCCGGATCGCGCAGGTACGAATCGTTCCACGGAGCGGCTTTTATGTGGTGGAGGTGATTTATGCACAAGACGTGGTACCCGCCGCCGTAGACCCGGCATTGGT
>CAISPW010000339.1 GCA_903887465.1 uncultured Oscillochloris sp. | reverse complement strand
GGGCGCGAAGTCGGGCCAGGGGTTTGGATCGCGGAGGGCGCGAAGTCGGGCCAGGGGTTTGGATCGCGGAGGGCGCGAAGTCGGGCCAGGGGTTTGGATCGCGGAGGGCGCGACGCCGGGCCAGGGGTTTGGATCGCGGAGGGCGCGAAGTCGGGCCAGGGGTTTGGATCGCGGAGGGCGCGAAGTCGGGCCGGGGGTTTGGATCGCGGAGGGCGCGACGCCGGGCCGGGGGTTTGGATCGCGGAGGGCGCGACGCCGGGCCAGGGGTTTGGATCGCGGAGGGCGCGAAGTCGGGCGAATGACACGAACACGAATGCGCGAATGCGCGAAATTCAACGCTAAAAGATCGTTTGGGGGTGGCAAAGCCACCGCCAAATCCCCGCCGGAGGCGATGTTGCTACCGCCCTGGGCTGCGGCCCTATCCCACCGCTAGGTAGTCCTCGCCGGGACGGTAGCCCCACTCCGCTAGGCGGCCCTCGGCGTAGGCGCGGGCGCCGTGGGCGGTGACATAGATCAGCACGAAGGGACGCGACCGGCGCGCCAGCCACTCGGGCGGACGCACCGGCGCGCCCCAGACCACGTGGCCGATCTTGGCGGGGTCGATGTCGATCCATGCCACCGGCGGGAATCCCTGGTCGATCAGCCGCCGCGCGCGCAGGCGCGTGGGTCGTCCGGCCCCCCAGTAGACGAGGTCGCGCCCCTGGCGCAGCCGCGCATCCTCGGCCAGAAAGCGCGCCCGCAGGATATCAAACGCCTCCCGGCGATAGCGCGGATCCACCCGCGAGGCCCGGCCAGGGCTTTCGCGCCAGGCCAGGAGCGTCTGCGGCAGCTTCGCTAGCGCCAGGCCGGCGTGGCACATGCGCAGCCAGAGTTCGTAGTCTTCGGGGAAGGCTCCATCTGCGTAATGGCCGCCCGCCGCCGCCAGAGCGGATCGCCGCAGCGTCACCGAGGGGTGGGCGAAGGGCGACTCGATGTAGATCGCCGCTGCGATCTGCTCCGGTGTCAGGCAGGCATTCTGCCAGCGTACATATTCCTGGTAGCCCGCCCGCACTAGCCGCTTCGGGAAGATCGCCGCCCGTGCGGCGACCAGGGCGATCTCCGGGTGCGCCTCTAGAAAGTCACGCTGGAGGGCCAGCCGCTGCGGGTGCATCAGGTCGTCGGCATCCATGCGGGCCAGCAAGGGCGTGCGGGACTGCGCCACACCCAGGTTCAGGGCCGCAACCAGCCCGATCCGCCCCGGCTCCAGCAGGATCACCCGCGCATCGCGGGCGGCCAGGGCGCGCACCAGTTCCGCCGACTCGTCCGCCGAGCCGTCGTCGATGGCCAGTAGCTCGAAGTCGCCCAGCGTCTGGCGGCAGATCGAGGCCAAGCACATCGGTAGGGTGGCCGCCGCGTCGCGGAAGGGCATAATGATCGAGATCACCGGCATGGGCCAGCCCTACTTCTGGAGGGATACGACAAAGCTCGCCTCGCCGAATGGCTGGCCCTTGAGGCGCACCAGCAGCGAGCTGGCGCTGCGGCTGATCGGTCGGTCAGCTACGGCGACGCCGCGCTCCTGGGTGCCGGGGGCGACCCGCATGTTACGCGGCTGCGAGGCGCGGTCGGCGATCTGGTACTCATTGCCCAGGCTGTCGCTGACCCGGATGTTGTCGCTGCGCAGGGGGAAGCTGATCTCCTGGTCGGTGTTGTTCTGCACGCTCCAGGTCAGCCGGATCTGGTCGCTGCACGTGGCAACCTGCTCCAAGGCCACCACCACCTCGGGCAGCAGCCCGCCGCCGCTGCCGCCCGAGGCCACGCTGATCCAGCCCCGGCTCGCCCCGTCCCAGCGTTTGCCCACAAGCTGGTAGCTCGACCAGCTGCAGCTGGCCTCGGCGGCAGCGGCAAGCGAGATCGATCCGCTGGTGGGCACGCCGGTCACGTCGGCGATCTGCACCAGGGGCTGGTCGCCGCCGGGGATGATGACCTGGGCCGGACGCACGATGAGCGTGGCGAAGAGTACGGCCACCACCACGGCGAGCCCGGCGGCGACCCGGCCCGTGGTGGTGCGCAGGATGGCGCGGGCGCGATCTAGGCGACTAATGGGGGCGGGGACAACTGGCGTATTGGGGGTAATCGGGGTAGCGGGGGCGTCGGTAGATCCGCTCTGCCGGGGCGGCTCTAGCTCAACAAACACGCCCGAGATCACCGTGTTGATCTCGTCCCACGGCGTGCAGTGGAGCAGATCCGGGATGGCCAGCATCTCCTCGTCGGTGAGCGCGATCTCCGAGGATCGCTCGGTGATCAGGTAGGCCGGCAGATCATCCAGTCCCTTCAGTTCCACCTTCCAGTCCAACTCGATCTCCGCGCCATCCTGCATCGTCGGCGAGATTACCACCACCCGCTTGCAGGTGCGGAAGTCGATGTTGTTCGCCTTCTGCTCTGAGAGGAACTCGCGGCGGTGTTCGTTGAGGAAGTTGGTCAGGGCGTGGAAGTACGAGATGACCTGGTTGTAGGGGTTCTTGCGACCGGGGTTGAGCCGCTTGCGCTCGCCGTTGCTGCCCTCCACAAACCACGGGCCGTTGACGCTGCCGATCACCCGCCCGTCACAGTGCTTCAGCTCGACGATGAAGATCGCGTCGTGCTTGATGATTACCAGATCGACGGTGCGCCCGCCCACGCTGAAGTTGGCCAGGATCAGGTACAGGCCGTCCAGCCGGTGAAGGCCGTTCGCCAGGGCCATGATCGCCCGCCGCTCGTTGGGGTGTTCCGGCTTCTCGCCGATCCAAACTTGGACTGCCATAAAATATCGTTGGGTTGAAGCATTGGATGCTTCGGCCTTACAAATCGAGCGCCAGCGTCTTCCGTAGCTCTACGATCTGATCGCGCAGTGCGGCGGCCTGCTCAAATTTAAGGTCTTTGGCGGCCTGCTTCATCTGCTTCTCCAGATCCTTGATCAGTTTGTTCAGCTCATCACGCGGGATCTCGGTGATGATCGGCCTGACGGCCACATCCTTGCCGTGTACCTGGTACGCGCCACGCTCATCGGCCAGCTTGCGCATGCGGTCTGATAGGTCGCGCACGCCCTTAGAGATGCCCACCGGCGTGATGTTATGGCGCAGATTGTGGGCGGTCTGGATGTCGCGGCGGCGCTGGGTCTCCTTGATCGTCGCGTCCATCGAGCCGGTGAGCGTGTCGGCGTACATGATCACCCGACCCTCCAGGTGGCGGGCGGCCCGCCCGACGATCTGGATCAGCGAGGTCTCCGAGCGCAAAAAGCCCTCTTTGTCGGCGTCGAGGATGGCCACCAGGCTCACCTCAGGCAGGTCGAGACCCTCGCGCAGCAGGTTGATGCCGACCACCACATCATACACCCCCAGGCGCAGGTCGCGCAGGATCTCGACCCGCTCCATGGTGTCGATGTCGGAGTGCAGGTACATGGTCCGCACACCAACTTCTTTGAGATAATCGGCCAGATCCTCGGCCATGCGCTTGGTGAGGGTCGTCACCAGGGCGCGCTGGCTCTTGGCCACCCGCTTGCGCACCTCGGCGACCAGGTCGTCCACCTGGCCCGTACTCGGGCGCACCTCGATGATCGGGTCGACCAGGCCGGTGGGCCGGATAATCTGCTCGACGATCTGCTGACTGTGCTGGCGCTCGTAGGGGCCGGGCGTAGCCGAGACATAGATCACCTGGTAGATATGCTGCGCAAACTCCTCAAAGTGCATGGGCCGGTTGTCGAGGGCCGAGGGCAGGCGGAACCCGAAGTCCACCAGGGTCTCCTTGCGCGAGCGGTCGCCCTTGTACATGCCGCGCACCTGGGGCAGGCTGATGTGGCTCTCGTCAACAAAGAGCAGGAAGTCGTCGGGGAAGTAGTCGATCAGGGTCCAGGGCGTCTGCCCAGGGCTGCGGCCATCCATGTGGCGCGAGTAGTTCTCGATGCCCGAGCAGTAGCCGACCTCGCCGAGCATCTCTAGGTCGTACATGGTGCGCTGCTTGAGCCGGGCGGCCTCCAGCAGCTTGCCGTTCGCCTCCAGTTCGCGCAGGCGCTCGCCCAGTTCGTCCTGGATGCTGCGCACAGCGAGTTGCAGCTTGTCCTTGGTGGTGACAAAGTGCTTGGCCGGAAAGATATCGACGGCGGCGCGGATGAGCAAGATCTCGCCGGTAAGCGGGTCAAGCTCGACGATCCGCTCGATCTCATCGCCCCAGAACTCGACGCGCACCGCCGTCTCGCTATTGGCCGGCATAATATCGAGGGTGTCGCCGCGCACGCGGAAGGTGCCACGGTGGAAGTCGACATCATTGCGCGTAAACTGCAGGTCGATCAGCTGGCGCAGCAGCTTATCGCGGTTGCGCACCTCGCCCTTGCGCAGCGGGATCAGCACCTGGCCGTAGTCGTGCGGCGAGCCGAGGCCGAAGATCGCCGAGACCGAGGCGACGATCAGCACATCGCGGCGGGTGAGCAGGGACTGGGTGGCCGCGTGGCGCAGCCGGTCGATCTCCTCATTGATGCTGGCCTCCTTCTCGATGTACAGATCCTTGCTCGGCACGTATGCCTCGGGTGTGTACTCGTCGTAGTAGGAGATAAACATCTCGACGGCGGCATCGGGCAGGAAATCGCGGAACTCGGCCCACAGCTGCGCGACCAAGGTCTTGTTATGGGCGAGGACAAGCGTGGGGCGCTGGACCTGCGCGAAGATCCAGGCCATGACGGCGGTCTTCCCGGTCCCCGTGGCCCCAAGCAAGGTCTGGTGGCGGTGGCCCGTCTTCAGCCCCGCGACAAGATTTTCAATCGCCAGGGGCTGGTCGCCGGTTGGCGTATAGGGAGCTTCGACACGAAATGGCATAGGCTGCTCTGCGCTTGGAAGTGAGAAAGCAGAAGTCAGAAGCCAGAAGCCCAGGGGCGCTACGTTGCGCCGGGGCCGCTAACTCCTGACTTCCGAGGGCTATGCGTAGCATTATAGCCTACCGGAAAAGGTTTTGGATCGCGACCCGCGCGAAGCCCGTGTCTCCATAGCCCATCGGGCT
>CAISPW010000338.1 GCA_903887465.1 uncultured Oscillochloris sp. | reverse complement strand
TTGGGGTGGGCCCACCGGCACCGTAGAGACCAGGGCTGATGCAACGTCGCTGGGGCTGCCCCCCAGACCTCGCTTTTGGTTGGTTTTTGGCGGCTACGCCGCCAAAAACCAACCAAAAAAGATCGTTCGGGGGTGGCGTTGCCACCGCCAGCACCGTAGAGACGCCTCGCCGAGGCGTCTCTATAGCATCCCGCGCAACAGATCCCGCGCCGCATTGGCGTCGCTGCGGATCTGGGCGACGAGCGCGGCAATGCCCGAGAACTTTTGCTCGCCGCGCAGGCGCTGTAGAAACTCCACAAGCAGGGATTGGCCGTACAGGTCGCCGCTCCAATCGAGCAGGTGCGCCTCCACCGTGCGGCGCAGACCGTCGAAGGTGGGCCGCACACCCACATTCGTCACCGTCGGCAGGCTGATGCCGTCTAGGTGGACACGGCAGGCGTAGACGCCATCGGCGGGCAGCACGTGGTTCGGGCGGATCTGCATGTTGGCGGTGGGGAAGCCGATCTTCTGCCCGCGCTTATCGCCCTCCACCACCACACCCCGCAGGCCGAAGGGCCGGTCGAGCATGACCGCCGCCCTGGTCACGTCCCCCGCAGTCAGCAGCGCACGCACCCGCGAGGCGCTCACCGGCTGGTCGCCCACCAACACCTTGGCCACAGCGCCCACGGCAAACCCTAACTCACGCCCGATCACCATCAGGCTGGGCACATCGCCCGCGCGCCCACGGCCCATGGCGAAGCCCTCGCCGACCCACAGTTCGCGCAAGGGCAGGGCGGCGCAGATCTGCGCCATGTAGGACTCGGCACCGGTCGCCTTCGTCGCCTCGGTAAAGGGCGCGACGATCAGCACGTCGGGGCCGAGGGCGGCGATCAGCTCGATCTTCTCCTCAAGGCTGGTGAGCAACTGCGGCGGCTGGTCGGGGCGCAGCACCACATTCGGGTGCGGCTCCCAGGTAAGCACGGCGCTGAGGAAGCCAAGTTCGTGGGCGCGGCTGAGGGCCGTGCCGATCAGTTGGCGGTGTCCGAGATGCAGCCCGTCGAACTTCCCCATCGTGAGTACGACTGGCCGCTGCGCGATTCCCGGCGCGAGGGAGCGGACAATTTCCACGGCGCAACTTCTCCAATTCCAGGGACAACCTGCACGGCAGTGTACCACAGGAGCCTACTCACGTAGCAGCCGCTGAAGCTCGTAGAGCTTGTTCAGCGCGTCCATGGGCGTCAGTTCGTTAATATTCAGTCGGCGCAGGTACTCCACTACCGGGCTCGGGGCCAGGTCGAACAGAGAGAGCTGATTTGAGGGCGGAGGGATGAGGGATGCAGGATGCGCAGGCGCTGAGCGCTCTTCATCCTTCATCCTTCCACCCGCATCCCTCCGCCCAGCCTCCAGTTCGGCCAGCAGGCCGCTGGCGCGGAGGATGACCGACTGGGGAATTCCGGCCAGCTCGGCCACATGGATGCCGTAGGAGCGGTCGGCGCTACCGCTGCGCAGTTCGTGCAGAAACACCACGCTGTTGCCCTGCTCAACGGCGGCCATGTGGAGGTTGCGCAGCCGCGCCAGCGGCCCCTCCAGCGCGGTGAGTTCGTGGTAGTGGGTGGCGAAGAGCGTGCGGCACTGGAGCCGTGGCTCGTCGTGGATATACTCGACCACGGCGCGGGCGATGGCCATGCCGTCGTAGGTGCTGGTGCCGCGCCCTACCTCGTCGAGGATGATCAGGCTGCGCCGGCTGCTCTGCACCAGCAGCGCGGCCGTCTCGGTCATCTCGACCATAAAGGTACTCTGGCCGGTGGCGATGTCGTCCTGGGCACCGATGCGGGTGAAGATCCGATCGACCAGACCGACCTCGGCCGCCTCAGCGGGGACGAACGAGCCGATCTGGGCCATCAGCACGATCAGGGCCACTTGGCGCATCACCGTCGATTTCCCGCTCATGTTCGGCCCGGTGATGATCAGCAGCTGGGTCTCGTCGGTGTCGATGGTGGTGTCGTTGGCGACAAATGCCTCGGGGATCATCTGCTCGACCACCGGGTGCCGCCCGCCGACGATGCGCAGGCGGGTGCTGTCGTTCAGGACGGGCCGACCGTAGCGCCCGCGCACGGCGGTATCAGCCAGGGCAGATACCACATCGAGGTGGGCCAGCATGCGGGCCACGCCGCGCAGCCGGTCGCCGTGGCGGCCCAGATCCTCGCAGATCCGTGCAAACGCCTCGCGCTCCATCTCGACCAACTGGAGCTTGGCCCGGTCGATCACCTGCTCGTACTCTTTCAGCTCCTCGGTGATGTAGCGCTCGGCTCCCACCAGGGTCTGCTTGCGCTGGTAGTCCTTGGGGATGAGCTTCTCGTCGGCGGTGCGCGAGAGTTCGATGTAGTAGCCGAAGACGCTGTTGTAGCCCACCTTGAGCGACTTGATCCCGGTGCGCTCGCGCTCGCGACCCTCCAGCCGATCAATATAATCCTGGGCATGGCGGCTGGCCCGCACCAGGGCGTCGATGCGCGGCTCAAATCCGGGGCGGATCACCCGGCGCGGACGCTCGCCGCCCTCCTCGACCGCGCGCAGATAGTTCGAGGCTCCCAACATGGCCGGCGGGTCGTCGTCCATGGCCCGCTCCAACAGCGCGGCGATGTCGGCGCAGGTGTCGAGGATGAAGGATGAAGGAGGAGGGATGAAGGATGAAGGAGGAGGGATGAAGGATGAAGGAGGAGGGATGAAGGATGAAGGAGGAGGGATGAAGGATGAAGGAGGAGGGATGAAGGATGAAGGATGAATTATCTCATCACCAAACAAATCCTCCTCTTCCTCTTCTGCCGCCTGCTCCCCACCGCCTGCCGCCTGCCGCCTGTCGCCTGCCGCCTCCGGCACCAGTTCGCCCAGGGCAGCGCCCACGGCGACCGCGACGGCGGGGAGGGCGCGCAGGGCCGCCCGCAGTTGCACCAGGTCGCGGGGGGTGGCCACGCTGGTGCCTTGGGCGACGCGGTTGACGGCGCGCTCCATATCGCCCACCTCGCCGAGCGCCTGGCGCAGCTCGGCGCGCATGAGTGTCTCGTCCACGCAGCGGGCCACAGCGGTCTGGCGGGCCTGGAGCGGGGCCAGGTCGAGCAGGGGCTGGGCGATCCAGCGGCGCAGCAGGCGCGCACCCATCGGCGTGCGGGTGCGGTCGAGAATGTTCACCAAGGCGGTCTTGCCGCCCGAGGAGGTACTCTCCAGCAGCTCCAGGTTGCGCCGGGTCTGCGGGTCGAGGAACATAAAGCTGCCGGTGGTATAGACCCGCAAGCTGCTGAGTTGGGCGGCCTGGTGGCGCTGGGTCTGGTGGACATACTGGAGCAGGGCACCGGCGGCGCGGGTGGCCAGGGGCCGGTCGTCGAGGCCGAAGGCAGACAGCGAGTGGACGCGCAACTGGCGCAGCAGCGTCTCCTGGGCGGTCTGGGCATCCCAGCGCCAAGTGGGCCAGGCCGTCACGTGGCCCTTGGCCCACCGGGCATCGCTGGCCTGGTCGAGGCGGCGAGCAACCCGCTCGTGGGGCAGCAGCAGGTCGCGCTCGCCCTTGGTCATCGGGGCCAGGTCCTGGGTGAGGCGGGCCTCGGCGGGGGCCAACTCGGGCAGGCGCAGGCGCACATCGTCGGGGACGAGAACCTCGGCGACCTGGAGCCGCGAGAGTTCGCCGTGGAGCTGGGCGGCGGCCCGCTCGCCGCTAAACTCGATTGCGGCAAACTCGCCGGTACTCAGGTCGGCGTAGGCCAAGCCAATCCGCTCGCCCTCGATCATTGTGGCGGCCAGATAGTTATTGGCCGTGGTGGTGAGCATCGAGGGGTCAATGATCGTGCCGGGGGTGATCACCCGGACGATCTCGCGGTGGACCATCTTGCGCTCAAAGTCGCCGGGGGCCGTCTGCTGGATGCCGCCGGCGAAGACCGACTTCGGGCGGGTATCGCTGCGCGACGACTCGGTCTCGCTGAGCTGCTCGGCAATCGCGACCCGGTAGCCACGGCCCACCAGGTCGTTCACGTAGCGCTCGACCGCGTGGTAGGGCATGCCGGCCATAGGCGCGAAGAGCTTCTGCTGATCTTTCGGCAGGCTCTTATCGACGGCGAAATCCTTGCGGGTGAGGGTGACGTCGAGCAGTTCGGCGATCAGCTTGGCGTCATCGTCAAAGGTCTCGTAAAAGTCACCGAAGCGAAAGAGCAAGATCGCGTCGGCGGCCTCGGCCTTCAGCTTGCGGTACTGGCGGTACCACTGGTGGATCTCTACCTTGGCCATGAGGACAGCTCCAGATTTCTGTTCAGACAACCATGCGGCTCCGCCGCCAACACCAGATGAACATGGCCGCTGATGCCCGGCTATCGGCTATCGGGTATTACTACAGTTGTAAATATCTTCGCAGAAAGGCTCCCGCCGATCACCCCCCCTAGCCCCCCCGCAAGCGGGGG
>CAISPW010000337.1 GCA_903887465.1 uncultured Oscillochloris sp. | reverse complement strand
GCCTGGCTAACCTGTGCTATCGTGGTCATGGGGAGACTCCTGATGATCGGCGGTTGTGATACCTCTATCATCCCAGAAGGCTCCCCATTTGTCATTTTTTAAGCTTGATGCGCATGGGGTTTGGGGGCCGCAGGCCCCCGAGCAGAAACCCTTTTCTTTGCGGGGGTTTGGGGGCCGCAGGCCCCCGAGCAGAAACCTTTTTCTTTGCGGGGAGCGAAGCCCCTCCGAGCCTCCCCGCCAGGAAGACTATAACTGTAATACTAGGCAGGAGACGTTTTGATGGCGAAGCAGCAGATCGCTCTCGCGGGGAAGGTGGCGGTGATCACCGGCAGCACACGCGGCATTGGCCGGGCGATTGCCGAGCGTTACGGGCGGGCCGGGGCGAGGGTGATGGTCTCCTCATCACGCGCCGACGCGGTGACCCAGGCGGTGGGCGAGTTGCGCGCCCAGGGGATTGTGTGCGAGGGCATGGCCTGCGATGTGTCTGACCTGAGCCAGGCGCAGGCGCTTATGCGGCGGGCGCTCGACGCCTTCGGCCATGTCGACATCTGGATGAACAACGCGGCGGTGTCTGGGCCGTTTGGGCAGACACTGGATGTGCCGCCGGAGGAGTGGCGGCGTGTGCTGGAGGTGAATGTCTTCGGCTGCTACCACGGCTGCATCAGCGCGCTGCCGCACATGATCGCGCAGCGCGCGGGCAAGATTATCAACGTCTCAGGCGGCGGTGCCGTGCGCGCCCAGCGCTTCCTGAGCGCCTACAGCACCTCGAAGGCGGCTATCGTCCGGCTCACCGAGGGACTCGCCCGCGACTACCACGACCACCCCTACCTCTCGTTTAACGTCCTCACCCCCGGCATGGTACCCACGGATATGATGAGCAGCTTCCGCACCGTCGGCGCGGGTGCCGAGGCGATCAAGGCGCTGCCCAAGGTGATGAAGATCTTTGGCACCACCGCCGAGGAGACGGCGGAGGTGGCCCTGCATATGGCGTCGAGTGCGACCGACGGGATCAGTGGGAAGGTCTTCGAGTTAATGCCGCGCCGCCGGGCGCTCTGGAGGCTGGCCACAGCGGCGCTGCGCGGGCGACTGGCGTAGATATTCGTAGGGGAGGACACCCTCCCAGAGAGGAGAGGTGAGATGGCGAACCTGAACGAGCGGATCGGCGAGGCGATTAAGCGGAAGCGCCAGCGCGACCGGCTGACTCAGAACGACCTCGGCGGGAAGATTGGCGTAAGCGGCTCGTATATCTCTGGTGTGGAGTCGGGGCAGACGGGGGTGCGGATCACTGAACTGGAGGCGCTGGCGACATGCCTGCGCACCACGGCGATCGACCTGATCAACGAGGCGGCCGGGCGCGACGAGTATAAGTTCACGACGGAGACACGCGAGCGTGACGCCTTCCTGACGCTCTACGACGGGCTGAGCGTTGAGCATAAGCAGCAGGCTCGCACATTTCTCATGTTCCTGCGCGAGCTTCAGATCCAGCCGCACACGAATTAATGCCTGAGGCATGGTTCAGAATCGGGCGATCCAGCATGACCGTCCTGCGGGGATGCAATGAGGCGATGAGGCGGTGTGCGCGCCTCATCGCCTCATTGCCAAAATATAAAGCTGACCTGAAACCTCGTCTGATGGGAGATCCGTGGCCAGCTACAGATTTCCCATCACGCATCGCGCAACACCCAGAGCTACGACCGCCGCCCCATCGCCCGGTAGTAGTTATCGGCGATCTTCTTTGCCTCTGCGACTAACTCGTCCCAGTTGAAGATCTCCACGTCGGGGATAAGCCGCTGGCGCTGGATGAGTACCCAGGACCAGAGTAGCGCCTGCCCCAGAAACACGAAGACAACGATGCCCACCATGACCCAGAAATTGCCCATGGTTCACCTGCCTTTCTTTCACCGCGACATTTGACGTATCATACCGCAGCAGTGTGCGATACGCAACTGCCCGATGCGGATTCCGCGTCAGCCTGCGCCAACGCGCGGTGCGCGCCACCCCTCCGGCGCAACATCCGCCGCCAGCCGGGAGGTTCGCCGCGCACCCCCACCATGCTATAATCCCGCAGAAACCAAGCGAATTGACCGGGCAAGCTTACCCATATGGACAAACTCTTGCTCTTGTTCGGCGTGGCGCTGCTGCTCGCCGCCTGTGGCCCGATCACCCAGGCACCCACACCAATCCCGGTGCCGACCGCGACCCTCCCACCCACGCCGACCGCCACGCCGACCGCTACGCCGACTCCGGTGCCCACCGCCACGCCCGCGCCGCCGGTCAGCGCGCCTACGTCCGGCGTGCCTGGCGCATCGGCAACGGCGGACTATCTGCTCTCCGGCGTGCAGCGTGCATCTACGGCCAGTAGCTACCGGGTGGAGGTGTCGATGTCCGGCAGCGGCAGCATGGGCGCGGTCAGCCTGGGAAGCCCGCAAACCCCCGCGCAGGTTATGGGTATGAAGGGGGACTTCGCCGAGGCCGACTATAGGTTCACCCTGACCGGCTTCATCACCGCGCTCTACGGCAGCAACTCGGCCAAGGGGATCCATGTGGTACACGTGGCCGGGCAGGACTACATCCACGGCCCGGTGGCGATGATCGGCGCGCTCCAGGACGCCTGGTATCGCCTGCCGAAGGCGCACGCGGCGCTGGCCTCGCCGCCACTCTACCCCGCTGGCCTGCTGGCCCTGGTCGCACAGAGCGGCGTGAGCCCCGCCGGGTTCAGCCCGACCGCCCAGGAGCAGGTCGACAGCCTGACCTGCCAGCGATTTAGCGGCGACCGCGCCGCCTCGCTGGCCATCCTCAAGAGCCTGGGGGATAGCGGACTGCCGGTTGACACCACCCCCGCGCATATCGACCGCATCGCCTCGGATCTCTGGGTCTGCGCTGACGGCTACCTACATCAGGTGCGCCTCGTCTTCGCCGGCACCACACCGATGGAGAAACCCCTGCCCTTTGACTTCACGATCGCTATGCATATGTACGACTTCGCCGCCGATGTCGGGATCGCCGCACCTGCTACGGCCCGCGATCTTCCGGCCCCGTCGGTACCGTAGCGCCATTCCGGGGCTGCGCCCTCAAACCTGCTTTTTGCTGGGCTTGGGCGGTGGAACCTCCCAAGCCCAACAGAAAAATATCGTAGGGGTGGCTTCGCCGCCCCCACCTCCCCACCGGCAGGTGACAAAGGAGAAGATGATGACCCGCTACGTGCTTCGTCTCGCGGCTGCGGCGGCGCTCATGCTGCTGCTCGTCGCACCGGCCCTCGCCCAGGGCCGGATTCTGATCACCGACCCAGGCAGTCGTCTGGATCGCGCCGCGCTCCAGCGCGCCGCCCAGCCCCTGATCATCCGTGGCGCCGAGGTGGCCGTCTATCTCGTGCCGAGCGGCGACGAGAGCGATTTCACCCGCCGCCTGACCCAGAATGGCCTGTTGAGCGGCGGCATGCATCGCACAAAGATGATCGCGATCTATGTGGCCATCAATGACCGTCTGAGCTACATCCGCTATGGCGACGGCTGGAACGCGGCGCTTGATGTCACATTAGGCGGAACCAAAAACTACGCGCTGATCCTCAAGCAGAGCCTGAACCCCGGCCTCTCCGATAGCAACTACACCGGGGCTTTCACCACCACGCTCGGCGCGATCGAGCAGGCCATCGCCAATCCGCCCGCGCCAAACGGCAGCATTAACGTGGACACGGTGCCGCTGGCGGCGGGCGGCCTGGCGGTGGCCGCCGCCATCGCCGGCGGCGCGCTCTACGCCAGCCGCCGCCGCGCGGCCAGGATCAAGGCCGAGGCCGAGCGCCAGCTCAAGGATGCTCGCGAGGGCGCGGCCACGCTGATCGCCGACCTCGGCCAGCGCTTTCGCAACGCCGAGGAGAAGGCCCAATACGACAAGGTCTCGTACGCGCCACGCGACGTTGACCGGCTGCACGAGGCCCAGGCGGCGGCAAAGGATCGCTTTGCGACGGTGCAGAACAGCTTCGACGATGTGGGCGAGCAGTTGGAGCGTGATGCGAAGCCGCAGATCGCCCAGTTGAACACGAGCGCCGCCGCCTACCTTCAGGTGCGCGACGGGGCTCTGTCGGTGTCGGCAAATCTGGCCGCCGTCGAGCAGATCCGCGCCGACCTGGACGGGTTGGCCCGCCAGGCGCCGGGGGAGATCGCCCGCGCAAAAAAATCCTAGCCGACGCCGTCGACCGGCTGGCCGGCCTGGGCAAGGAGATCGCCGATCATCCGGCGACCCTCGGCCCGGCCCAGCAGCAGGTGGCCCAGGCCGAGGTAGCGCTTGAGGGGCACGATGCCCGCAGCGCCATCTCGTTCGCCCAGGCGGCGTCGGACACCGCAAACACCCTGATCGCCACCCTGGATCGCTACACCGCCATCCGTAGCGGGATCGCCCAGGCCCGCAACGACGCCGAGCGCCTGGCGGCTGAGGGCTACCGCATGGATGCCAGCCAGGGCGCGCTCGACGGTGCCCGCGCGGCGCTGACCGAGGCCGGCAAGGCGCTCCAGGCCGGTGGCCCGGCGGCGGCGGAGATCAAGCTCCAGGTCGCCCAGACCATGCTCGCCGAAGCGGTGGCCAACGGCTCCGGCCTGGTGGCGCTGCGCCAGGAGAACGACCAGCGCAGCGAGACGGTCGAGCAGCGCGGCCAGACGGTCGCCAGCCTGATCGCCGAGGGCCGGCGCACCTTCGACCTCGTCGATGAGTTTGCCGAGGCCACCTGGAGCGACATTCGTGGCAACGGCAGCGAGGCCCAGGCCGCCGCCAGCCGCGCCCAGGAGCGCTGGGATCGCGCCCGCCAGCGCAACACGATGGAGGCCCAGGAGTTCCACGCGGCCAAGGAGGATCTCGATATCGCCGTGCACGAGTTGGCCCAGGCCGAGCAGTTGATCGGCGCGATCACCCAGCGGCTGACGGATCTGGAGCGGGCACGTGACACGGCCCGCGCCTTGATCGCTGAGGCCGAGCGCAGTATCGCCGCCGGCTGGGAGTTTGTGCGCAGTAACGACGCCGATGTCGGCAAGGCTCCCGAGGTGAAGCTTCAGCGCGCCGCAAGCCTGCTCGAACGGGCGAAGGGTGAGGCCCAGGCGACCAAGCCGAACTGGCTGACCCTGGCCCAGGACGCCCAGGAGTCCGACCAGTTGGCCGATGCGGCCCTGGCCGGGGCGCGCACGGAGGCCGAGGAGATGGCGAAGCTCCAGCAGCAGGCCACGCAGGCCCACCAACTGGCCGCCGCCGAGGTGGGCAAGATCACCCAGTTCGCCGAGCTGCATCGCGGTGATATCCAGCCGGCCAACCTGGCCGCAGCCTTCACGCTCGCCGAGGCGCTGCCGCAGGCGGATAGCCATATGCAGCGCGCCACGCAGCTTGTCGAGGAGCAGCGCCGCGAGGCGCTTGAGCGGGCGATCAGCGCCTACCGCCAGATCCAGGGGCAGACGGGCCCAGTCTATAAGGCGGTCTACGCCGACTTCGAGCGTCTGGAGCAGCTGCGCGGGCAACTGAACAGCGAGGTGAGCGCGGCCCGCTCGACCCTTGGCGAGGCCGAGAGTCTTGTTGGCCAGGTGGCGGGCCACGGCCAGCGCCGCGATCGCCTGCGTGCGCTGCGCCGCAGCTTCGACAGCATCCGCCTGCCGGTGAGCGGCGAGGCCGAGATCGCCCGCGCCACCCAGCTCGCCCGCTCGATCCGCAGCGATGCCCGCAGCATCGCTGACGATCTCCGCCGCGAGGTGAGCGCGCACAGCGCAAAGGCTGGCGATGTGGTGGCCGGGATGGTGATTGGCGCGATCCTCAGCGCGGCGTCTGACGATCACAACCACGGCGGCTGGGGTGGCAGCGGGGGCGGCGGCGGCGACGGTGGCTGGAGCGGGGGCGGCGGCGGGGGCGGCGGCGGCTCGTTCGGCGGCGGGGGCGGCGGCGGCTCGTTCGGCGG
>CAISPW010000336.1 GCA_903887465.1 uncultured Oscillochloris sp. | reverse complement strand
TCCAACGCTCCTCAAAGGTATCGAGGTCATCGCACGTGGCACGCCGACGAGAGACACGATAGACCCGAAACTGCGTGATGATGTGGGGAGCCAGGATCCGCGCCTGAAAGAGATGCTCTACCTGGAGCCATTCTTCGAGAAGTTGGACGATAACACGCTGCGCGAGCTGGTCTACCAGAGCCGGGTGACGGGCGAGGCGAGCGGCATCGAGGGGTGAGCAAGCTAGGCGAGGGGGCTACGTGCTCCGAACGATCTTTTTTGGTTGGTTTTTGGTGGCAAGTTCGCCAAAAACCAACCAAAAGCGCGGTCTGGGGTGCAGCCCCAGCGACGTTGCACCAGCCCTGGGCGTGGCGCGGTGGCCCTAGCGCGGCGGGCCACAAGCGGCTATACTAGAGCGCCGGGCGTCACGGGGGGCGAGGTGAAGCGTTAGCCGTGGAGGTTGCGCGTGTTGAAGCCAGAAGATCTTCCGCTGGGCAGCGAGGGCGTGAGCCAGCGCGAGTATGAGTTGCTGCGCCGGGAGCTGGCTGAGGCGCATGTCGAGAACCGTAGTCTGCGCCGCCAGTTGGAAAAGTCGCTGACTGCCGTCACCGAGGCCCAGCGCGCCCACGCGAAGATGGTGGCGACCCTCACCGAGACGATGCGCGAGAACATGCTGTTGATGAACGACCGCGAGGCGTGGCGGCACCGGGCGATGCGGCTTGATGCCGGCCTCTCGGCGGACCTACCCGACGACCATGCGCCGCCGATCAGTGTCGGCGGGCTCGCCAGTCAGATCAGCGATGATGAGGTGAACGCGATCCGTAAGGCGATGGCGCGCTTGCATCACCCCGATGTTGGCGGGAACCCCGACCGGATGAAGGCGTGGAACGCGGCCCTCGACCGGCTCGGGCATAGGGAGTAGGGGCGAAGGGTTTGTCCCGCTGCCGCCGAGATGACGGCTGCGACCAGTTCGGTCGATGGCTCCAAGCTGTGGGAGGTGATGTATGCAGATGCGTCGCCACTACGATGGGTTTAGGGAAATCAGAGGCGATGACGACGATACCAATTATTCAGATCGGCGTGGGCGGGGTGGGCCGTGAGTTGGTCGGGCAGTTGCTGGGGGCGCGGGCGGTCCTGGAGGCGCGCTACGGGTTTCGGCTGGAGTATCTGGCGCTGGCGGATAGCGCGGGCGCCCTGGCGTCCGGATCCCCGCTGCCGGAGGCAACAATCCATGCCGCCATGAGCGCGAAGGCTGCCGGGGTTCGCCTTACGGCGTCGCCCGCAGGGCGCGCAATCCAGAACTGGGCCGAGTTGCTGCCGGACGGGCCGTGTATTGTGGTGGATGTGACGGCGGCGGGCGGCCACGAGGTGCCCCTGGCGGATGCGGTGTCCGATGGTGCGCGGGTGGTGCTGGCGAATAAAAAGCCGTTGAGTGCGATGTGGTCGAGCTTTGTGGAACTGACCTCCGGCGGGGCGACGCGCTACGAGGCGACGGCGGGTGCCGGGCTGCCGGTGATCGCGACGCTCCAGGGGCTGCTCGATAGCGGCGACCGTATGGTGAAGATTGAGGCGGCGATGAGCGGGACGCTGGGCTATCTCTGTAGCGAACTGGAGGCGGGCGTGCCGCTCTCGACGGCGGTGCGCGCGGCCCACCGCATGGGCTACACCGAGCCAGACCCGCGCGACGACTTGAGCGGGGCCGATGTGGCCCGCAAGGCGCTGATCCTGGCCCGCACCTGCGGTCTGGAGTGGGAACTGGACACGATCCCGGCTGAACCGTGGTTCTCGCCGAAGCTGGCCACGGTGGGCCGCGATGAGTTTATGGCGCGCCTGGAGGAGCTGGATGCGCCGTTTGCGGCGCGGGTGGCCGAGGCGCGGGCGCAGGGCGCGGCGCTGCGCTATGTGGCGACGATCACGCCTGCGGGGGCGAGCGTGGGTTTGCGCGCAGTGTCGGCGGATCACCCGCTGGCCAGCCTGCGCGGGCCAGATAACCTGTTTAGCTTCACCACGGCGCGCTATGCCGAGCGGCCCCTGGTGGTGCGCGGCCCCGGCGCTGGCCAAGCGGTAACGGCGGCGGGCGTGCTGGCCGATATCGTGGCGACGGCGCGGGAGATGTAGGGGGCGAATCATCTGCGGTTGTCGCGAGGCGACAACCGCAGATGATTCGGCCCTGCTAGTGCCGCACGAACACCCCGCGCCGGACGGCGATCTCCAGCACCCAGAGGCTGAGGGCGAGGCCGAGCAGCCAGGGCCAGAGGTCGATATTTGGCGTGGCGTTGGCGGGCGGCGCGGGCAGGTTGGCGGGTGGCGCGGGCAGATCTTTTAACAGCGCGCCGCCGGTGGCACTGGCGATGGCCTTGAGCAGCGTGCTGCCCTGCGCCGCCTCGTCGTCGGCGCGGGGCAGGTACTCGGCGGCGGCTGGCTGCACGTAGCCCACGTCGCGCTGCTGGCGCTGCCCGTCCGGCTGGAGCAGCACCACCGAGGCCACGTAGGCTCCCGAGGCGGGCAGGCTAAGATCCTGCGTATAGCGGCCCGGCGCGGTTTGCCGCACGTTGAAGTTACGCTGCGTGCCGTCGGGCAGCGTGATCTGCGTGTTCACCGTGGCCAGGTTCAGCGGGTCGCCGCCGGGTAGGCGGGCCTCCACGGTGATGCGGGCACCGCCGGGTTGCTGGTCGAGGCGCACCTGGATCGGGCCGCTGTCGGGCTCGGGCAGGGTGTAGCGCACCAGTTGCGCCCAGAAGCGGTCGTAGCCGGGCCAGGCGGGCCACTGGCTGGCCCAGGGAGCACCGACGCCGGGCAGCCAGGCGACCGAGCGACCGAGGCCGTACTGCCATGCGGCGAGGAGCGGGTCGCCCTCAGGCGAGCGCAGCACCACGTCGGCGCTGTCGCGGGCGGTGACGGCCACGTAGCCGCCGAGTTCGGGCAGGTCGGCTGGCGCAAAATCGCGCATGATCGGGTGGGCCTCGGCCAAGCTGGCCCGCAGGGGCTGCTCGACCACCGGGTCGGCGCGGGCGATCTGGCTCTCCAGCAGGGTCAGCCGGGGGATATCCTCGGGCTTGCCGGCGTAGTAGTAGCGACCACCGCCCCACTGGGCCAACTGGTCGAGCAGGGCGGTGTCGGAGTCCGCGCCGATGGCGATGGTGGAGAGGGTGATCTTCTGGGCGCGGGCGGTCTCAACGAGCTGCTGGTAGGTGCCGAGGTTGTTGCTGAACGAGCGCCCGTCGGTGAGCAGCACGGCGTGGCGCACCTCGCCGGGCTGGCGGGCCAGGGCGGGCAGGCCATCGGCGAGGGCGAGTTCGATGTTGGTGCCGCCGCCGCTGGGCAGTTTGGCGATCTGCGCCTGGATCTGGGCCACGCTCAGCCCGCTGCCGATCTGCTGGAAGGGCACCACCCAGAGGGTGTTGGTATCGAAGGCCAGGATGCCGATGCGGTCATCAGCCTGGAGGCTGTCGGTGGCGAGCTGCGCAGCCTCCTTGGCCATGTCGAGCTTGCTCACGCCGAGGGCGGCGGTCATGCTGGCCGAGCGATCGACGATCAGCAGCAGGGCGACGCTGGTGCGCTGCGGGCGCGGCGGCGGCTCCATCGTCACCGGCAGCACGTCCTCCAGGGGAGTGTCCTTGTAGGCACCGAGGGTGAAGGAGTTTCGGCCGCCCACCGCCACAAGGCCACGCCCCTCGCTGCGCACGAACTCGCGCACGCCGGCCATCTGGTCAAGCGAGAGCGCGGCCGCCGGCACATCCACCAGCACCATGCCATCGTAGGGGGCTAGGTCGGAGAGGCGCGAGGGCAGGCGGGCGGCCTCGATCTGGCTAGTCTGCACGCCCTGACGCCCCAGGACCGCCGCCAGATCGGCACCATCGCCAGGGCGTCCCGTCACCAGGAGTACGTGCGGCGGCGGGATGACCGTAGCGGTGGCCCCGCCGTCGTTGTTGGCGGCGAAGGTGTCGCCCTGCGGGGTCGTCAACTCGGCGCGCAGCTGGATCACGCCGGGCTCGCCGGCGCGGTGGCGGAAGGTAAAGCTGTTATCGCCGGCGGCGAGGGCGACCTGCTGGTCGCCCAGGAGCTTGGGGCCGTCCCACAGGCGCAGGCGCGCGGGCAGATCTTCAGTACGTCCGCTGGGGCCAGGCCGGTAGTACACGCTAATCGTGACCGGGAACTCCTCGCCCACGCGCAGGGTGCGCGGTGCGCGCACGGCGAGGATCGCGGCGTCGGGCAGGTCGGCCGGGATGACGGAGGCCACATCGACCACAATCCCCGCCGTAGCCAGGGTGCGGGCCTCGGCCAGGGCATCGCCGCCGGTCTGGAGGCCATCGGAGAGCAGCACCACCCGCCCGCCGCCGGGCAGCAGCGCGCGGGCGGATCGCATAGCCTCGGCCAGGTCGCTCCCCGCCGGGTCGACCGACTGGCCCGGCGCGGCCCGCCCCGGCGCAGCCGGGTCGGCAGCGACCACATCGGCTCCGAAGAGCAGGGTGCGGGCCTGGCCGCCGGCCTGCGCGGCCAAGCGATCCGCCTCGGCGCGTAGACCGGCTCGCCCGGCGACGGGGATGCTGTCCGACTGATCGACCAGCAGCACCAGCGGGCCAGCCGGGGGCGGCTCGGCACCGAAGGAGGGATCGACCAACGCGAACACCAGGCATGCCACAGCGCCCAGGCGTAGCAGCAGAGCCGGCAGGGCCACGCGCACCCCGCGCCAGCGCCAGAGTACGGCGAAGGCGGGGAGCAGCAGCAGGAGCCAGATCAGCTGTGGGTTGCGGAAGATCATAGGCAATAGGTTGATACCAACGTCGTTCGTGTCATTCGCCCGATTTCGCCCCTACGGGCGCGGCGCGGCGGCGGGCGTGGACGTACGCCCACTCGCCGAGCATCACGGCCAGGGCGGCGGCGGTGAGCCAGGGCCAGAGCGGGCGGCTGTCGCGCGTGGGGTCGCTAGCGACGGCGGGCGAGGCCGTCGTCGCGGCGGGCAGCGGGCGCGGAGTCAGGTCGGACTCGCGGGCCGACCCGGCGTTCACCGCCAGTTGCCCGGCGAAGATCTCGTCGGTGCCCGCCAGTTCGCGCAGAGCGTAGACCCCCGGCGTATCCAGGCTGACTAGCGCGGCCTCGCCGACGGGCAGCGCCAGGCGCCGGATCGATCCCGCCGGGTCGGTCAGTTCCAGCGTGTCGGCGCGCGGATCAGGGCGTAGGGCCATGGTCTGGCCAGCCAGAGCCGAGGACGGCAGCGGCGCGGGGGCCAGGTCGCGCGCGGTGCGGGCGAGCAGCAGCGGGAAGGCCAGGCGAGTGGTCAGGTTTCCCTGGTTCAGGTCGAAGGCCCAGATCGCCACCTCGCTCTGGCCGACGCTGCCGCGCAGGATGAGCGGCTGCTCGCCACGGGCGAGCAGGGTCTGCGCCCAGTCGGGCGGGGTGATGGTGGGGGCCGGGCCAAACGTCACGCTACCCAGGCTGACCCCGTCGAAGAGGGCGATGCCAGGGCCGGAGCGCAGGTCAACCGTATCGGCAGAAGCATTGGTGGTACTCCCGGTCATCTTGAGCAGCCGGGTGCTATTGGGCGGGTTGATCGCCAGCACCGCGCCGGGCGGCCAGCGCTCCGGCATAACGTTGTCGAGGATGGTCATATCGATGTCAGGCGTCGGAAGCCCCAGGTAGTCGGCGGGGGCGATCACCCGCAGGCTGACGCCGGGGATCGACTTGAGGGCGCGCTCGACCGTCGCCGGGTTATTGCTCACCAGGAGCGTGCGCAGGGGTCGGGCGACGTTGAGGCTGAGGGATGCCGTATCATCGGCGGGCATGCGGTCGGCCCCGTCGATCTCGGCGCGCAGCAGGCTCACACCGGCAGGGGCAACCCAGACTAGCTCGACATCGCCCTGAGGCGGGAAGCTGACCGAGCGGGTGTCGAGGATCCGGCCGTCGCCGTAGAGCCGGACGACGCTGCGCACCGGGTCGCCGCTGTAGTTAGCAGCCCGGGCGTAGACCTGCACCGGCCCGCTGCCGCGCGGGCGGGCGGCGAAGGTGATCAGGGCGCGGTTGGGCAGGTTTGTACCGACCTGCTCCCAGGTCACGGCGAGACCCGGCGGGGCGTGGCGCAGGTCGGACTCGAGGGTGGGTAGGGCGGCGTCGGTGATCACAATGGCGCGGCCAGCCGGCTGCCCCTGCATATCGGCGGCGGCCAGGGTCAGCGCGCCGCGCATATCGCTACCCACCCCGCTGGCCCGCAGGCCCGCGAGCGCGGCCTGGAGGCGCACCGCGCCAGCGGGCCCGGCGCTATCGAGCAAGCGGGCCTCAGGTCCAGCGACGATCAGGGTCAGGCTGTCGCGCCCGCCGAGGTCAGCGAGCAGCGCACGGGCGCGGGCGCGGGCGGCGTCGAGTCGGCTGCCCGCGCCGATCCCGCCGAGGGGTGCGGCCATGCTCGCCGAGGTGTCGATGATCACGGCCAGATGCTGCTCGCGCCCGAGCAGGTCGGTGAGCCACTGTGGGCGGGCCAGGGCCAGGGCCAGCAGGGCGGCCGCCAGCAGATGCAGGATGAGCAGCAGGGTCAGGGGCATGCGGCGGCGGCGCTGAGCCTCCTGGCGGCGCGGCATCAGTTGCCAGAGCAGCAGCGAGGGCACCACCACGCGCCGCCGCCGCTCGCGCATCAGGTGGAGCAGGACGATCATCGGAAGCGTGAGCAGGGCCAGCAGGCCCAGGGGTGCCACGAGGGTCATATACACCTTCGGGGGGAGCGTATACGCAAAGGTTCACCCTCGCGTATAGCTCCCCCCATTAGCGCACATATCTTTACCCACATCTTTTGCTCTGCCGAGATGGGTGAAGGAAAGAGGGCATATGAGGCGTCCTAATGCATAATACGGTACATTTCCGCAACTTCGACGAGGCGCTGAAACCCGTTCCACATTACCGTGACGCCGGGG
>CAISPW010000335.1 GCA_903887465.1 uncultured Oscillochloris sp. | reverse complement strand
GTCGTGCAACTGGGGGTCAACGACCTAGCCGAGCTGATGCTGGGGCATCGCGATACGGCGCAGGTGATGACCACAACCCGCAGGGCGATTGAGGCGGTGGTCGTCAAAGCCCGCGAGTTGGGCGCACAGGTGGTGCTAACGACGATCTTCCCGCTCGCCCACGGCCCGCTGCCGGACGCGGCGGTGCAGCGGGCCATCGCCGAGGTCAACCGCGAGCTGCTGGGTCTACGCATGGCGGGCGTGGCCGTGTTGGACAGCGCCACCGTGCTGGCCGGGCCGGACGGCTACGTGCGCGACGCCTACGCCGACGACGAGTTGCACCTGAGCGCGGCGGGCTACGCGGCGCTCAACGCGGCGCTGGTACCGCTGCTGAGAGATTACCGTCAGGGCTGATGCGCGGGCGGCGGTAGCGTGTCGCGGATCCCATGTACCCCCGCTGCGCCTAGCTGTCTGCAAAATGCCGAACCTGAGCAATCAACGCCTCAAGCGAGGCGACCACCTGGATCGCAGGTCGGGCCAGACGGCTCTGGATCGCAACATCCTGGCGGCGCTGGTAGGCGGGGTGTACGCCAACGAATAACGGTTTGGTCGTCATTGACCACGCCCCAAGCTCATAGAGCGTGATCGGGCACAGAGTCTCGGATGGGAACCAGAACAACACGGCAGTTGCCCGGCGCAGGTGGCGATATTCCCAGGTGATCTGTTGCTCGGCGGCAGCCGGATCGTGCATGGGGAAGGCGACGCGGCGGGGGTTAAGCAGCACCAGATCCGTATCGGCAAGCTGCTGGCACACCAACGCCTGCCAGTCGAGACATCCGGTAATGCCACCGGCCAGAAACAGGCTGCGCCCAGTGGCGCTCGGATGATAGTCGGTCAGCGCCTCGATGTACTCCACCGCGTGCCCCCTTTCGGTCGTAGATCGTCACAGCCAAGCAGCGCATGTGGCTGCCGGTAGCCCCGTGTCCATGGCGAGATCCTGACCATGCACCATGCGGAAGTTTACCCTATGGCGTGCGTAGCACGTCCAATCACATGCAGCGCATACTGGCATCAGGTCAAGCTACCACCGCAGGAAAGGAAGCCCGCTATGCGCCGCCAAACGGACACTCGCCCGCCCCGCATCACCCGCGACGTAGCCCGCTACAACCTGACCGTCGCGCTGCTCGCGCTGGTTGCCGCGCTGCTGCTGGTGGCGCTGGTCGCCCCTGGCGCAGTGAACCTGGAGCGACTGCTGCCACTGCTGGTGCCCCTGCTCACGCTGGCTCTGGGCCACTACTTTGAGCGACGGCGGTAAGATCTACGCCCCGGACGTGCTGATGGATAGCCGATAGCCGATAGCCGATAGCCGACTACCTATTCAGCTTCGGGAGCAGGCTCTGCGGGTGCGTCCAGCCTCGCCAGTTCAGTGCGGGCCTCGGCAAGTTCGCGGCGCATACCCAGCCGCTCGAAGAGGTCAATGGCCTCGGAGAGAGATGCGCGGGCGGCGGGGATGTCGCCGCGCAGGGTGTGGAGGCGAGCAAGGAGCGGTTGGATTTCGGACATTCGGCGGCGATCTTTATAGCGTTGTGCTTGGAGACAACACCCCTCGAGCAGCGAGGCTGCTTCCTCAAGATTGCCACAATCCAGCGCAATAGCAGCCAACCGTATCCTATTTCCGTTCACTGATCGCTGATCGCCCTTCTCTTCTGCGTCATAAAGTGAGTCTCGAAAAAGCTGCCGAGATTCGCTAAGCTCACCCTTATGATAGAGACATGTGGCAAGCCAGCGGCGTGTTAACACATAGCCTTGTCCCCCCAATTCTGCGGAAAGGCTGAGCAGGCTTTGAAAGATGTGGATAGCGGTATCAAGATCACGGCGACTCACCGCATACATGGCGAGCACATTCTGAAAGCGAAAGATGCCTTGATCTGAGAATCTGGTGGATTGAGCAAGTTGCTTTAACTGCGGTAGGTATTGCTCAGCTTCTCTAAGATCACCCTGTTTACAGAGCGCCTCAATATAGTATCCCAGAGATCTGGCTTCTTCCTCAGCATCATATTCGGGAAGGCTGCGCGTTGCTTCAATGCGCTTCAGGTTAACGGCCAACCGTTTATTCCATAACCCTCTCACATTAAAGGTTATTCCGATTTGTTTTGTCAAGTTGCGATTTAACGCTTTAGAGAGAGCTAAACGCGGTATGAGCGAAATTATGTGCGGTTCCGACTTTACGGCTTTGTGATGCGGTCGTTCTGCAAATCGGAATAGCCTTT
>CAISPW010000334.1 GCA_903887465.1 uncultured Oscillochloris sp. | reverse complement strand
CGAAGTTCGCGTACTTCGCGTTGGCGTCCTTCGCCGGGCTTATCGGCATTCGCGATCCAAACGCCCCCCGCGTTCTAAACGCCCCCCGCGATCCAAACGCCCCCCGCGATCCCCAACCCCCAACCCCCTGGATCGCGAACGCCGCGAACGATGGCGGACAACACGAACCCGCACGCCGCGAACGATGGCGGACAACACGAACCCGCACGCCGCGAACGGTGGCGGACAACACGAACCCGAATGGCGCGAACTTCGCGACACCCCCGCCGATTACGGGCGGCAAGTTACCCCTGCCTACGAAATTTCAGAAAGCTATGCTAGGAGGCTGGGATGCTCGGATATAACCGCCACGGATTCTTTATCAGTTGCTGCGTAGGGCTGCTCGTCTTCGCGAGCGCCAGCCTTGGCGTGACCTGGTTTGTGGTTCCCCCCGCTGCGGTGCCCACCGTCTGGCCAGCCAGCGGGATGCTGCTGGCCGCCCTGCTGCTGGCCCCGCCGCCCGCGTGGCCGCTGCTGCTGATCAGCGCGGGCGTGGCCATGGGACTCGCCCAGCTTTGGGCGGGGACATCACTTCTCGTCAGCCTCGCCCTGACCCTGGCCCGCTTGGCCGAAGCGATCCTCGCCGCCCGCCTCGTGCGCCGCTGGTCGGCGGCACCCCTGGCGATGACCCGCATGCGCGATCTGGTCGGCTTGGTGGGAGTAACCGCTGTGGCGAGCAACGCACTCACGGCGCTGCTGGGGGCGGTCGTCGTCTGGGCCAGCTTTGGCGCGTCCTTCTGGCAGTCCTGGCAAATCTGGTTTGTTACCGATGGCGTGAGTATGCTGCTGCTCACACCCCTGGCCCTCAGTTGGCTCGACCCCGCACGCCCCGCCCTGCGCCAGATGACCCGCTGGCGTGTCGCTGAGGCTGCGGCGCTGGCGGCGGCCCTCCTGCTGGTCGGCGGAGGTATTTTCGTCGCGAACGCGAGCGGGAATGTGATGTCGACCTACCCGCTGGTTCCGCTGCTGATCTGGGCGGTGAGACGCTTCCAGATACGCGGGGTGAGCGTGGTCACCCTATTCCTCGCCAGCCTGATAACGCTGGAGTTGTTCCTTGCCCAAGGGCCATTTCACACTACCGCCGTCAGCCCGCTCGCGGCCAACTTCGCCGCCCAACAGTACCTCGCGATCATCGCGGCCAGCGCCTATGGGATAGCGGCGCTGGTTTCCGAGCGTGCGACGGAACACGCCGCCCAGATGCAGGATAAAGAGGCGCTGCGGGCCAGCGAGGCGACCCTGCACAGCTTCTTCGACAGCGCCGCAGTGATGATGGGCATCGTCGAGCTGATCGACGATGATATTCTGCACATCGCGGACAATGCGGTCGCTAGGCGCTTTCTCAACATACCCGCAGATATATCCTACCCCTACTGTGCGAGCGCGAGCGGCGTGCCACTGGAGCATATCCGCCTCTGGCGTACGCAGTATGTCGCCTGCACACACGGCGGCACCCCGGTAGCCTTTGAGTACACGCACACGACAACGGGCGGGCCGCGTATGCTGGCGGTGAGTGTCAGCCTGATTGCCGGACCAACAGACGCGCCCCAGCGCTTTGCCTATGTGGCTGAGGACGTGACCGAGCGCAAGCAGACGGAGGCCGATCTGCGTGCAGCCCACGACCGCTATGCCTTCCAGTCCAGCCACGACCAACTGACGGGTATGCTCAACCGTCGAGCGATTACCGACCACGTAGATGCGGAACTGGCACGGGCCAACCGAGGCAGCTACCCGCTGAGCCTGGCCCTGCTCGATATTGACCACTTCAAGGCGGTGAATGACCAGCACGGGCATCTGGTGGGCGACCACGCCCTGATCCACATCGCGCAGATCCTAACGCAGACGGTGCGCCCCTTCGACTGGGTGGGCCGCTGGGGTGGCGAAGAGTTCCTGGTGGTGCTGTCCAGCACCGGGATGGACGATGCGTGCATGATTGCCGAGCGGCTGCGTGCGCAGATCGCGGCGAACCCGTTGCACCGCCCTGATGAAACCGAGCTACACCTCACCGTCAGCATTGGCGTCGCCAACACCGGGTTATTCCTGGAAAGCGCGGGACACCCGAAGGATCTGTTTCGCCGTGCCGACGATGCGCTGTATATCGCAAAGCGCAATGGGCGCAACCAGATCCGCTGCGCCGACCCGGTCACGCCATCTGTTCGCCAGCAGCCTATCGATATCAGTGTGAGTCACCACCAGATCCGCTGCGCAGACCTTTTCACGACCACGGACGCCGATCCGCTAGAGGTGGCCGAGATCGGAACGCACACACCGCCGCAATGAAAATGGTCGCTGATGTCCGGCAATCGGCAATCGGCAATTCCCGTTCTGGGAGAGGAGGCTGGAGGGTGAGGGCTGGGCGGCGACAGAATCGTTATTCGAAAAGTATTGGTCTTAGCCACCCTGTCCACATGTCACGCAGAGCGAAGCGAAGCGTCCCGGCGCTGATAACGCACGCCGGGTCGCTCTTGCATGGCAGGGTGAGTCTTGCAGTATTGCGTGCGGAGCCTGCGCTAGATCTCAAACCGGAAGGCATCGGGCGGATTCACGTCCAGCGCTTGCAGCGGGTGGTAGGGCAGGCTAATGGTAAAGCAACTGCCTTGGCCAGGCGTACTCTCCACCGTCACGCTGCCGCCGTGCAACTCGGCCAAGCGGCGCACCAGCGCCAGCCCCAGCCCGGTGCCCTCGTGCTGGCGGTTCAGGCTTGAGTCTAGCTGCATAAAGGGCTGAAACAGGCGAGCCTTATCATCAGGCGCAATCCCGATGCCGGTGTCTTGCACGTTAAAGCGGATCACGCCCGCCACCGCGTCGGCGATCACATCCAGGCTCACCTGGCCCTTATCCGGGGTAAACTTGACCGCGTTGCTCAACAGGTTCACCAGCATCTGTTTCATCCGCTTCGGATCAACCGCCGCCTCAGCCATCTGGTCATTCAGCAGAAACGCCAGCTTGATCGACTTCTTGATCGCCATCCCTTTAACAAACACCAGGCTCGATTGACAGACATCGGCGACTGAGATAAATTCGACCTGGAGATCCAGCCGCCCGGCTTCCACTTTCGAGAGGTCGAGGATGTCGTTGATCAACGTGAGCAGGTGACGGCCGCTGGATTCGATCACGCTGAGCGATTCGTGCTGGCGCACGTTGAGCGGGCCATAGACCTGTTCCTGAAGCGCCTCGCTCAGGCCCAAGACCGCGTTGAGCGGTGTGCGCAACTCATGGCTCATGTTCGCCAAAAACTCATCCTTGGTCCGCGCCGCCCGAGCGAGTTCGGCGTTGGCGCGACGCAAGGTTTCCTCAACCTTTTTCTCGGTGGTGATGTCACGCATGGTGGAGAGGCAGTGCCAGTGGCCACGGATGGTCAGCCCGAACACCCGCATCCCCACCGCACGGATCGCCCCTTGCGCGTTGGTGAGCTGAAACTCAGCGGCGATGAGTTGGTTGGAAGATTGAAGCGGCGTGATAATGTTCGTGCGCAAGTCCACAAATTGCTCGTGGGATACCAGCCCCATGTCATCCAGCGTGTGACCGGTGAGGTACTCGGCGGCATAGCCGGTAAGCAGTTCGAACGCACGATTCATCCGCGCTATCCGGCCAATATCGTCAAACAGAACCACCGCATCCGGCGACTCCTCAACGAGCAGGCGGTTTTGTTCTTCGCTCTCGCGGAGCGACTCCTCCGCGCGGCTGCGCGCACTGAGCGTCTCAAGGAAGGTGTTGAACCAGCGGCTGAGTTCCGCCACCTCATCCGTGCCCCGCACCGGCAGCGGGACGTCCCACCCCGGACTGCTCGCCTGGAGCAACTGAAGGTGGCGGGTGAGATTCCGAAGCGGGATGACAATCAGCCGCGAGGCGAAGGCGGCAGAGACCCCAACGATGACACAGGCCACCGCGAGGGCCAGGATCAGCGTCAGCCCAATCGTCGAGGCCCGCGTGTCGAGGGTCGCACTGGGAACCACGCTAAGTACCGTCCAGCCGCTCAGGCTGGAGGTCGTGTAGGTGAGCAGCATCGTTTGGTCGTCGATCACCTTGATCAAGGTTCCACGCGGCCCCTGGAGCGCCTCGCGGATGGTATGGTGGATCAGCGTGCCCTGAAGGTTGGGGTCGGGGTGATACATAATCCGGCCCTGCGCATCGATGATCACGAGCAGCGCGCCATCTCCGAGGTTGACGCGATCAAAATGCTTGCGAAGCTCGTCAACGCTAGAGTTGACCAGCAGCACGCCAACTGGCTCGGAGGTCGCGGAGCCACGTTTGGTATTCAGCACCACGCGGGCGGCGGTGATCACGCGCTGCTGATTCGAGCTGGCATTGACATTGTCCTCAATCCCCGCCCAGACCACGTTAGGGCTTTGGGCACGCGCATCCAGAAGGAGCCGGTCGATCACATCCGTGCGAAGCCGCGAGACATCGAGCGTATCGCCGACATGGTAGTGGCCGCCGCGCAGGGTGAAGATGTCGATCGATACCAGCCCTTGCAGATTGCTGTAGCCATCGAGAATGTAGCCAATCTGCGCCTGGGTGGAGAGGCTGGTGTAGGCGTCGGACTGCGCATCGCTCGCCAGCGCCTCGGTGATCGTCTCCACGCTCACCAGATTCGCAATCAGGCTGGCGATCTGCTGTGATTGGAGATCGAGATAGTCGCTCTGGGCATTGACGAGAGCCTGCGTGAAGCGAATGGCTTCCTCATGCACAATGATTCGCGACACCTGATACGCGGAAATACCCACAATGAGCAGTGGGAATACCGCAGCAAGCAACAGGAAGGCCATGAATTTGTGGGTAAGGTTAATGCGAAAGTGCATAGGTTACCTGTAGTATATCCCGGATCCGCAATCATTACCCTGGTGGGCGGCGCAGTCGGTTTGAACTGTGCCCAAGGCAGCGCTCAAACCGGCGTTCCTCGTTGGCGAGAACGCGAGAACACGAGGACGTGCTGAAACATATCTACGCCCATCGTATCGGGCAGGGATACGTAGCTGTAACCAGCGCGGTCGTCCGTCAGATCTTGGCACCACAATCTGCGGCCCCGGATATCTTCTACATCTCCAGAACCTTGATTGAGATCAATCCCACCGTGGGGCAACACAAGTCTGGAGCGGCGCGAACCGTGCCCGCTATTCCGGCACCAAAGCATTTGTATTATTTGCAATGTCTTTGTCATTTTGTGATACACTAGATATTGCGGTGTGTCACAAGCAGATACTCTATGGAAGAGGAGGCTCGCATGAGTTGGCGCGGCTCAGGAAACTTTGGCGGCTCGGGGGGTTCGGGTCGTAACGATGGCGGGTCGGCCTTTAGTGGCGGCAGCGCGGGTGGCCCGCCGTTGATCTACCTAATCGGGGCGGCCATAGCGGTGGGCGTGATCATGCTGATCATCGCGCTTGCGGTCGGAGCATCGGGCGGGGCACCGGCAGCGGCAGTACCTGCGGCGGCACCCACGGATGCAGCTGCAGCTCAAACTACGGTCGCGGTAGACGCGGCGGCCACGGCGGCGGCGGCGGCAGCGGCACCGGCGGCGGCAACCGCAACCCCCAACCCCAGCATACTGACCGAGCCAGTCGGCCCGGCTGTAACCACCGGCAGCGGCACCCCGCTGAGTCTCGGCTCGGACGGCGACATGCTGGTCTTCGATACGACTGCGCTGGAAGCCACTGCAGGCAAACTCTACACGGTGAGCTTCAAGAACAACGCCACCGCCGTGCAGCACAACTGGGTGCTGGTGGAGAACAGCAGCGTCGATACGGTCGTGGCGGCGGCGGCCGCATCAATGGCCAAGGCGCGTAACCCGGCCGGTGCCGTCCCCCCAGGCAACACAAAGGGGCTGCTCGTGGCGATGCCGATCGTCAACGCCGGCGAGTCTGGCACGGTCACCTTCAAGGCACCCGCTGTCGGTACCTATATCTTCCTCTGCACCTTCCCCGGACACTATGCAGCCGGCATGGCCGGACAGCTCACGGTGAAGTAGGTTCCGCCCCCCGACCGGAGAGGCCCCCGACGCGCACTGCGCGCCGGGGGTCTTTGGATTGGGGCGGCTTGAGGGCGGCAGCCCTGACCTTGATCCGTATTGGCAGGGCGACTAGACCTCGGCAAGAACCCGGTCGCGCTCGCGTAGCGGGGTACGCCGACGGACATAGTTGCGGGCTTGGGCGCGGATGATATCCCAGGTCATCTTCATCTGGACAGCCCAAGGAGCGGGGACCATCGTCTTGTACATGTAGCTGTCGAAGGTGAGCCGCTGCACATCGGGGTTACGGCACATCTCGGTAAAGACCTCCATCTGCCGCTCGTTGCCATAGCCCCACCACTGGAGGATTTCTAGGAACTTATACATGGTGCCATACTGCATCCACCAGATACGCTCGTAGGCGCGCAGGTTCTGCGCCGTAGGCGCATCGAGGTGCTGGGCCAGCACCTGGGCGGCGAGTTGGCCACTCTTCATGGCCCAGTAGATCCCCTCGCCGGAGGTGTGGACAACCAAGCCAGCGGCATCGCCGATCAGCATGGCGCGGTCAAAGGCCATCTGCTTGCGCGGCTCCATAGGCAGGGCGTGGGCCTCGCGCAGGATCACCCGACCGCCAGCGAGGGCCGGGCCGATCCGCCGTTTGAGGTTGGCCAGCAATTCCTTCGCCCGCTGGGTATGGCCAGGGCCTGCGCCGATCCCGATGGCGATATGATCCTGCTTTGGGAAGGCCCAGGCGTAGAGGTCAGGGCTAACCTCCTGACCCAGGTAGATATCCGCAGTATCTTCCCAGCGGGCCATCTGGCTGGCAGGGAGCACCATACGCTCCTGGATCGCGATAGCGCGAGGCAGGGCGGGCAGGCCAAGAAATTTAGCGGTGGGAGAGTACGACCCATCGGCACCAATCACCACAGCGGCGTCAATCACATGCTCGCCGCCGTCAGACATTGAGCGATAGCGGGCACGCACACCAGCGGAGGTCACGTCCAGGCCCACAAGCTGGGCGTGGATCAACTCGGCACCGCGCGCCTGGGCGCGCTCGCGCAGATAGCCGTCGAACACCTCGCGGCGTACCATGGCCACATAGTCATCGTCGGTGGGGGTAGTACTGACGACAGGGATGCGCGTCTCCTGGCCGGACGGCGAGACGATCAGGCAGTGCTTCACCTTACGGTCGATCAGGTGGGTCGGCAGATCAAACTCGCGGAAGGCCGCTGGGGGCATCGCGCCACCGCAGGGCTTGGCCTTGAGCAACTCCTTCTCGATCATCACCGTCTCGATGCCAAGCCCGCGTAGCGTAATCGCCGCCGTGGCCCCGCCGACAGACGCGCCGACAATCAGTACCCGTGGTGCCATATCATGTCCCCTGTAAGACCGAAGCAATCGCGCCTGTCGCAAAGCGACAGGCGCGATTGCTTCGGCCTTACGATACGATGATCACCCTGCCAGCCCGATTGCGGCGGCGAGCATCCCCCAAACAAACAGCATAATCGCCGTGGCGTTGAAGAAGACCTCGTTATGCTCCGGATCGCGGATGAAACGCACGTTCGGGATGCTCTGGGCGGCCAGGAGCATGCCGACCACCGCCGCCGAGATCGGGTGGCCCCACCAGAGCAGCAGGCCGATCACGCCGATCTGTGCGACGCCCATGGTGATCACCACCAGACGCGCGGCCATCACTTTGCCATACTGCACTGGGATGGAGCGGATACCCATGCGTGAGTCGCCGGCGATGCTCTTGAAGTCATTGACCGTCATGATCCCGTGGGCACCGAGGGAGTAGAGCATCGCGATAGCGAGGCTCTGGCTGGTAAGCGAACTGAAGGCGACGTGGCCAGCGAGCCAGGCCAGCCCCTCGTACGAGATCGCCACCAGAGTGTTGCCCACCCAGCCATTGCGCTTGCCGCGCAGCGGTTTCATGCTATAGGAGAGGGCACAGATCAGGCCGATGCCCACATAGAGGGCCACATCGCGACCGAGGTAGATCGCGATGCCGCAGCCGATCCAGGTGAGCATGATGGTGAGGATATAGACGTGGCGCAGGCTGATCCTGCCCGAGGGGATAAGCCGATGCGGCTCGTTGATCGCGTCCACCTCGCGGTCGCAGTAGTCGTTGACCACCTGCGAGAGCCCGGTGAGGATCGGGCCGGCCATGAGAATGCCCAGGAGCAGCCGACCAACGACATCGATAGACAGGCCCAGTTGCCCGCTCGCCACCGCACCACAGAGGAAGGCCCAGCCCGGCGCGAACCAGGTCACCGGCTTCATGAGCGTGATCGAGCGGCTCAGGACACCACGAACCCCGCTGCTGGCTTTGACAACCGGCGTAACGACGGGCGGCGGGGGGGTGACGCCGGAGCTATCGCGGAGATCGCGCATGGGGTTCTCATTTCTGAGGAGTATATGCCGAGTGCTGAGTGCCGAGTGCGCGCACTCAACACCCAGCACTCAGCGCTCAGCACTCGAAGCTTACTGTCCGCCGCGCAGCGCCTGCGGGAAGACCACCTGGCCCGCGTCGCCCAGATCCTTGAAGGAGACCTGGTTCATCGCCGCTCTCGGCACGCTGATCCCATCGATGTTATTGAAGCCCTGGTGGCAGGTGAAGCAGCCAGGCTCAACATAGTACTTCCCATCGATCAGGTGGTAAGAGAGCTTGCTCGCCCCACCCTCCAGCGGAGTCGGAATGGCATCCTTGCCGATCGCGCCGTAGGTCACCCAGTTCGCCTGGATCCACGAAGTCATCAGCAGCATCTGCTGGGCCTTGCGCTTGTTGTAGGCGTAGAGCTGGTTGGTCACATTGCTGACCGGGGCCGTCTCATAGGCCGGGAAGTTGCGCGAGTTGTGGCAGTAGTTGCAGCCAACCCCCAAGCTCCAGCCCATGTAGTTCATCACGTTCTGATTATTCGTCACCTGGTCCTGCGTGCGCCCGCCCTTATACTCCAGCGCCAGTGAGCCACGACCGCTCGCCGGGTCAGCCGCGTCATAGGGCTTCCAGACCTGGTAGTTATAGATGTAGTAGAGGACGGCTTCCTGCAGCTTAACCTTGCCCTGGATCGCGACCGGCTTCTTGGCCGGGTCGGTAATCGGCACGCCTGCGGCATCGAGCGGATCGACCGTCACCTTGATCGGCGGGACGCTGCCGGCGAACTGGGGGCCGAACGCCTCCATGTTATTCGGCTTGCTGTTGTGGCAGGTAGCGCACTGAACGTAGTTACCACGCCAGTTGGGCAGCTTAAGGATGAAGTTCGCGTTCAGGTCGTTCGCCAGGTACATCATGTTCCGGGCGGCGACCTTCTGGGGGAACGTGTCGAGGGAGAAATTGTTAATGTCGTGGCAATACTGGCAGCTGACGCCGAGGCCGCCGGCCACATACTGCTGCATGTACGCCCAGATCTGGGCCGAACTCATCCCGGTAAGTACCTGGACGTTGACCGGGTTCGGGTTATTGGTAACCCATGTCTGGCCAGCCTGCACACCTGCGGTCCAGGCGCTCACACCAAGCCAGGGCTGGCGTGCATCGGTCGGGACATTTGGTGCAGCTGCGCTAATCGCCTTCGTGCCGTCGCTCGGGCTCCACACCGCCTTTGCGAGGGTAGCGGCGGCGACACGCTCTCGGCCGAGGGCTAGGTCATAGACCCAGTAGAAGGTCGCGGTGGTAACCACGGCCACGATGATGCCTACGGCCACCGAGACAAAAATTGCCGTCTGTCGATCGTTTGGCCGGGTCGACGATTGCATGGGAGTCTCCTCAACTCCAGGTCAGCAGCCCGGTGATGCCGCGCACTGCGGGGCCGGCTCCGACATACATCCGCAGGTAGTACGGTATGCCGCCTGCCCTCGGCCGGGAGCGGATTGAGCGACATGCTGGCGTGGAGCGCCATAAGGCGGGGCGGTACCGCCCAAGTATACACGAGATGCTTTTCGAGGTCAAATTTTGTCCTATGTGCAAAATCGACCACGTCCAGCCACCCTGATAGGCAACAACCGCCAGCAGATGGCCTGCCGGCGGTTGTTGTCTGTCTGCTTGTCGGTCGGCGACAGCGCCGGCACGTGGCTGTCTGCTCCGCTAGAAGCCGAGATAGGCCAGCATGACCATGATCGAGGCGCCGGGCGTGCCCTGGGGAGTCAGGCTATCAAACCAATTGTAGCGCACCGAGCTGAGTACGACAAAGTGAATCAGCAGGGCAACCACAAAGCCCAGGATCGTAAAGATCACGATGTTGGTGCGAACCGGACTGCGAGGGGGCATGGCGAACCCTCCTAGACGTTTCTATCGGAGGACATGACGACGGGGCATGCGGTGGCCACCCCTACTCGTACATGCCACCTTACGACTTAAATACCAGCGTTCAGCCAGGGCCGCCAGAGCCATACGGCAAGGTGAGCAACGGCCGCAATCACACCGAAGGCCCAGAACGACTTGACCATGATGTCGTGCATCAGCCAGTCCTGGTTGTTGAACAGCGAACGCCAGCGGGGTGGTACCAGATCATCGTCGTCGCGCATGGGCGAACCTCCACTTGCTACAAGACCTTAGTCCAGGGCGAATACCAGGTACGGCCAGCGCGCCTGGCTGCTATCAGCGTTCCATACCGCCCATGTGAGTGGACGGCGATGAACGAACGAGGTAATGAAGTATTGATATCAAAAGGCTTATGCTGGTGCAAATTATATAGGAGTCAACAAAATTTGTCAATCGTTTGCTTTTAAGCACTTTTTACGGCTACCGGCCACCGGCATCCTCACATATCCAAGCCGGTCACGCGGCTCTGTCGTCCACCATAGGGGGGGGATCGCGCGGGGGGTTGGATCGCGAAGTTCGCGAAGCCGGGCGAACTTCGCGAACGCGAAGTCCGCGAAGTCCGCGAACTTCGCGAACTTCGCGTTCGTGTCATCCGCCACCGTTCGCGTCGTTTGCGATCCAAACCCCCCGCGATCCAACCCCTCCTGCGGCCCAGGCGTCGCCTATTGCACTGTGAACTGGATGTCGTAGCTCCGGTCGCTGCCGCGCTTGTTGACCTGCGAGCTGCGGGCGCTCATCGTGTAGTGTCCGCGCTGTGCGTTCTCTGGAGCCGTCCACGACCACGTTACACGGCCCTTGTTATCGCCGCCTACCTCGTGGTCGAAGCGCACGATGGTGCCGTCGGGCAGGTTGAGCCAATAGCCAACCCGCTCGCCCTCCTTGAAGCCGTCGGCGGTGAAGGTGAAGGTGGTGCCCGGCCCGCCGCTCTCGGGCGACACCGAGGCGCTGGGGGCGGCGGGGGGCGCGTCGCGAGTGATCGTGAAGGGGATTACCCGCTCGACGCCCGATACCTCGCCGTGGGCGACCGCCCGCCACTGGCCGCCGATCACGTCTGCGGGGGAGTCCCACTGCCACGTCACTGTGCTATCCTCGCTATTATGCTGCCACTTCGGGCCGTCCACGCCCTTCCCGTTCGGGTCGATGAACCAGAAGAAGACCTTCTCGGGCAGGTCGCGGAAGCCGCTGGCCGTAAACGTGAAGGTCGTCCCCGCCGGCCCGGACGGCGGCGTGGCGGTGGAGGGCCGCGTGGCGACGGTCACGGTGAAGGGGGCCTGCGCGCTGCGGTTCGAGCTGTCGCCGACGACGTTCATGTCCCAGGTTCCGGAAATCGCGTTGTTGGGTATCTGGTAGGTGAAGGTGGCCCCGCCCTCGCGGTCGGCGGTGATCACGGTGCGGTTATCCACGGTCAGGCGGTCGGGCCGCGTGGGCCAGTAGTTCAGATCCTCGCGGGCCTGGAAGCCGCCGACGCTGATCGTCAGGGTGTCGCCGGGGTGGGCGCTGACTGGGTTGACGGTGATCGTCGGCGCGTCCATGGCGGCGGGGGCGGGGTTCGCCCCGGTGACGGTGAAGGCCAGGACGACCTCCAGGCCCGCGTCGCGCCCGTGCGTCACCGCCTGCCATTCGCCGCTGGGGGCGTCGGTCGGGGAGCGCCACGACCAAGTAGCCACGCCGCTGCCGTCGGCGACGATGTAGGGCGTAGCCTCGCGCCGGGCGCCATCGGGTTGGTTGAGCCAACTGCCTACGCGCTCGCTGGGCTTAAAGCCGCCCACCACCACGGTGAAGGTGGTGCCGGGCGCGCCCGAGGTGGGTGTGATCGAGCGGACGGGGCCGGCGGGCGGGGGGCCGCTGATGCTGAAGCCGAAGCTCACCTGGCGGTCGCTGTCGAGGCCACGGGTGTTGGCCTGCCAGTCCCCGACTGGCGCGTCGGCGGGTGATTTCCAATCCCAACTCACCGAGCCGCTGTCGTCGGCGTAGGCCCGAAACTCTTTGCCGGGGACGAAATTGCGGCTCGATCCGTCGGGCTGGGTGAGCCAGGCCCCCACCCGCTCGCCGGGCTTCAGGCCGCCCACGCGGAAGGAGAAGGTGGTGCCCGCCGGGCCCGAGGTCGGGCTGACGCTGGCGGGGAGCGCGGTGGGGGTCGATCCGACCACGGTGAAGCCGATCACCACGCGGATATCGCTGACGATCCCACGGGCGGTCATATCCCACGAACCGTTGGCCGTGCCGGGGGCCACGTCCCATGACCAGACAATCGCCCCGCTTGCGTCGGCGTAGACCGACGGGTAGCGCGGGTTCACGCTGCCATCGGGGCCAGTGACCCAGGAGTCGACCCGCTCTGCGGGCCGGAAACCATCGGCGCTAAAATTAAAGCGCGTGCCGACCCCGCCCTCCTGGGGGCTGACGGTGCCGCCAGCTGCCCGCGCCGGCGTGGCGGCGAGCATGCCCGCCATCAGAGCCAGCGCGGCGAGGATCGACAGGAGCCGTGCGTATCGGTGAGTGATGCCCATTACTGTATTCCTATGCTACTTCAGAGATCGCCCCATGCATGTTCTCACAGGTGAGACAACGGTGCAAGGGCGCTCCAGCGCCTGTTATGGTTGCAATTGTTCGTGTGGGGATCTATAGTATTGGCTATCGGCTATTTTTGGAGGGGGTGGCGAACGATGCGCGATGATCTTGCAGCGCTGGCGGCGCAGCTTCGCGATCTGCGCAAGGAGTTCGATGAGGCCACCGCGCGCGCAGCCTTCGAGACGAAGGCCGTCGGGCTGCCTGAGTCCGACCGCGCCCGGCTAGGCATGCTTGTCTTCGGCGATGGTAGCCAGATCGGCGCGGCCACGGTCGGCGCGGACGCCGACGGCGATGGCCCGCCCGCCCGCGAGGATCAGGAGCCGCAAATCGGCGGGCTGAAACTGCGTGCGAGCGAACCGCATACACACGATCTGCTGGAACACGTTCCCATCGGCATGTTCCAATCCACGCCGGGGGGGAAGATCCTCTACCTCAACCCGGCCCTGGCCACGATGCTCGGGTACGACTCGCCGGAGGAGATGTGGATGGCGGTCAATCTGCGCTCCGTCAAGGACGTCCTCTACGCCGACCCCGCGCGGCATCCCGAGGTACTCGCCGATATCTTGCAGGCGCAGGGCAACTGGCGCGTCTATGAGAATCGCTACCGCTGCAAGCGGGGGGAGATCATTGATACGATTCTCACCATCGCAAAGCACTACAACTCGGTCACGGGGGAGATCACCCTGTACGGATTTGTGCAGGACGTCACCGCGTCTAAGCAGGCGGAAGCCACGATCCGCCGGCTGGCTAACCGCCTGGAACTCGCGACGCGCGCTGCCCATATCGGTGTGTGGGATTGGGACATCCAGAAGGATGAGGTATTCTGGGATGAGCGCATGTATGCGCTGTACGGCGTGCGGCGCGAGGATTTTACCGGTGCCTACGAGGCATGGCTCCAGGGGATACACCCCGACGACCGTGTGGAGAGCGATACGATCTCGGCTCAAGCGCGCCGTGGCGAGCGGCCCTACGACACCGAGTTTCGCGTGGTGTGGCCCGACGGCTCCATTCATGTGCTGAAGGCATTTGCTGATGTGATCTGGAGCGTGGACGGCACACCCGAGCGTATGATCGGGGTCAACTATGATATCACCGAGATCAAGCATGCCGAGGCGGT
>CAISPW010000333.1 GCA_903887465.1 uncultured Oscillochloris sp. | reverse complement strand
GTGGCGGGCATTGCCCGCCACCCCCTCTCTGTATTCAGTACCTCACACCCTCAGCGGCTCAGTGATCTTACATCAACATGTCGGGCGTGAGCCGCTGCGTGAAGTTGTGCATGGCAATGTTGACCAGCCAGACCCAATCGAGCTTGCGGCCTGCCATACGCTTATAGATCCCCGGCCACGAGTAGACCGCACGCTGAACCTTAATAAAGTTTTTGAGGAACTGTTCGCGCCCGATCTTGGCCGGCTCGTACATGTAGTGGAAGGTGTCGTACTTATCCCAGTCGAAGTGGGTGATCCGTGGCTTGATCTCCTCGAACCAGGGCGTGCCGGGGAAAGGGGTGGCGATGGTGAAGACCGGAAACTCGATCCGGTTCTTCATAATAAAGTCGAAGGTGTGCTGAAAGCTGCTGTTGGTGTCGGTATCGAAGCCGAAAATGAAGTAGCCCTGGATGGCAATACCCTGCTTGTGGACGTTGGCGACCACCTCTTCATAGTTTGATACCCGGTTCGAGCCCTTGTGGACATACTTAATCGTCTCGGGCGAGACCGACTCAAAGCCGACATTGAACATCTCGCAGCCAGCGGTGGCCGCCAGTTCGACGAACTCAGGCTTCTCAAGGAAGTTCATCGAGATATTCGCGTTCCACTTCGCACCCACGCCCACCATAGCGTTGAAAAGCTCATTGGCGTAAGCTGGCTTGAAGCAGATATTGTCGTCCATGAACGAGAAGCGCAGATCCGTCTTGCCAGCGTGATCCTGGTGCGCCTTGATCTCCGCAAGCATATGATCCGCCTCGCGGGTGCGGAAGGTCTTACCATAGATACGCGGGGTGCAGCAGAAATTGCAGCCGACGGGGCAGCCTTTGGTGGCGAGCAGCGGCAGGCGTTGCGAGTAGTTCTTCGCGTGCTTTGATCTGCGGGTAAAGCGAAAGTCGGGGCGCGGCATCTCGGTGAGCGGCTTCCAGCCCTCCTCCGGCGCAGGCTTGTAGATCGGCCTGAGGGTATTCTCGTAGATATCCTGGGTTAGCTGCTCATAGATCGACTCGATCTCGCCGAAGACCACCGTACTGGAGTGCTGGATAGCCTCTTCGGGCTGCATCGTAGGGTGGACGCCGCCGAGGATCACCTTCTTGCCCTGGGCGAGGGCGCGGTCGCCAATCGCATAGGCCCGCGTCGCGTTGAGCGTGCGCGACGTCATGGCGATCACATCGTACTCGGAGAAATCCTGGGGGATCTCGTCGCCGATGCGCTCGTCGAGGAAGTCGATATCAAAATTCGTGTTCGCCATTGTGGCGACCATCATCAGATTGAGCGGCATGCTCACCTTGCCCGAGTCGACCATCAGCGGCGTGTTGCTCTTTGGCTGGATGATCAGCCACTTCTTCCGCTTGGTGGGGGCGACAAACGGCTTGCGAGTCTGCGCTACGATCTCTGGGTCAACAACCATGCTCATGCAGAACCTCTTCCGCTAATGTGACGGGCCCTCAGGCCGTTTCGACCGGCTCGCTTGAAACCGCACGCTGCGGTGGGGGGGGCAGGTTATCCTGGGCCAGGGGACGGCGCGGGCCATGCTTGCAGTTTTCGAGCTGATCCCGCAGGTTGCGCCGGAAGGCCAGGCTCGTCACCGTGGTGATCAGCTTATTGTTATTCATCCGCACGCGGCGGATGTTGGCCCGCCAGGTGAACATGCCCAGGAAGTACTCCATGTACTTGATCTGGTAATCGTAGGGATCGTAGCGCTCACAGCGCACCACGAGGTTGTGGGCCGTGTATTTATCCCAGTCCTCATCGACCACCAGACCCTGGGCCTTATAGTCGAGATACAACTGTGTGCCGGGGTAGGGCGTAAGGATGGAGGAGATCGGCATAACCAGGGCATTCTCGACCACAAACTTCATTGTGGCGGCCATATCTTCGTAGGTGTCGATGGCGGGGTTGACCAGGAAATTGCACTGGATGGGCAGCCCCGCCTTGCGACAGTCGGCGATGATCCGTGCGTAGTCGGCGGCCGTGTTGATCCGACCCTTGTTATACGCCTTGAGCGTCTCCTGGTTGATCGACTCGAAGCCGACCATCGCCATCGCGCAGCCCGCCTTCACCAGCAGCTTAACCGTCTTCAGGTCATCGAGGAACTTCAGGCTGATGAAGCTGCTAAAGCGGATGTTGCACGTGGCCAGAACCTCCATGACATCCCACATACGCTGTTTGTTCACACCCAGGTTCTCGTCGGTGAACATGAACCAGGGCTTTTTGCCATAGCGCGTCTCGCGGAACCAGACCCGCTTAGCGGTGGCGATCTGCGCGCGGATGGCCTCGGGTGTCTGCATGCGGTAGAGCCGGCCAGTGAAGTTCGGGGTGACGCAGAACGAGCAGGTGAAGGGACATCCGCGAGTGATATAGATCGGGATCGACTTGCGCGAGTCGACCTGGCCGCGCTGACTACAGCGAAAAATGCGCTCATAGTCGATCTCCGGCACATCATTGACCGGAGGGAAATTGGGAGCATCATAGCGGCGCTGGAGCGTGCCGTCGGCCAGATCCTGGAGCAGAGTCGTCCAGAGGTTTTCGGCCTCGCCGCTGACCACGCAGTCGGCGTGGGCGTGGGCCTCGTCGTAGTTGAACGAGACGTGGACGCCGCCGAGAATCACCGGCGTACCACGGGCGCGGAAGCCGTCGGCGATCTCGTAGGCCCTGGTGGCATTCAGCGTGCGTGTGGTGATGCCGACCATGTCATAGCCGCCATCGTAGTTGATCACATCACCAAAGATCTCGTCGGTCAGTTCGATCACATGCTGTGGTGGCGTAATGCTCACCAGCACGCCTACCGCCATCGAGAAGAGCGCCTTCTGACTGGTATCCTCCTCCTTCTTGCCTTTTGGCGTGATCAGGAGAAGCTTAAGCGGACGAATTGACTCGACGGGGCGAAGCGGTGTACTGATCGAGTCGGGGGCTAGCTCGATCAAAGAACCACTGACTGGCGTACCATCAGGTCGTCGAGCTGCGACGGCTGGGGTGGTACCGGCACTGGTCATCGTGACCTCCCTGGACATCCTAGCGAGCGGTGAGGCATCCCCACGCGGTATACGTCGCTACACATAAAAACAAAGCGCCGCGCCTACCTCTCGGTGTACAGCCCTAGATCTGGCTGGAGCATCCGAATGGCATACACGCTGTCGCATAGTAGAGATAGCTTACAATCTTTGGCAATTATACAACAGGGTGCTTTATATGTCCAAGAGTTTTATTAGTAAAACCGCTTCTTTTTTATGAAAGTCGGCACCGCCGCATGTAGCGCGCCGCCGGGATTCAATCATCAGACAAGCTGCAGAGCAACGTTACATTTCGGCGAGGTCGCGAGGTCGCGCTTGTATCGCATCCTCAACATCCCCTGGGAGCGGCCAAGCATGGTTTGACCCCCGCCCCCCGCCCCGCTATAATGCCTCATATGATCGTGTTCCCCACCTGTGTCTCACAAGCTGAAAACTGGATTCGGAAATTCAGGAGCGACCCATGAGTGTTCAGGGCCAGCGCGGTCGGAAAGTTGCGCGTAACAGCCGTCGTCCGCTGACGACCTTTTACCTGATTATTGGCGGGGTGCTGATCCTCGTGCTTGGATTTGCGGGAGTGTTCGCCCTCAGAGGCAAACCGAGCGAAAGCGCCGCAACCCCGGTCACCGCAGCGATCGGGCGCACCGCCGATGGCCACTACTATAAGGGTAATCCCAAGGCCAGTATCAAGGTGACCGAATACGGCGATTTCCAGTGCCCCTCGTGCGCCTTCTACGAGAAGAGCCTGGCTCCGATCATTGATCGTGACTATGTGAACACCGGCAAGGTGCAGTTCATCTATCACGAGATGCCGCTGACGATGCATCGAAACTCCCAGGTGTCTGCCGAGGCGTCCCGCTGTGCCGGCGATCAGGATCAGGCCAAGTACTGGCAGATGCACGAGATGTTGTTCCTCAACCAGGATCAGTGGGCAGAGATAAGTTCGCCCGCGACCATTTTTAGCAGCTATGCTGGCCAGCTTGGACTGAGCCGCAGCACCTTCGACAACTGCCTGAGCAGCGGGGCGAACCGCCAAGTGATAGGTGAGTCGGCGCAGACGGCGGAAGCCGCCGGGATCAGTGCCACCCCGACGTTTGACGTGAATGGCCAGCAGGTGGACGCGAGTCAGTTGGCGAGTACGATTGACGCCGCCCTGCGTGCCACCGGGAAGTAGCGGATCAGCGGGGCCACGTCAACACCTTTGGTGCTGCGTCCCAAACCTACGTTGTCTCGCGTTTGGGCGGCGAATCTGCCCAAACGCGAGACAACTCATAGATTGACACTCATCCTAGCCACGTCTATAATGGCGCGGTTTGCAATCAACTCACAACGGAATCGGGTGGTTTATTGTGCGTAGCCGAGATCTCTACTCTCTGTTGCTGATCGCGATTGTCGCTGGAGTGGCGCTCTTCATCAATTTCGCCCCTAGCCAGAGCTTCCTTGGGCGCGATGTGCGCTTCCGCCTCGGCCTTGACCTCCAGGGCGGCATCCAGGTGCTGCTGCAGACAACCAGCGCTACCGTCACAAAGGATGAGATGCAGACGGCGGCTGGGGTGATTGAGCGCCGGATCAATGGCCTCGGTGTCGGCGAGACGGTGGTGCAGGTGGCGGGCAATAACCGCATCATCGTTGAGTTGCCGGGTGTAGAAAACCCTGATCAGGCGGTTGAAACGCTGCGCGGCACCGGCCGCCTAGAGTTCATCGACTCCCAGGGTCAGTACATCCTCACCGGGACGCTGGTTCGCACCACGGGCAACCCAAACCCGGCGGCGAAGCTAACGAATACAAACCCGGTCTCTGGCACGGCCACGCTGACGCCTACCGTTGCGACTGGCCCGATCTACCAGAGCATCACTGACGGCAAGGATCTTGATACCAGCGCGGTGCTGCCATCCTTCTCACAGGGCGGTACCTTAGGCGGCATCCCAGCCGTCGCCTTTGCCTTCAAGGGCAACTCGGCGCGTAGTCTGGAGCAGTTCACATCGGCGAACATCGGCAAGCCAATGTGTATTGTCCTCGACAGTACGGTGGTGAGTTGCCCGAGAGTCAACGCGGCTCTGCCGAATGGCTCCGGCATTATTGAGACGGATAATACCGAGAGTCGTGATCGCATCCTCAACCAGTTGAAATATGGAGCCCTGCCCATCCCGCTGGGCGTGGAGACAAGCCGCACTGTTTCAGCAACCCTTGGACAGGACTCGGTACACACCAGCGTCACCGCAGGCATCGCTGGCCTGATCGTGGTGGCCTTGTTCATGGTGCTGTTCTACCGGCTCCCCGGTTTCCTCTCGGCTCTGGCCCTGATGATCTACACCGCGATCAGCTTTGCGATCTATCGGCTGATCCCGATCACCCTGACGTTGCCGGGCATCGCGGGCTTCATCCTGTCGATCGGCCTAGCGGTAGACGCCAACGTGCTGATCTTCGCCCGCCTGCGCGAGGAGTACCGACGCGGTCGCGATATTCGCACCGCGCTTGAGCTTGGCTTCGAGGAATCCTGGCCAGCCATCCGCGACTCGAACGCCTCGACGATCATCACCAGCATTGTGCTGTTCCTCTTCGGCAACAGCTTCGGGGTGAGCATCATCAAGGGCTTTGCGATCACGCTCTTCCTGGGCATTGTGGTCAGCCTGTTCACCGCCATTGTCGTCACCCGCACCTTCCTGCGATTGGCCGCGCCAGTGTTCAGCGAGCGGAACGCCTGGCTTTTTGGGATCGACCGGCGCAGTACGCCATCAGCCGAACCCGCCACGACCGCCGAGGCGATGTAGCTCACCGCAGACTGGATACAGGACACCGCCATGGAAAACCTCGTCCGCCACCGCTACTGGTGGTTCACCATATCGTTGCTAGTCATTCTGCCGGGGCTCTACTTTCTTTTGCTGCACCCGCTGATCACCACCGGGAGCTTTCGGATTGGCCTGCGCCCGAGCATCGACTTTAGCGGCGGCTCGCTCTGGGATCTGCGTTTCCCCGGCAAGCTCCCAGCCGACGTGGACACCAACGCCATCGTCGATGTCTTTACGAAGAATGGCTTTGAGGGCGCGCTGGTGCAACTGAGTTCGGCCACGCTGGATGGCAAGCCCGCCGCCGAGGTGCTGGTGCGTACGCGCTCGCTGAGCACTACCGACCTCAACAGCGAGATCAACACGGTGTTCGCTGCGCTCAAGACAGCCTTCGGGGAGGTGACCCGCGAACGCTTGGAGAACGTCGGCCCGACGGTGAGCCAGGAGAGTACGCGCAGCGCGGTTATCGCGGTGCTTGGTGCCTCGCTGTTTATTCTGCTCTATCTAACCTGGGCCTTCCGTCAGGCGCCGCACCCGCTACGCTACGGCGTGTGCGCGCTCGTGGCGATGCTCCACGATGTGCTGCTGGTTCTCGGCGTTGCCGCAATTCTGGGTACCTTCTTTGGGCTTGAGGTTGACGCGCTCTTCCTGACCGCTCTGCTCACAATTCTCAGCTTCTCGGTTCACGATACGATCGTGGTTTTCGACCGCATCCGCGAGAATCTGATCAGCCAGCGATCTGGCGAGATCTTCGACAACATCGTCAACCACAGCATCGTGCAGACCCTGCCGCGCTCGATCAACACGCAGATCACGACGCTCTTCACCCTCACGGCGCTGCTGCTCTTCGGCGGGCAGAGCATCCGTAACTTTGTGGCGATCCTGCTGATCGGCCTGATCAGCGGCACCTACTCGTCAATCTTCAACGCCGCCCAGCTGCTGGTGGTCTGGGAGCATCGCGAGTGGCAGCGCTGGTTTCGCCGTGACGACCAGCCGACCGCTGTGGCCTAGCTAGGGAAACCTACCTGCAGACACCATAAGGGCGCAGCAGTCGTTAAGCGACTGCTGCGCCCTTATGGTGGTCAGGTGGCTCTACTCAGCGTGTGGCGCGGTAGCCTCACCGACCCGATAGCGCGAGACGAGGGGCGTCACCTCCTCGTGCATGAGCCAGTGGTAGCATGCGGTGGCGATCGGCGCGGCCAGCCAGAAGTTGAAGAGGCGGAAGATGATCGCCGCCGGCACGGCTGCCGGACCAACGCCAAGCTGGCTGAGGACGGCCACCAGGGCGGCCTCAACGGTGCCGCCGCCGCCGGGAAGCACATTGAAGGTGGAGGTGATCAGGGCGATGCCGAAGGCGGCCATCACCGCGCCGAAGGTAGTGCTGACGCCGAGGCTATGCAGTACCAGCAGCATTGCCAAGCTGTGGCCGCTCAGCGCGGTGATCTGGATGATCACGAGGAGCGCCACATCGCGGCGGCGGCTAGAGAGCAGCGCACGGCCTCGGGTTAGGTCGGTGACGATCCGACTCATCCAGCCGTCGCCCCAGCGCTGGCCGAGCAGCCGGGCCAAGCCATTCTTCAGCCCGCGCAGCCAGCGTTGCATGGTCGCCTCGCTGCGGGTGAGGACGAAGGCCACCGTGCTGATCAGGGCCACGCCGATGATCGCCGCCACATAGCTCGACTCGCCGGTGGCCAGGCCACGGCCGGCCAGATAGAACAGGCTGAAGGTGAAGATCAGCAACATCGAGACCGCGTAGCTCAAGGTCTCGAGCGAGGCGATCAGGGCCGCCTCGCCGGACGAGATGCCGCGACGGGTGAAGTTACTCATCAGGAAGGCATAGCTGCCCACGCCGCCAGCCGGCACAGACTGGCTGACCACAATCGCCACCAGGGCAGTGGCCCACAGCCGCATCAGGCTCATCCGGTAGCCGAGCGAGCGCAGGACAACATTGAAGACCTGGGAGCTTACGAGGTAGCTCAACCCGATTAGGGCGAAGGCAAGGATGAGCCAGACTGGTCGCGCCTCACGCAGGAGGTCAAACGCCTCCATAATCCAGCCCCGGTTGAGGAAGGCAAGGGCAAGGATCCCGAGGCTTATCAGCATGCTGGTGGCAAGCTTCCAGCGGGATTGTTGCATCAGCACGCCCTTTCACATCGATGATCGTTATGGCTTAGACGGCTGTGTCACCGGAACGGTTGCGAGGGGCGCTGAAGGTGCGGTGCGCAAGCGTCCTCGCCGGACAGCGCTACCAGAGGATGCTGAAGCTACCCTCTTTTCCCGTAGGCGCTTCCCAGGTGAGTTCGACCTTTGCCACCTCCGCATGCACGGGGCCGCTGTAGCACCAACTCACCAGCTTTTGCACTGCGGGGCGCGAGCCCTCGAAGATCGCCTCGACCCGGCTATCATTCAGATTGCAAACCCAGCCTTCTACGCCTGCCTCCCGCGCCCGGTCGCGCATGTAGGCCCGAAAGTTGACTCCCTGAACCCGACCCGAGATAAACACATGTGCGCGAACCCGTTCCATCGCACCACTCCTGATCCCAACAATGTGCCGAACACCACGGGCATGCGCTGGCACGTGATCGGCGTCCAGCTTTCCCGAGTATAGCGCAGGGCGGTACTCTGTGCAACCGCCCGGCCCAGGGCGGTTGCACAGTCGCCTCCGGCGGGGGTTTGGGGGTGGCAAAGCTACCCCCGAACGATCTTTTTTGGTTAGTTTTTGGCGGCAAAGCCGCCAAAAACTAACCAAAAGCGCGGTCTGGGGCGTTTGCATCAGCCCTGCCGCCCGGCCACTGCGAGAACCAGCGAATATATGCAGCACGCTGAAATGTTATGTCAAGTATTCAGAAAAAGTACGCTTTGCGCGTACGCTGTCATTTTTATACACAATATCGCAGTCCTATTCCGGTTGTGAAGGAGGAGTCAGGGCTTTCGTCGGCGGAAGCCCTGACTCCTCTTCCCGGATCCAAGAGGATTGTTGGATGTATTTTTTGCTATTTTACTTTTCATATGATACGGTTATAATACATGTACGTTATATTCGATTTCGATATCGTATAGGAGATAATACTACTGTGTATAACATCCGCAATGGAATACCTGTTTTCATCATCATCCTCGTTCTTATTGCTGGTGTTGCGGGAACGCCAACCGCTGCCCAGAGTGTCATCGCCTACGAGTACACCTTTAGCGTCAGCCGTAGTGCGCTCCCCGCGCTATTCTACAAAGATATGACCTACGTTGTTCACCTGGGGACGGTGAGTAGCCCATTGGTGACGATTAACGGATCTGCGGTTCCATCGAGCACGTATAACTTGACAACCGGCGACGTGGTCTTCTCTAGCAGTCAGACTGGACAGGTTGTGATCTCGTTTGCTTCTGATCAGCCGTCTGCGAATATTACGGTGAATAAGGCATCGCTGAAAGATCATAAGGCGTGGGCGTGGTCGCATGGGATGGACGACAACGTCAACCTTCAGAAACAGATCGACTTGATTACGGCCAAAGGCTGGCGCGCATCCTTGTTTATGATCGGGAAGGATGTCTCGCCGACACGACAGGAGCCGGGGTGGATCATCGATCAGCCTGGGCTCGTGGGGCTGATCAACCAGGGCTGGAACATCGGCGATCATACGTGGTCACATGCTTGCTATGGTGGCCAAACGGCGGCGGAGGTTATCGATGGTCTCGCGGTGGTGCAGCAGGCCGTGAACGCAAGCACACATCCCGACCATGTGGTGATCTCGTTTGCCGCACCTTGCTTTGATGCGACCTACGATGGAATTTTTCGCTCGTTGCGCAATGGCTCGACGACCCTCCTGGTGGATGAGCTTGGCTCGGGGTCGCCCTCGCTCATGAATATTGATGGGACCACCTATACCGCCGGTGCAACGACGGCCACTGGCTTTACCTCGGCGGACTTCACCCTCGGGCGCGATTTGTCTATTGAGGCGGACACTTCAGCAACCCAGGTGTTCGATTGGATGTCGACCAATGCCGGGACTGGGCAGCATTTCTGGTTTAATACGCTCACTCACGGTTCGCACGAGGCGACTCTGGATCCGGTGCTTGCCTACGCCTATACGCATTATGGCCCCGGTGGGACAAATGAGATCTGGATGGCACCCGAGGACGAGATCTACAGCTATCTGCTCGTTCGTGATAGCACGACGGTTTCGGCTGGTGTGCTGACGAATTCTGGTAGTACTACCGTCGTTCCCACACGCACAGCGACGGCGACGAGTATCCCGCCCACGGCGACGGCGATCCGCACGGCAACGGCGATCCGCACGGCGACGGCGACGGTGACACGTACCCCTACACGCACGGCATTGCCCACGCGCACGGCATTGCCCACGCGCACGGCAACGGCGACGGTGACACGTACCCCTACGCGCACGGCATTGCCCACGCGCACGGCGACGGCGATCCGCACGGCAACGGCAACGGCGACACGTACCCCTACGCGCACGGCGTCGCCCACGCGCACGGCGTTGCCCACGCGCACGGCGTCGCCCACGCGCACAGCCTTCCCGGCGGCCACGGCCACGGTTGCAGCCGCATCCACCGTCACAAACATAACATTATCCCGATGATCTATTGATACGATACTCTGTGATACAATGCGCAGCCGGGCTGATGCAATGTTGCTGGGGCTGTGCTCCAGACCTCGCTTTTGGTTAGTTTTTGGCGGCAAAACCGCCAAAAACTAACCAAAAAAGATCGTTCGGAGGTGGCTTTGCCACCCCCAAACCCCCGCCGGAGGCGACTTTGCAACCGCCCTGTGTGATACAATGCGCAGCCGGTGCGTAGGGAAATGGGCGCTAGGGAACAGGCCATTGGGCCTCCCACGACCTTATTTCCTGGGCCTATATTCTGTTTCTTGCCCCTACCTTCTAATGCCTACCCATGTACCTCAAGCGTCTCGACATCCAGGGCTTCAAGACCTTCGCTGCGCGCACCGCAATCGAGTTTCGCCCCGGCATCACCGCCGTGGTGGGGCCGAATGGTTCGGGCAAGTCGAATATCGCCGATGCCGTGCGCTGGGTGCTGGGCGAGCAGAGCCTCGCCACCCTGCGCTGCAAGCGCTCGGAGGAGCTAATCTTCGCCGGGAGCGGACGGCGCAGCCCGGCGGGCCTAGCTGAGGTCGCGCTGACGATTGATAATAGCGACCGCTTGCTGCCTCTGGATTTCGACGAGGTGACAATCGCACGTCGCGCCACCCGCGCCGGCGACAGCGAATATTTTATCAACCGCGCCCGCGTGCGCCTGCGCGATGTCCAGGCGGCCACCGAGCCCCTCGGCGGCTCCTACACGATTATCAACCAGGGTCTAGTGGACGCCGCCCTGACCCTGCGCCCCGAGGAGCGCCGACGGCTCTTCGAGGACGCCGCCGAGATCGGCGGATTCGAGGTGCGTAAGGCCGAGGCGCTGCGCCGCCTGCGCGAGACGGACAGTAACCTCCAGCGGGTCGGCGACCTGCTGGGCGAACTGGAGCCACGCCTACGTTCGCTGAAGCGCCAGGCCGGTCAGGCCCGCCAGCACCGCGAGTTGAGCATCGAGTTGCGCCGCCTCCAGATGCGCCACTATGCCGACCTCTGGCGCGCGGCCCAGTCCCACGCCGCTCGCGCGCGCGCCGATGCGGCTGATCTCGAGTCTGCCCTCGATCATGCCCGCGCCGCGCAACTGGAGGTTTCCTCCACCCTGCGCGCGCTGCGCGAGGCTCTACGTGGTCGGCGCGATGACCTGGGCGCGCTGCACCAGCGCAGCGGCGCGCTGCACCGCCGCGCCGAGTCCGCGCAGCGCGCCCTGGCGGTGGATGGCGAGCGGCTGTCCGCGCTGGCCCGCCGCGCCGAGGAGCTGGAGCGACGGCGTAACGAACTGTCCCTGCGTCAGGGTGAGGACGAGGCCCGCCGCCGCACCGCCGCCGATGAGGTTGCCCAGGCCGAGTCTGCACTCGACGCCCAGCGGGCCGCCTTGCACGTCGCCGAGGCCGCGCTGGCAGAATCTGATCTGGCCCGCCACACCCTGGCCCGTGAGCTGCGCACGGCTCAGGATGCCTCTGTACGCGCCGCCACTGCGGTGGCCGAGGGTATCAACCGCGCCGAGCAACTGCGCGCTCAGGCCGCCCGCCTCGATCATGATGGCGCGGAACTGGATGTCGCTGCCGCCCAGGCCGCCGAACATCTGACCACCGCCGCTGCCCAGGTCGAGGCCGAGCGGGCCGAGGTTGCCCGCGCCGAGGTCGCCCGCGCCGCCGCCGCCGAAGCCGAGCATGTCGTTCGCGCTGAGCTTGATGCGGCGCGGGCCGCGCGCGCCGCCGCCGACGATGACCTCGCTGCCGCCCGCCGCGCGCTGGCCGATGCGGAGGCCCGGCTCGACTCGCTTAACCGCCTGGCCCGCTCGTACGCCGGGGCTTTCGCCGGCGTGCGGGCGGCGATGCAGTGGGCCGAGAAGGCGAACCGCCCCGGCTTCGCCCTCGTGCAGTCGATCATCCGCACCCCCGCCGAGCTGGAGACTGCCGTTGAGGTCGCTCTCGGCTCGCGCCTCCAGAACATTGTGGTCGCGCACTGGGAGGATGCCGAGGAGGTAATCGCCGACCTACAGCGTAGCGGCGTCGGTAGGGCTACCTTTATGCCGCTGGACTCGCTGCGTTCGCAGCGAATTGAGCATGAGACCTTGAGCATTGTGCATGCTCAATCCTCAATCCTCAATCCTCAATCACCGGTCTTCGGCATTGCCGCCGACCTAGTGGACTATGACGAGCGCTATGCGGCGGTGGTTCAGCAGCTGCTTGGCCGGGTGCTGATCGTACGTGACATGGCCATAGCGCGGGCCGAACTGCGGCGGCTCTCCGGCGGCTGGACGATTGTGACGCTCCAGGGCGAGCAGGTGAGCAGCGGCGGATCGGTGACGGGCGGTGCCCAGACAAAGGAGCGTGGGGCGCTGCGCCGCGAGCGTGAGTTGCGTGAGTTGCCTGGCCGCGTCGATGCCGCACGGGCCGCTGTGGATCGCGCCGAGGCCCGCAGGGTCGAGCTGGAGGCCCAGTCTCAGGGGTTGGCGCAGCGGCTGCGCGAGTTCGAGTCCCACGTCCGTGATGCCGCCCGCCAGGTTGAATCGCGGCGGGCTGGGCTTGATGACGCGGGCCGACGGCTGGCCCAGGCCGAGCAGGAGCGCTCCTGGGCCGCGCAGCGCCAGGAGCGTTTGGCCCGCGATCTGGTTGCCCTGCGGGGCCAGGAGGTCGAACTGGCGGGTGTGCGCGCCGTCGCAGAAGCTATTGCCGTGTCTGCCGAGACCCATCTGGCCGAGCTACGCGCCCGCCAGGACGCAGAGACTCAGGCTGACCGCGTCGCTCAGGGGCGGGTGGCGGGCCTGCGGGCCACCGTCGGCTCTGCCGAGGGCCAGCTGCGCGCCGAACGCACGCTGCTGGCCACCCACGAGCGCAGGCTTGCCGAGGGCGCACGCCAGATGGCGGATGCCGCCATCACTATCACCGATCTAGAGATCGAGCGTGAGCAGATTGGTGTCACCCACGCCCGTGTAGCGGCAGAACAGCACGAACTCCTGGCCGGGATCGACGCATTGCGCGCCCAGATCGACCCGGCAGAGGCGGCTCTGCGCGCCGACGAGTTGCTCCAGGCTGATCTGGAGCGCCGCGAGCAGTCCGCTACGGCCACGCTGCTGGATCGTGAGGCCGCCCACAGCCGCGCCGCCCTGGAGGCTCAGCGCGCCGGTGATCGCCAGGACGCGCTCTACGAGCGGGCCGCCGCCGATAATATTGATGTGGAGGCGGCGGAGCCACAAGCTGAGGATGCGCCAGGAGCCTACCCCGACAACCTTCAGGCGGAGATCGACGCGCTAAAGACAAAGATTCTGCGCCTGGGCGCGGTGAACCAGCTCGCCTTGGAGGAATACGAGGAGACCGCCGTGCGCCACCGCTTCCTCAGCGAGCAGGTGTCTGATCTGCGCAAAGCCGAGGACTCGCTGCTTGAGCTGATCGCCGCCCTGGATGACGCGATGCGCCAGCGCTTCATCAACACCTTCAACGCCGTGGCCGCCGAGTTCGAGCAGAGCTTCGTGCGCCTCTTTGGCGGCGGATCGGCAAAGCTCCTGCTCACCGGCGGGCCGAGCGGCAACGGCCACATGCCCGAGGATGACACAGGCGAATCGGCGGGCGGCGGGCGCGATCTGGGCGTCGAGATTATTGTGCGACCGCCCGGCAAGAAGCAGCAGAGCATCTCGCTGCTCTCTGGGGGCGAGCGCACCCTCACCGCAGCGGCCCTGCTCTTCGCCATCCTGAAGGTGAACCCGAGCCCCTTCTGTATTCTCGACGAGACCGACGCCGCCCTCGATGAGTCAAACGTGGGGCGCTTCCGTGATGCCTTGCAGGTATTGGCGGATCAGACTCAGTTTATTTTGATCACCCATAATCGCGGCACCATCGAGGCCGCCGACAGCCTCTACGGGGTGACGATGGGTGAAGACGGCGCATCAAGGACAATCTCGTTGCAGGTCGAGGCGTATGTGCGGGGATGATCAGCCCATCTGCGAGGTATGTTCGGAGGCCACCACCACGACCACCCGCTTGTCGCCGGGGATATGCCACGGGTAGATCTCCTGGCCGAGGTACTTTTTAGCCATGCTGTTGATAAAGGCCAGGCTGGAGTCGTCCTCAATGGCGATGACATTCCCACGGATCTCCAAATAGCGATAGGGGTCGTTCGGGTCGACAATCGAGATGGCAACGCGCGGGTCGCGCTGCAGATTGCGATACTTCTGGCGCTTCGTCGTCTGGCTAAACCGGATGTGGGTGCCATCCCAGCCAAACCAGACAGGGTTTGACTGTGGCTCGCCGCTGGGGCCAAGGGTGGACACGTGAGCCAGAGCGGTACTCTCCAGCAGATCGTGGTACTTATCGGGGATCATGAGACTGCCTCGTGCTATTGGCGGGCGCAGACGCGCCCATTATGCACTATAGCACGTTTCTACGCCGCGTTTTGGCGCTGGAGCAATGGCTGCACCGGCACATTCGGGCCGCAGTAGGCGAGCCGACCGCGCTCCCAGCGCGCCAGGCTCGTGGCGCAAAGCCATGCGGCCACCGTCGCAGCGCGGCGAACTGCGGTACTCTGGGCGAGTGGTGCGAGGCTCTGGAGGACGGTGGCAATCTCCGCGCGCCGCAAACCCTCGCTGGCACGTAGCGCCACCACGACCGAGCGGGTTGGTTCGCGCTGGAGCAGCATGCGGCGCAGGGAGGTACGCTGATCGGCCTGGTTGTAGGTGGTGAAGGCCCGGCCAAACGGAGTGAGTTCAATCGGCTCGCCAGGCTTGCCGGGCTTCACAAATCCCAGGATGCGCGCGGCCTGCGTGTAGTAGAGCCCCTGGCGGGCAACCTTTGTGCCGATGTAGACCCCGATCTCATCGGGCTGAGTCTTCCCTCGGGCAACCGCCTCGGGCACCAGCGCAACATCCCAGAGCACATCCGCCTGGGGAATATCGACCGTCTCGTGGCTCATAGAGTTCCTCACTCGTGCTTATTGTGTGTGACTCTGCCGCCAGATCGTGTGGCCGAACAAGTGTTTGGTTTCTATGTTCTATCATACCTAAAACTTTGATATTGTCAAGTCCCACATTTGCACGAAACCACAAAGCGAGGTGCGCTGCGGCGCACCTCGCTTTGTGGCTTCGTGAGCGTGGCGTTGCCACTCCCATACCCTCACCGTGCTACAGGCGCTCGAAGATCCCGGCGGCGCCCATGCCGCCGCCAATGCACATCGTCACCAGGCCATAGCGCCCGCCGCGCCGCTCTAGTTCATCGAGGATTTGCACCGTGAGCTTGGCCCCGGTGCAGCCCAGCGGGTGGCCGAGGGCGATTGCGCCACCGTTGACATTCACCTTCGTGATGTCGATCCCCAGTTCACGAACGACGGCCAGAGCCTGCGCGGCGAACGCCTCGTTCAGCTCGATCAGGTCGATGTCGCCCAGGCTCAGGCCGGCCAGCTTGAGCGCCTTGGGGATGGCCACCACTGGGCCGATACCCATCACCTCGGGCTCGACGCCACCCACGGCGAAGCTGATGAAGCGGGCGCGTGGCTTCAGCCCGAGGGCGTCGGCCTTGGCGCGGCTCATCAGCACCAGCGCCGCCGCGCCGTCGCTGGTCTGCGAACTGTTGCCCGCCGTCACGCTGCCGGTGGTCGAGAAGGCGGGCCGCAGCTTGGCCAGGGCTGCAACTGAGGTGTCGGCGCGCGGCCCCTCGTCTTTATCGAAGGTGAAGCTGCGCCGGTGCGACGTGCCAGCGCCATTCAGTTCCACCAGCTCAAGCTCAAGCGGCACAATGCTCGTCGCAAAGTAGCCCTCCTGCTGGGCGCGCAGGGCGTTCTGATGCGAGCGCAGGGCGAAGGCGTCCTGATCCTCGCGGCTGACCTTGTGGCGTCGCGCGACATGCTCGGCGGTCAAGCCCATGCCTAGGTAAACCGCCGGATCGTGCTGGGCCAGGTATGGGTTGGGCGAGAACTTGTTGCCGGTCATCGGCACCATGCTCATGCTCTCGGCACCGCCGGCGACGACCACCTCGCTCTGCCCGACCATAATCTGTTGGGCGGCCATGGCAATTGTCTGCAGGCCCGAGGAGCAGAAGCGGTTGACGGTGACGCCGCAGACGCTGTCGGGCATGCCGGCGCGCTGGGCGGCGATACGGGCGAGGTTGAGTCCCTGCTCGGCCTCGGGCATGGCGCAGCCCAGCACCACGTCCTCCACCTCGCGCGGGTCGAGTCCGGGCGCGCGCGCGATGGCCTCGCGTACCACGGCGGCGGCCAGTTCATCGGGGCGGACGGTGCGCAGGCTGCCTTTGGGAGCCTTGCCGACGGCGGTGCGGACGCCGGATACGATCACTGCCTCTTGCATATGAGATTTTCCTGTTGGGGCGCAGCAGCGCGGCGCTGCTGCGCCCTTACCGCGCAGCAGCGTGGCGCTGCTGCGCCCTTACGATGTAGATTAGTTCCGCAGCGGCTTGCCGGTCTTCAGCAGGTGCTTAACGCGGGCGTGGGTGCGCTCCTCCTTAGCCAGGGCCACGAACGCCTCGCGCTCTAGGTCGAGGATGTACTGCTCATCGACCCACTGCGGGCTGCTCAGGTCGCCGCCGCAGAGTACATAGGCCAGCTTATCGGCGATGACCGCGTCGTACTCGGTAGCGTAGCCGCCCTGCACCAGTTGGTAGATCGCCACGCGGGCGGCGGCTAGACCATCGCGGCCAAGGGCGTAGCAATTCTTGGTTGTCGCCGGAGCCTCGTAGTCTGCGGCCACCAGCCGCAGCACCTCACGCTTGGCCTCGCCGATCAGATAATCTTGATTGAAGATCACCTGGTCGGTCGGACGTAGGTATCCAAGCTCCTTCGCCTCAAGGCCGCTGGTGGCCACTTTGGCGAGGGCGATTGTCTCGAAAACCTGCTGGAATGCCTTTAGGGTATCGCCGCTGTAACGGGCGGCCTCGGCGATGATGCGCCGGTTCAGCTCTTTGGTGCCGCCTGCGGCGGGGATGAGGCCCACGCCGAACTCCACCAGGCCGATGTAGGTCTCGGCGGCACCCGTGGTGGCGGCACCGTGCATCGTCAACTCGGCACCGCCCCCGAGGGTCTGGCCGAAAGGTGCCGTGACCACAGGCTTTGGGCTGAAGCGCAGGCGCATCATAATCTGATGGGCGAGGGCGACCAGCTCGTTCACCGAATCGTAGTCGCCGGTCTCGGCCGCTCCACCGATCTCGGTCAGGTCGGCGCCAGCGGAGAATCGCGATCCCTGGTTGCCGATCACCATGCCGACCCAGCGCTCCCGCGTGAGTTCCTCAAGGGTATCGAGCATGAGCGAAAGCACCATGCCGCCCATCGTATTGGCCTTGGAGTGGATCTCGAAGCAGAGCACGCCGTCGCCCAGATCGATCAGGCTGGCGTCGCTGTTGCCGAGTACCTCGGCCCCGGCGGCCTTCCGCTCGGCCAAGCTGATCGCCAGCGGGCTGCGCGACAGGATCTCGTGGCGACCGCTGGCGACGTTGAAGGCCGCCGGCTTGCCGTCCACGGTTGTGTAGAAGTGGGCGTCCGCGCAGTTCACCAGCGTGTCGACCCAGGCTGGCAGGGCCATGCCGCGAGCCTTCATCATCGCGGTGGCCTCGGCAACTCCCAGGGCTTCCCAGATCTGGAACGGGCCAAGCTCGTGGGCGAAGCCCCAGCGCATGGCGCTGTCGACATCGGCCACGCTGTCGGCGATCTCGGGCAGACGCCGGGCGGCGTAGGCCAGCATCGGCAGCAGGGTCTGGGCGACCAGGGCGGCCCCACGGTTGGCCGGGTCGTCGTTGGCTGTTTTGAGCATAAAGCGCAGGCGCTCGGGCAGGCTGCGGATCTTGTTGGCCTGGGCGATGAACGTGTCCACGGACGCGGTGCCCTGAAGCGGCACATAATCCAGCGTGGCCAGATCGAGCGGCCAGAACTCGCGCGCGCCGCCCTGCTTGACTTCTTTGTAAAAGCCGCCACCCGACTTGCGGCCAAGCTTGCCGGCTGCGACCATGCGGTCGAGCAGATCGGTGGCGTGCAGGGTCTCGCGGCTCTCGTCGTCGGGAACGGCGGGGTAGAGGTTGTTGGCCACGTGGGCCATAATATCGATGCCGACCACATCGAGCAGGCGGAAGGTAGCGGAGTTAGGGCGACCGATCACCGGGCCGGTGAGCGCGTCAACCTCCTCAATCGTGTAGCCGTTATCGAGGATGAAGCGCATGTCGCTCATAACGGCGAAGGCGATCAGGCGGTTGCCGATAAAGTTGGGCCGGTCTTTACAGACCACCACACCCTTGCCGAGGGTATGTTCGGTGAAGGCGCGCATGGCGGCGACGGCGGCCGGGTCGCTCTCCTCGCCGGGGATCAGTTCCATGAGCTTGAGGTAGCGCGGCGGGTTGAAGAAGTGGGTGCCGAAGAAGTGGGCCTTAAACTCGGGGCTGCGGCCCGCAGCGATCTGCGTGATTGGGATTCCCGAGGTGTTGGAGGTGATAATGGCACCGGGCTTGCGCACGGCCTCCAGGCGTTCCATCAGGGCACGCTTCGGCCCGAGTTGCTCGACGATCACCTCGATGATCCAGTCACATTCAGCCAGTTTGGCGAAGTCGTCCTCGGTGTTGCCGAGGCTGATCAGGTGAGCGGTGGCGGCGCTGTAGAGATTTGCGGGACGGGCTTTACGCATCCGGTCGTAGCCCTGGCTCACGATACGGTTACGCACGGCGGGGTGGCTCAGGCTTAGGCCCTTCGCCTCTTCCTCGGGGATGAGCTTGCCTGGTGGCACATCGAGCAGCAGCACAGGCAGACCGGCACCGGCGACAAGCCCGGCGATGGCGGCGCCCATCGTGCCGGCGCCGATCACCGCCACGCGCTTGATCTGATAGGGCATCGGGTTCTCCTTGAGTTTTTGGATCGCGAAACATACGAACGTATGGCGGAAGACATGAACGCGAGAAGGCGAAGCTGTGACGGCGGCGCCTAGAGCGCCACCCAGCCGCTGCCCTTCCCGCCGACGACCATCGCCTCGATCCTGCGCATATTCGTTGTCACACGGTTGATTGTAGCACACGCAAGGGAGGGTTTTGGGGCGGCGAGCCACTACGGCAGGGCGGTTGCAAAGTTGCTGGGGCTGCGCCCCAGACCTCGCTTTTGGTTGGTTTTTGGCGGCTTCGCCGCCAAAAACCAACCAAAAAAGATCTTTCGGGGGTGGCTTTGCCATCCCCAAACCCCCGCCGGAGGCAACTTTGCATCAGCCCTGCCACTACGGTCGCGTCACCCGCGCCGTCTCGGCGAGGGCAGCGAGCAGCCGGGCTGTCTGCACAT
>CAISPW010000332.1 GCA_903887465.1 uncultured Oscillochloris sp. | reverse complement strand
GACCTAGCCCGCCCGTTTACGGGCCGGGCGCTCAGCCTGACAGGGTGACTGATGTGAAAATAGCCGATAGCCGATAGCCGATAGCCGATAGCCGGGCATCAGCGACCATTTTCATCGCAGCGGTGTGCGCCCCGCGCATGAACGTCTTTTGCGGTATTGCCTATGTTAGGTTGTGAAGAGGAGTCGCGCCTTTAGGCGGCGCTCTCCGGCATATAGCAGTCCTATTCCAGTTGTGAAGAAGGAGTCAAGGCTTTAGCCGGCCTTATCCGGCTAAAGCCTCGACTCCACGCAACAACCCCAAGAGGATTGCTATACGACAACTCGCATAGGATTGCTATATGATCGCCTACGGCAGCCGCTCGGCCCACGTGAGGTTCGCCGTCACCGTTGCCTCTCGTGCAGATACCCTCAATCCCCCAACGCTGTTCCGTGCGAACAAAGCTCGTAGCACCTGTGACTTCAGCCGCCGGGCAACCTTCATAACCTGTGTAGGATTGCGCTATAAAGGAGCAGCGACTAGTCCTCACTCCCAGGCTCCTTGGCCACGCACACCCGATTGCGACCCGCATCTTTTGCGGCGTACAAAGCTGCGTCGGCCGCACGGAAGAGCGCCTCGCTGGTGCTGCCATGCATGGGGAAGACCGCAACGCCCAGCGAGGCGCTGATCGGCCCGAGGGCCGCGCCATTGAACTGCGGCATAGAGACAGCAATCTTCGCTCGCAGATCCTCGGCCCGTTGCAGCGCCACCTCAAGCGTAGCGGTGGCGAGAATGACCGCGAATTCCTCGCCACCGTAGCGACAGGCGACGTCATCTTTCCGCACATGGCTCAGCAGCAGTTGCCCCATGTGCCGCAAGATCGCATCACCGGCCTCGTGCCCGTAGGTGTCGTTGAACTGCTTGAAGTGGTCAAGGTCAAGCATCAGCAGGGCCAGCGAGTGCGGCAAGCGCTTGGCCTGCGTTAGCAACCGTGCGAGGGCTTGCTCCATATAGCGCCGGTTAAAGAGTTGCGTGAGGACGTCGCTAGTGGACTGGATTTGCAAGGTTTCCCGCAGCTTGAGGTTCGCCAAGGCCAGCACCACCGTATCGGCCACCATCTGCGCGAGGCGCTGCTGCGCTGGCGTGAAGGTGCCGTTCGCCTGGCTGAAGTGCAGGATGCCAATCAATTCGCTGTGGGCGACCATCGGGACACAGTATAACCCGCTGATGGCTTGACCCGCGAGGTGGCGACAAAGCAGGTTCGCACCTGTACCATCGAACACATAGGGCCGCCCGCGCCGCAGCGCCCAACAGTTCTCGACGAGAAAGATACGCTCGTCCATCGTCCCGTTGCCCCACGTCAACACGGCCTCGAACAACTGTTGGGTCTGGCAATCCTCAAAGAGAGCCCCCGATGCGTTGGGGAAGAGTTGCCCAAGATGGTAGGCAATGATCTGGTAGGCTTCTGCAACATTGGCACAACTGTGCAGGAGCGCACTCATCTCGCTGAGCTGACTCATCTCTTCATTCCGTTGCTTCAGTTCGTCATGTTTGGCCTGGAGTACGGCGGCGGCTTGCTGGCGCGCACTGACATCACGGCTCACCCCGAACAAAGCTTCCCGCTTGCCCATATGCCCAAGGGTGACGCGGGTCTCCACGGGGATGCGTTCGCCATTTTTGGTGATAAGATCGAGCAAACAGACCTCGCGCTGCCTGGACAGCATCTCGTTGATGACCTGGAGCGCCACCGCATGGAGGTCAGGGGGATGCACCAGCAGCACGCTCTGGCCAAGCAACTCCTCCCGCTGATAGCCTAGGCGCTGAAGTACCACTTGGTTGACCTGTACGATGCGCCCGTCGAGATCCAGCACAAAGAGGAAATCCAGGAGCGCATCGAAGAGCATCTGCCATTCCTGTTGGGAATCTCGGAGCGCCGCCTCGGCCTGGAGGCGTACGATGGCGTGGCCTACCTGGGTGCCGATCACCTGCATCAGTTCGCGGGTCGCGGCTGGCACCTCGGTGGCGGTGTGCGAGCCGAGATTGAAGCAGCCGATCACTTGGGCCTGATGCATGAGCGACAGCACGGCAACCGAACGGAGATCCTCCCGGTTCTCGACAGACAGTTGGCGAACGGGCATGCGGTCGCTGTTGTACTGGATGTAGTGGCTCTGCCCCGTGCGTACAAGCTGCGCCCGATCTGAGTTGGCCGGCCAATGGCGGGTCGCCTCGATGAAGGCGACCGAGAGTCCCCGGGAGTAGACGAGATCCAGATCACCGGAGTTGGGGTCGAACAGGTAAATGCCGCCGCAGTCCATGTTCGTTATCCGCAGCGCGATGTCGAGGCAGATGGGCAGCACGACATCGAGCGACTCGGCGCGGGCGAGATCCTGGGCGAGATCGCGCTGCGCAAGCATCAGGAACTCGGTCTGCTTCTGCTCGGTGATGTCGCGCCCGATGATCCGCACCGCAAGCGTATGGCCCTCGGCATCCCTGATGGCATGCTCATCCCAACGGAGCCAGCGCCAGCCCTCAGGTGTCAGGACGCGGTACTCAAGGGTGACGTGGTACGGCGAAGTCGTCAAATCACAGCGTGCGGCCTTGGTTCGCGCTTGATCGTCAGGGTGGATCGGCGGCAGAAAGATCTGGCCGAGCAGCGTGGCGGGCGACTGGCCGAGCAGTCTGCCATAGGCCGTATTGACGAAGGTGATACGCCAATCGGCATCAACTGCGACCAACAGGTTGTACTGCGACTCGCTCAAGGCCCAGGTAACGAACGCTTCGTCCATCGGCTGCCCCGTGACCGCGCTCGGCTGCGCGGCCTCAAGCTCGGCATTGCGGATGCGTAGGCGGGCAATTTCGGCTGCAAGTTCGCTATCGTGGCTGTGAAAGTTAGTAGTTTCGACTTCAAATTCGTTATTATTTGTAGATGGTAAAGTCATTGTGCCACCCTGAGGTTTGCGGCGCTGGTCGTTCTTCTGCGGGTTTATCCGTCATAGAGGTTCTCGTGTCCTGCTCTATGCTCCTGTATGAAGTATACCCGAGCCACGGGGATGATAGGGGTCTGAGTAGCAATGGGACGAAAACCTGAATAATTGGCACTATCGCAAAAGGCACGCGATCCGGCACCGCCCGCCGGCTGAAGGTCTACGACGGCCGCTTCAGCGACCGTCGCAGACCTAGCCCGCCCGTTTACGGGCCGGGCGCTTGGGCTGGCAGCGTGCCTTTTGCGGTAGTGCAATAATTGTTCTCAGGCAAGTACCCCGTAAACGAAGTCTTCGGCCCTGGCGATCCTGGTTCCGTGGACGCGGCGCGTATTCTATAATGGCGCTATGCCGACCCCAGTGATCGTTACCAAGCTGTTTATCCCCCCG
>CAISPW010000331.1 GCA_903887465.1 uncultured Oscillochloris sp. | reverse complement strand
GCGCACCGTGGCCCGCCAGATGCGCGCCACCGCCGATCAGATCACCAGCGGCAGCAACGGGATGAACCAGTCGATGCAGGCGCTCGATGCCACCTGGGGCGGCAGCGCCCACGACCGGGGCATGGCCCGCTGGGCCGAGATCACGCCCAAATATCCCCCCGCCGTCGAGCGCCTGGAACACTTCGCCAACGAGTTGGAGGCGCTCGCCCAGCGCCTCGATGACGCGGCGGCGGTGTTTGGGGGTGGGGCAGGAGCTAGCGCGAGGAGCATTTTAGGCGGCATAATCGCTGGGCAATTGCCGAACCCACCGATTACGCCGGTTACACCCGCTACGCCAATGCCTGCCTCGTGGAACGACCGCTACGCACAGATCGGGGCCATCGACGCGCAGATAGCCAAGATCCGGGCGGGCCTCGGCCCCGAGGGATCCACCGCGCCAGGCGATATCGCCGCTCGTCAGGAATTGGCCCAATTGACCGCGCAGCGTGCGCAGATGCTCAAGCCGATTATCGATGGCATCCCCAATGATGGCCCATCCCCAAATAAAAATGGCTTTGTCGGCTGCACTAACTACATCGCCGAGAAGCGCGATATTGAGTGGAACGGGAACGCGCACGCATGGAATGAGAACGCTCAGTCTGCAGGATATGAGGTTGGCTCAGTTCCGGTGAAGGGATCGATCATCGTCTTTGAGCCAGGGGTGATGGGCGCAAATAAACAGTATGGCCATGTCGCCTATGTCGACAGCGTCGTTGAGAGCGGCGGAGTATTCAAGGTGACTATCAGCGAGGCGAATCCGGCCTCCGGCGCGAACGGCGAATGGATCGCGGGCACACATACCCCGCCAACCCAGCGTAGCTTTGATGTGCGGGTCGGCGGCGATGGCAAAGCCTATAACGCAAAAACCGGCGCGCCAGTTGATATCAGCTTTATCTACGGAAAGAAGACACCTGCGTGATCGGTGTCCGTGTTACCAATCTTTGGGAAACGAACGTCGCCCCACTGAGCCGAAATGGACGACGTTTTCGATTGATGCAAGGCCATTAAAGATGACTACGACCGATACCGCCACCTTCACCCTCAGCCAGGAAGAGGTTTACTATCTGCTCGGCCAGGTTCACGCCCGTGGGTTGCTGGGGGTCGATTCGGCGCCGCTCGCGGCCTTTGATGCGGAGCAGCGCCGGGCGGTGCTGGGTGCCGCCGCCCGTGCGCTGCTGGCTCGCGGCATGATCGCGATGGGCGCGGATGGCCAGCCTCTGCTCGACTCCGCCGTGCGCGCGGCGATCCACGCCGCCGCCTTCGCCCCGGTTTCGCTTACCGCGATTGCCCGTGGCCCCGGCGAGGGGCGGCTCGATACCTATGTCGTCCACCACGCGGAGTCGCTCTGGATTGAGCATACCCAGCCCACCCCTGGCTTACACCAGTTTGCGCTCTCGCCCGCGCCGCCAGCGGTGCAGGCCCGCATCGAGCAGATGCTGGGCGTCGGCGCGCAGACCCCGCCGCCCGCTAGGCCCTTCAGCATCGCCCAGGCCGAGCTTGAGCGGATCAAGGCCGCCGCTGAGGGCCAGGAATTGGCGCTTCTTGATGCCGTCGCCGCCGCCGGAGCCGATGAGCCGACCGCCCGCCTGTTCGCCGAGTTGCTCGCCGGCCCCCGCGACTCGGCGATTGTTCAGTCGATTGACCAGCGAGTCGCTGAGGAGAAGACCCATACCGTCACCTTCCTGCGCAACCAGCACGGCTTCTGGGTGCTTGAGTCTGTCGATCTGTCCCACCTGAGTTGTCGCCCCGCCGGGGCCGATGATGTCCGCCGTGTCCTCGCCGACCTGGTTGATCAGCTCTAGCGCCCCGCCACTGTACATGTGCGGGGTATTTTTCGGGGAGGGACAAGCCCTCCCCGAACCCCTCCCAGCGGGCATCCTACACAATCACTGTAGTGAGCCACGAGCGTCCTGCCCCGGCATTAGCCACTAGCGAAAGGCTCCGCGATGAATAGCTTTCAGTTTTGGGCGCATATGCAGAGCTATGCGCAGATGGGACGGCTCTGGTGGTACACCTTCGCGGCCCTGCCCGCGATGATTATTGCCGGGGGCACTTATCCGCTGATGGCCTTCGCCCTCCGCCGCAAGATCGCCGCGCCGATGGTCTTCTTCTGGCTGCTGGTCGCCAGCATCCCGACTTTGCTGGTCTTTCCCTCGTTCTACGTCAGCACCAACCTTGAGTCGGCCCTGGGCCAGGTGAGCTTTACCCTCCCCGCGCGCCCCCAGGATTTCCCCCTGCCCGATGTGCGCCAGCTTGGCGCGAGCCTGGATACCCTCGCCCTCTATGGCATCATCGGCGCGGCGCTCACCGTGATCGTGCTGATCGCGGGTTCGCTGGTCGGCGATGTGCCGGTCGCCAGCCCGATGGTTCAGCAGATCTCGCAGTCGATCACGAAGGCGATGACCAAGGCGATGAACCCGCGCCGATCCACCGGCAGTCTGAGCGGGCAGCACGGGGTGCTCAAGGTGATCCAGGGTTCGGCCAGCGGCAGCCAGTACGCGGTGCGCAACGCCACCATCGGCAAGCAGGACGCCGACATCCTGATCACCGACTCGATGGTCTCGCGGCGTCACGCCCGCCTGGAGGTGTCGGGCGGCGTGGCGCGGATTATCGACGATGGAAGCACCAACGGCACCTTTGTGGTGCGCGCGGGCCAGGAGTATGAGTTGGGCAACACGGCGTTTGACCTTCAGGCGGGCGATACGATCTACCTTGGGCCGCCTGCGATCCCTACGGCGGTGGCCCTGGTCTATGAGCGAAATGGAGCCTGACATGCGATCCACCCTCTTTGCCGCCCTCATGCTGGCCCTGCTCGTCCCGGCACTGGTCGCCGCCCAGGGCGCATCCCAGGCGAAGATCGAAACCTACGGCCTAAAGATCGATGGCCGCAACGTCGAGGTCCTCTTCCGCGTCACCGACCGCGCCACCGGTCGCGCAATCCAGAGCCTCCTGTCAGGCGATATCAAGCTGCGCGAAGATGGCAAGCTGATCACCGCGCCGGTCAAGCTGGACGAGTCGCACACCGACTCCGCCAACCCATCCAGCACTGTGGCGCTGAAGCCCTCGGCAAATGGGGCCGGGCCAGTGGATGGCAGCAAGCCGGTTGACCTGAGCGTAATCGGCGCGACCATCGGGATCGTCTATGACGCCAGCCAGTTGACGAACGCGGCCCACGATACGACCGACTATGTCGGGCGCGGACGCGAGTTGCTGGTGTCCTTTCTGAACGCCGGTCGCCCGATTGCGGACAAGAACCCGGAGTGGCTGGGCCTCTTCCTGCCGCTGAGCGTGCCTGCCGTTAGCGGCGAGCAGATTCGGCCCGATGGCCTGTCGGACTTTGGCCAGGATCGCAATGCGGTGATCAATGTGCTGAATCAGCTCAAGCCCCGCGCCGGCAAGACCAATCTCTTCGATACGCTCTCGGTCGCCGTGGGCGCAACCGCCGACGCCGCAGCCAAGCGCGGCACGGATGCGTATGTGCTGGTGGTGACGGATGGCGGCGATACGACGAGCGTCGGCTCGTATGATGCGCTGGTGGCCGATGCCATCGCCCGTAAGGTTACGCTGCTGATCTTTGGCGTCGGGCCGCAGAAGCGGCTTGCCATTAACGCCGCCGCCCTGACCACCCTCGCCACCAAGACCGGCGGTGCCTACCTGGGCAACCCCGCCGATGCGGCGATCCCGGAGTTCTATCTCTCGAACGTCAGCATCACCGGCCAGAGCGCCTACACCCTGAGCTATACCACCGACCTGATCGACGATGGCGAGAAGCATAACCTAGTCATCCGCGTTGAGGGCGCGTCCACCGGCGAGAGCGACGCAATACCGTTGGTGCTGCGGGGTGGGGGTAATGCGCTCGATCTTAGCCCGGCGCTGCGCGGCTACGCCACAAAGGCCATCCCGCTGGCCATCGTCTTGTCGGTGGCCCTGACCGGCCTGCTGATCTTTCTGCGGCGTCTCAGCGAGGGGCGCAGCAGTTCGCTCAGTGGCGGAATTACGCGCCGGTAGCGCTTCTTCATCAGGTGCGCTACGGGGAAGGTTTTTATGCAAGAGTTAGCCCCAGGCTCGCGCTACGGCAGCTTCCAGATCACCAATAAGCTGGGACGCGGACTCACCGGCCCGGTCTACCGGGCCGTCTATCTCAAAGATGGCACCCACGTTGCGCTCAAGTTTCTTGAGCAGCGCGACGCGAGCGTCAAATCGTACTTCTTTAATGAGATGGGCCTGCTGCGCCGGGCTAAAGAGCACGACCGCAATCACCAGCATCTGGTCGAGTATGTGGCCAGTTACACCACCCAGGAGCCCTACTGCCTGGCGACGCGCTTCTACGAGGACGGCCAGGAGTTGACCGAACTGCTGCGCAAAGGGCTCGTGCCGGGCCTGGCCCTGCGGATTGTCGAGCAGACGGCGGGCGCGCTCGACTACTTGCACTATGGCCACCCCGACGCGCCGGTCGTCCACCGCGATATTAAGCCGGCTAACCTGATGGTCAACCCGGCGGGTGATGTGCTGGTGATCGACCTGAGCGCGGCCCGCCACCCGAACTTTATGTTGGAGAACGAGCGCGGCCTGGGCACGCCGCAGTACATGCCCCCCGAGCAGTACCTGGCCGATGAGCAGCCCCAGACCGACCAGTTCGCCCTGGCGATGGTCGCCTTCCAGATGCTCACCGGAAAGACCTTGCTCGGGTCGGCCCCCGACCACGAGAGCAAGCAGATGGCATCTCTGCGCGACAGCGGCTACGCCCGGATCCGCGACGGGATGCGGAGTATGCCGTCCGTCGCTGAGGTGATTGTGCGCGGGGTGGCCTTCGACTGGCGGCTGCGCTACCCGACCTGTGAGGAGTTCGCCTATGAGTTGCATCGGGCGCTGGCGAGCGATGGGGTCTCGCTGGAGATCGTGGCCCCAGCCCCGTCTCGGTTCAGCGGCAAGCCGTGGGTTGGCTACGCGGTGATGGCGACCGTCGCGGTGGTGGCGCTCGGTGTCCTCGTTGCCAACCCGTTTGATGGCGGCGGGCCACCCGCCGCGCCAACCCGCATCCCCCCCTCGGTAACGTCAGTGGTCGATACAGTGCCAGGTATCACCCTTAATCCGCCGCCGAGCGAGCGCACCTCGGGGATCAGCCCCACCTCGATCTTGTTACCCACAACCAAGACCGGCACAGGCGCGGGGGCCAGCAGCCAGATCACATCAGTCGGGTGCGCGCTGCGCGAGGCTCCATCGACCGATGCGATCATCCTTCCCTACAGCGCGCAGAGCCGTATCATTCCGCCAGACGTGGCCCTCACCGTGTTAGGGCACAGCGACAACTGGTACCACGTGCAGAGCTCCAATGGGAGCAGTGGCTGGTGCCCCGGCTACCAGACATCTTTGGGCGGATCGCCCGCACCGGCGGCGGTGGCCCCGCGCCCGGCGGCCCCACGCCCGGCGGCCCCGACGGCCTCGCCAGCGCCGCCGCCGGTGCAGGCGACCACATACTACGAGCCGCCCACGGCGATTCCGGAGCCACCCACGAACACGCGGGTGCCGCCTACGCCTACGAAGAAGCCGCACACTGGCGATAATGGTGGCCCTGCTGAAGTTGGCGGTGGCGGTGGCGGTGACAATCCGGTTCCGGCTCCTTCTTACCCTTAATATCACCGAGGGTCATGCGGCAAACATACGCTTCGACGTCCCCCTCATTTCTACAAGGATTGACCACATGAGCGTCAAAACCTTCACCCGCTCCTTTGATATCGGCAGCCAGTGCGACAAGGGCCGCCGCCCGAATAACGAGGACAATGTGCTGCGGGTCGAGCAGCGCAGCCAAGTTACCGAGGCACAGCGGCGCAGCCTGGGCCGGCTCTACATCGTCGCCGACGGTGTGGGCGGCAACGATAACGGCGAGGTCGCCAGCGACCGGGTGGTCAACCGGCTGATGCATCACTACTACGAGGGCGAACACCCCGAGGGCACCAGCCCCGCCGAGCGGCTGCAACGCTCCATCCAGAACACCACCCGCGAGATCTTCGAGGAGTCGGAGCGGAACAACAACAACATGCGCTCGACCCTGGCGACCGCGCTGATCCTCGACCCCGAGGGCGCGCGGGCCAAACGGCGCGTGGTGGTGGCGAATATCGGCGACAGCCCGGTCATCCTCTTCCGCAAAGGCCAGCCGTCGCGCAAGCTGACCCAGGATCACGTCAAGCGCGACCAGTCGCTCGCGCAGGCCATGGGCGACGAGATGGTCAATGTGAGCATCTTCAACGACCAGTTGCTACCCGACGATGTGCTGGTGATCTGCTCAGACGGGTTGAGCGACGGGGTGAAGGGGCCGGTGCCCCCGCGCGATATGGAGCGGGTGGTGCGCTCGCTGCCCGCCCAGGCCGCCTCGGACGAACTGGTGCGCCAGGCCAAGCGCGTGGGCAGCCAGGATAATATCTCGGCGATCGTCATCCGCAACGGCGATAGCCCGCCCCCCACGCGGATGATCGTCCAGAGTATCATCGCCGTGCTGGCGGCACTTTTGTTGGGCGGCGGCGCATATGTCGTGTTTGGCTTGACCGGCGGGGGCGGGGGCATAATTAGCCCTTCAAACCCCATTATCAGTATCTTTGCGCCTCAGCAGAGCAATGGCAACTCACAGGCTGCGACGTCGACGATCATCCCGGCGACCAATACACCGTCGCCAACCAATACCTTGCAACCATCCCTCACACGGCATCCAGAGACTCCTCGCCCGGCCGAGGCAACGATCGCCATACCGTCCTCTGGCTCGGTAACGCTAGATCCGACGGCTACGCCTACGGCAATTCCTGAGCCGCTCACGGCAATTCCTGAGCCGTCCACGGCAATTCCTGAGCCACCCATGAACACGCGGGTGCCGCCTATGCCTACGAAGAAGCCGCACACTGGCGATAATGGTGGCCCTGCTGAAGATGGCGGAACTAAGTAAGCCATAAGAAACGCACCTGTATACATGACTTGTGTATAGGTATTTAAGCAATACCGCAAAACTCGCCCGGAGCGGTACCACCCGCCGGGGGGCTGAACCCCTCGGCTACGGTTGACGAAGGCCACCTGCGCGGCCTCAGGCAGGCCGCGCAGGCGGCCTTCGTAGACTTAGCCCGCCCGTTTACGGGCCGGGCGCTTGGGCTGGCAGGGTGACTTTTGCGGTATTGCGAATTTAAGATAAGGCTTCAGGTGCCGGATTTCAGGCTAAGTGAGACACACTTCCATCATGTTTACTTACCTCCTACGGGGAGTTTTTATGCGGCAAGGACATCACACCAGGTTAGCCAACAGCGTGGCTCTGCCGCGCACGCGGATCGTCTTTTTGGCGCTGGTTCTACTCGGGCTGGGCGGGATGCTCTGGGCTCGTGGCGTGAGCGCCAGCATACATCGGGCCGCCCTTGATCCGAACGTCACATCGCACATGGTTGGCGCAACAGCCACTCCATCCAGCCTGATACTGGATCTGCCATCCACACCCGTAAAGGTGGGGGCCACGCGCTCCTTCACGGCCACCGCCAGCCTACCTGCGAACCCGAATTCGCTGGATTTTCGGCTCGACTGGGACTTTGGCGGCGTCTTCTTTTACGATCTCAAAACCACAACCCAGTCAACGCTGATCTTTCCGAGGGCGCATACCTTCGTGCAGATCGGGCGTCACCCGATCACGGCCACGCTCTACCTTAACGATGTGTACGAGACCGCGCCGATTGTTGGGGCTGCGTCGACGCTGATCGTCGGCGGCGGGGTTATTACGCCCACGCTTGCAGGCAATACGGCCTTCGTCGCTGCGCCGACCGCTATCAACCTGGCCTTACCTGCGGCCCGCCCCGATGCGTACCGGCTCGTCCTCGACTTCGGAGATCACACAGGGTTCGTCACCTCGACCGTCACCGCAACGCTGATGCTGCCTGCGGTCACGACCATCAGCCGACATTTCTATCGCGCTTCCGGCAGCTATAATGTGGTCGCCAACTTGTATCCGGCTGACGGGCCGGTCGACGCGACAACCCTGCTCGCCACAGGCGCAACCACGAGTCCGATCAATGTGATTGTCGGCAAGCTCTACCTGCCCCTCGTGACGAATCCGGCCCCCCCGCCCGTGATCACGATCACGGCATGCAATGATCAAGAGCCAAACAATATTCCGCTGGAGGCAAAGTCGCTCGATCCCTCCGCTGGACAGGCAGCCTTGCACACTACAAATGGCGTACAGTGTAATGGGTCGTTGCAGTCCGATCCTGTAGGCGAAGATGACTACTACGCAATCACCTTGCAGCCAGGCCAGGTGCTAGATGTTCAACTTACTCGGATCCCGACTGGGGCAGACTACGATCTCTACCTCTATAACGCCCAAGGTGCAACAATAGCCGACCGCGTTGCCAAATCCAACCAGGTAGGAACAGCGGATGAGTTGATTGTATATCAGCATCCTCTTGGCTTAACGCCGCTCACCTACTACCTGCGGGTCTACCAATACCAGAAGTCCGCGACAGCGGAAAATACGTACCGGATCACGGCCAACCTCAAGTAGCTGCGGCGCATTCCCTGAGGCACTTTATGAGTATATCCCCGAGCACAAACTCGCCGACCGGACAGGTCCTCCCCTTTCACGTCTACCTCAGCGAGCAGCAGGCCGTGGAGGAGTCACTCGACATCCAGAGCCCGGTCTACCTAGTGGTGAGTGGGCTGGCCCACCGCCACCAACTCCCGACAATCGAGGGTGGCTACGGGCTATTCGGCGGCCCGGATCGCCGCCCGATCAGCCGCGAGCTGTCGCTGGATCGCACGGCCTACGCCGCCGGAGGCGATCTCTACCTCGCGCCGAACCGCTCCCAGTGGTGGACGTCGACGCCGCCCGTGCCCGCGCCGGGGATGGGGGCGGCCCGCCCGGCGACGCGCAGCATACCGATCCGGGCGCAGTTCAGCATCACGCCGAAGATGATGGCGCTGGCCGCGATGGGGCTGGTCGGCGTCGCGCTGCTCGGATTCCTCTTCTGGCCGCAGGGGCCGACAACCAGCGATAAGGGCACGCCAGATATCGCTATTCAAGCGCCCAGCCCGGTGGTCGCCGGGCCGACCGCCACCCTGCTGCCGGCCACGCCCACCCTTGAGCCAGCCACTCAGGCCGAGCGAAACTACCAGGATGGCATAAAAGCGTACCAGGTGCAGGACTGGCCCCATGCCGCCGGTATGCTTCAGCAGGTCTACACCTACGATGCGAGCTACCACGATGTTCGCCAGGTGCTGGCAGCGACGCTCTACAACTGGGGCATTGCAGACCGTGACGGGGGCGATGTATCGACCGCGCACGAGCATTTCCAGGCGGTGCTGGGGATCGACCCGAGTCACCCGCTCGCGCCCGCTGAGCAGGAGAAGGCCACCCTCTTTCTTGATGCCGGCAAGGCCGCGAGCGGTGGCGACGTAAGCGGCGCGCTGGATAAATATCGCACGCTGATCAAGCAGAACGGGGGCGACTATGCTGGCGCAACGGGGCTGCTCTATACCCTGCTCGTCGCCAGAGCTACGGAGGTTGCCCAGGCTGGCGACGCCAATAGCCTGCGTGCGGCGCTCAATCTCTATCGCGAGGCGGCGGGCCTTACGGTGCCCGACCGTAGCGCCGCGCAGCAAGGCGTGGCGGAGATCGAGCCACGACTACCCACACCAATCCCCAAGCCGACCCCCAAGCCGGTCAACATGAAGCTGCGCTTCCGGGTGCTGAACTACAACGATGACCCAAGCTGTATCTCGGTGCAGATCGCCGGCATCGTCCCGGCGGGCTGGTACTTTTCGGTGGATGGCGTCAGGGGTGTAACGGGCCGGTTCGACAGCGGGGGCAATGCCCGCGCCTGCGGGGTTGGCCCTGGCCAAGAGGTGACGATCAGCGTGGTCGATGGTAACGGCACCGTAGTGGCTGGCGGCGCGGGCGTACCCTCGAAGGGCAGCGCGATCATGGGGGCCACCTGGAAATAGGGGTGCCCCAGGAATTGCCGTAAAAAACGCGCGTTCGCAATACTGCAAAACTTACCCTATGCGGCCACGCCCGCCGGGGGGCTGCGCCCCATACGTATCAATGTGAGGGCTGCCGTCCTCAACCTCAGGGCGGTTGCAACGTCGCCTCCTGCGGGGGTTTGGGGGTGGCAAAGCCACCCCCGAACGATCTTTTTTTGTTGGTTTTTGGCGGCAAATCCGCCAAAAACCAACCAAAAGCACGGTCTGGGGCGCAGCCCCAGCAATGTTGCATCAGCCCTGAGGCCAGAATTGGGCCGCTTGTCGGATTGGCCGGCCTGTGCTACAATGCCCACTAGTGCGCCTGCGGGCGCAATTTTGACGCAATAGATAGTATAGACAGAGGGCATGTCATATGGCCAGCAAAAAGGGCAACCGCATCGTAATCCGGCTGAAGAGCTCCGAGAGCGGCCACACCTACACCACCATGAAGAACCGCCGCAACGACCCGAGCCGCCTTGAGCTGAAGAAGTACGACCCAATCGTGCGCCGACACGTCTCCTACCGCGAGACAAAGTAAGCTCCAGAACATACCGCAATGCGCCGTGGCCTTGCCACGGCGCATTGCTGTGCATAGCGCAACACAAGGCATGAACAACCCGGATATCTTCGCCGCCACCGAGCGCCCCGACCCGGCCCTGCGCTACCGCCGCGCCGACCCGCACGACCCCCGGCTCGGCGAGCTGGCGGCGGCTGGCCGCGCTGGCTGGTGCCGAGCCGCGCAGCCCCTTCGGTAGGTGGCTCAGTAGCTTATTCTCAAGAGCCGCGAGGCACTCACCATCCCCGCCGCCTCAAGGGTCTGCTTGGAGCGATGGTTGTAGGACCAGCACCCCGCGACCGGTCGCAGCCCGGCCTGCCGACATTCCGCGATCAGCGCACGGATGGTGGCGGTGCCCACTCCGCTCTGGCGTGCAGCCTCCACGGTGTACATCCCGATGCTGGCAACATCCGGGTAGAGGTCGCTGCGCTCCACAATCCCGAAGCCCACAGGGGCACCCGCGCACTCGGTGATATACAGCCTGCCCTGCTCCAGATTAGCCTCAAGCGTGTCGAAGAAGCTGCCCGAGCCAGCGTGGATGGCGGGCAGATCATCCACGCTGGCATGGCGCACGTGGATATCCCCCGTCGGTGCGGGTGTGTCCTGCAGCGCCTGAAAAAAATAGGCTTGGCGCTCGATCTGTCGGTAGTCGTCGATCGCGTGGGCCAGAAAGAACTCATCGCAGGTGGGCACGAAGGCGGCATGGACGTTCTCTCGCCGACGTACTCCCTGGAAGGCGATCTGTCCGTGGCGGCGGTGGGCGGCATCCAAGGCAAACTGAGTGATCAGGCTCTCGCCATGGATCGCGCAGCGCCCCGCCGCCGCCCCGTCGATCTCGATCCGGTAGTGGCGCGAGGCCAAGATGTGCGCCTCAAGGAAAGAGTCGATTGGCGACGGGAGGCTGGCGACGTGCCGCCGCAGCGCGTCGACAATCTCGGCGAAGGGGACGGGGGCGAAGTCAATGTTCATCAGAATTCCTGTGAAGCGTGATTGTGCGGGATGTCCGCTGGAATCGCTGCGGGGAGAGCTTGTCCCGCCCCAAAAAAGTGTCCCCTGGGCCGGTCATCGTAGGCGACCAGCACGCTAAACACGACCACCCCATACTGCCACTGGGCGCGCAACCGCAGCCCGGCCGCCGTGAGGCGTCGGTTCAGCTCCGCGAGCGGCCAGAAGACGACGCCTCCGGCACCGAGCGCGCCCTGGAGCGCCCGGCCCCGTCCAGATCTAGCCTGAACGAGACCCATCATAACGCAGCGACCGCCGGGTGCGAGGGTTCGTCTCAGTTCAGCCAAAGCCGTATCAGCGTCGCCAATCTCATTCAGCGAGCCACCCATCATCATGCCCGCCGCACAGCCGGCAAGGACCGGCAGCGCCTGGGCCTTCGCCCGCACATAGCTGATCCGCAGCCCCCGGCCAAGCGCGAAGGCGCGGGCCTGCCGCAGCATCGGAAGCGAGTGATCGACCCCGATTGTCTGCCCTACCGCGCCGCCACGCGCACGCTCGATCACACGCGCGTATAACCCGTTTGAGCATGCTACATCGATAAACAGCCCGCCCCGATCCGGTGCCGCCAACCCCGCGATCAGTGGCAACTCACGCCTGTAGCCAAGCGGCTCTCCCGCCAGCAGCGTCAGCGCGTGTGCGCGCCAGATCCGCTCGTAGCCCCATGCGGTGAGCGACATGTGGTTGGTGAGTTGCGCCGGACTATCCGGCAGGGTGAGGCGACCAAGCAGATCGAGGATTCCGTCGTGGATCGGGTAGCGCACCCCGCAGACGGCGCAGCGCAACCACCCTCGCAGTATCGCGCCGTCGACGGCGTAGCACGCCCCCGCATCGAGGGACAGCCGCACCTTCGGGTGGTCCGGGCAGGTGAGAAATACAAGTGACTCAGGGTACATCCGCGATGGCATGCGTCAGAACAGCTTTTCCGTTTGGGCGGGGACGCGATGAGGCGATAGCATCGCCTCATCGCCCAAACGGTAAAACTGAAACCTGGCACCTGAAACCTTGTCTAAAGCCGCGAAAGCGGGCGCTTCCTCCCAAGGCTACAGCGCTTGGGCTTCCGCCCCTAAAGGGGAGCAATCTGTGACTCGCAGGATATCGTCGATGCACGGCTCCACCAGCCGGCCCTCGTCGATCATCGCGATAAACATATCGAGCAGCGTTGGATCCCACTCGCGGCAGCGGCCCTCCTTCAGGCGGCGCAGCGTCTCCACGAGGCCAAGCGAGTTGCGGTACGGTCGGTCGGTCATCATCGCGTCGTAGGCGTCCACAATCGCCACAATCCGCGCGCCGATTGGGATCGCCTCGCTCACAAGACCGTGCGGGTAGCCCTTGCCATCCCAGCGCTCGTGGTGGTGCATAATGATCGGCCCCACCTCGCCGGCAAAGCGCATCGGGGCCACGATCCGCGCCCCCTCCTCGGGGTGACGCTTGATGTGCGTGTATTCCTCGTCGGTGAGCTTCGCCGGCTTCCCCAAGATCGCGTCATCAATCGAGATCTTGCCGATGTCGTGGAGCAAGCCGCCCAGGCGGATCGCCTTCACCTGCGCGGCGTCCAGCTTCGCCTCAATCGCCAGTTGCTCGCTATAGCTCGATAGCCGACGCAGGTGGCCTTCGGTGTACGAATCTTTCGCCTCCACCGCCAGGGCCAACATAAAAATCACGCTCTCGGTACGGTCGAGCTGGTCGGTCAGGCGTTTGATCCGCAGTTGCGAGCGCAGCCTAGCTCGTAGCAAGCTCTGCTCGATCGGCTTCGTCAGAAAGTCGTCCGCCCCCACCTCAATGCCGCGCCGCCGGTGCTCACGGTCATCGAGGCCGGTCAGCATCGTCACCGGAATCAGCGCCGTCTGCTCGTTATCCTTCAGCCGCTTGCAGACCGCGAACCCGTCCAGGATCGGCATCGTTACGTCAAGTAAAATCAGGTCAGGCGACTCACGCGGCACAAGCTCAAGCGCCTCAAGCCCATTCGCCGCCGTGATCGGCGTGTAGCCCTCACGCTTGAGGATGCGAACGAGAATATCGCGAATGGCCGGATCATCATCAACTACCAGTATTTTAGCTGACACAGTGGGAACCTTTCGTACAAGGTATTCCCGAACACATCAGATCAATCGCGGGGCGCGAGGCGGATTCCTTCGAGATATTCGGGGTCCATGAACTATAACATGTGAAATGCACCATGCCGCGCAACAGCGCGGCATGGTGCATTCAGAATTTTGAATAGTTACGCGCCGCAGGTACCGCAGCCATCGCCAGCCGGTGCGCCATCCTCGCCATTGCTCGCCGTGCGGAACGAGTGACCGCAGCCACAGCTCGACACCGCGTTGGGGTTCTCAATCTTGAATCCGCCGCCCATGATGCTGTCAGTGAAGTCGATCGATGCGCCCGTCAGATAACTAGCGCTGATCGGATCGACCACCACGCGCAGAGCCCCCGCATGAAATTCGCCGTCGCCATCGCGGAGCTCATCGTCGAAGGTCATGCCGTACTGCATGCCAGAGCAGCCGCCGCCCGACACAAAAACACGCAGCGCGTAGCCGTCCAGTTCCTTCTCACGCATCATCGCCAGCAGCCGATCAGACGCCGACTCGCTAACCAGGATCATCGGCTGGGGCATGGCCGGCTGCAGCCGGATGAGGTCCTGATCGATCATCGCCATAATTCAATCCTCCTCAACAGAATGGGTACAGCCCGTGACGGTCAGATTTCGTTCCGCTGACAGTATAGCAGATCTCTGACATAATTACTAGTATTTACTTTCGTAAGTTCATGATCCAACGCCCTACATCCCTGCGCTTAATCTGATCGCAACTGCTATCACATGACGAGCAGACGATCCACCACCATCGCCACAAAGAGCAGCGCCAGGTAGAGCAGCGAGTACGTATACAGCCCCCAGATCGCGGCATGGTCGCCGCGCCGCCACACCCCCCAGGCCGAGCGTAGAAAGATCGCCCCGAGCAGAGCCGCCAGGGCCAGATAGATCGCGCCCATGGCCCCCAGGGGGGTGAGCAAAAGCGAGAGCGCCACCAGCATCGCCGAATAGACCAGAATCTGCCAGCGCGTCTCCCGTTCACCGGCCACCACCGGCAACATCGGCACACCGGCCCGCGCATAATCCTTCTGCTTCACCAGGGCCAGCGCCCAAAAGTGCGGCGGCGTCCAGTAGAAGACGATCACAAACAGCAGCACCGCCGGCAGGCTCAGGCTGCCAGTCACCGCCGTCCAGCCCACCAGCGGCGGCAGCGCGCCGGCACCGCCGCCGATCACGATGTTCTGCCAGGTGCTTCGCTTCAGCCAGCGCGTGTAGAACAGCGCGTAGTAGACAATTCCAATCGTCGAGAAGAGCGCGGCCAAGGGCGTGGTGAAGGCCAGCATCACCACCACCGACAGCGCGCTCAGCGCGATCCCGAAGATCATGGCGTTGCGCGCTGGGATCCGCCCGCTCGGCACCGGGCGGCGGCTCGTGCGGCCCATGTGGATGTCGATATCCGCATCGAAGGCGCAGTTGATTGCCCCCGCACCCCCGGCGGCCAAGTAGCCGCCCACCATCGTCCAGAAGATCAGCAGGAGCGCGGGCCGCCCCGCCTCAGTGATGAACATCGCCGCCAGCGTCGTCACCAGCAACAGCGAGATTACCTTTGGCTTCGTCAGACTAATGTAGTCGTTGATCAGCGTGAGCCGCAGCCCAACCGCCACAGCCGAACGCGCCGGGGCAGGCCGGTCGGACATCAGCGGGCGGCGCATCACCAGCACCGCCAGGGTCAACGCGGCGACCCAGAGCGCCGTGCCAACGCCCAAGCTCAGGCCCACCTGCGCTGTCGGCAGCAGCAAGGTCAGGCCCTCGGCCACAATCAGCGCGCACACCAGCGCGGCGACACCGAGCAGCCGCAGATCGCCACCCCGCACGCGCCGAATCTGCCAAAACGTGCCCCCCGAAAGCAGTGTTGAAATCGCCAGCGCCCCGCAGGCATCGGCAGGCAACCCGGCGGCGGCCTGCAGGCCAAGCGAGGGTATGGCGCGTGCATTCAGCGCCAGCACCAACACGCCGACCCCACCGGTTGCCCACCAGGCCAGACTGTTCAGGCGTCGGATATCCCGTGTCGTGCGCGCGCCCACCCGCCCGCCCAGAGGCACCGCAGGACTCCACAGCGCCGTGAGCGGCACCACCTGGCAGGCCAGTACGAGCAACGACAATCCAAGATGCCAGACATCTGCCAGGCGGTAAAGGCGCTGCTGCACCATCAGCCCACCCAGCAGCGATAGCAGCCCAATCAGCGGCGGTGCAGCCAGCAGCGGCCAGCGCAACCACGGGTCGGCGGCGGGGAGTCGCCAGGCAACCGCTGCGCCCGCGATCACCAGCAGCAGCGCGAGCAGCACCAGGGCGCGGTGTGCAACGGTCAGCCAGACCGATGATGCCAGCGGGGCGGTTATAGCCTCGGCGCAGAGCGGCCACGCCGCACAAGCGGCACCACTCCCCGTGGCGCTCACTAGGCCGCCCGAGATAATCGCCGCCAGTGAGGCGATAGCGCCCGCAGTGAGCAACCGGCGCAAGGGCGAAGCGCCCGCAGTGATGGCCATATACGGATACATGGGGAGCGCCAGCGGCGAGGCCATCCTCACCTGGCCCGCCCTATAGAAGCGACTGAACCACAAAAACGAGGACGAGAGCGGTGCCCAGGGCCGTAACCAGCGTCCATGCCAGATCGCCGCGCGGGTCGCTGCGTGGCACGCCGGGCGGCAAGTCAGCCGCAGGCTGTCGGAAGCGCCATGCCGAGCGGATCAGCATGATCTGGCCGACGGCGACAACTACAGCGACGATTACCGTAAGAACCCAAGCAAACACGATGGATGGCTTTCCAGAAACGGCGAGCGCTGCCGTGGCGGGCAGCACTATCGCAATGTCGCCTCGTATCTTTCTTCACAAATATCACATCCGCTGGAATTATACCATGCACCCGCTGCGCATATACGCACAGTGCAGCAACTTCGCACTCCACATGTGTACTACCGCCCAATAAACTCCAGCTCCGCGCCGCCGATCCGGATACGGTCGCCGCTCTGCAGCATACGCGCCGCGCCTGGGTCAACATCCAGCCCGCCAACCTGCACAACCCCATCGGCATTTGGCAGCACCGCCAGCTCAAACCCCGCATCAGCTCGACGCACCACCGCGTGACGCCAGGCCACGCCGACATCCGGCAGGTAGAGATCATTGCCATCATAGCGACCAATAGTGGCGCTATCCGTCACCTCACGTACCAGACCAGCCTGCTCGCCCCCGATCACCCGCAGCTCGCCGCGCGAGAATACCTGACGGGCCAGCGGGATCAGTCCGCCAATACATGCCCCAATAATCACCAAGCCAATCCCGCTAAACGCGACCTGAGCCACACCAGCCTGCGCCAGAAAAATCTGAGTCAGGCCCTCGTACAACAGGCCACCCGCCAGGCCACCCGCCAGGCCACCCAGAGCCGCATAGACGGCCCGCTGGGGGCGTCGACTCACCAACAGATCACCAAGGCCAATCAGCAAGCCCAGCAGCATCCAGCTCAACGCCCGACCTGCCCACCCGCCCAGTAGCGCCAGGAAGGCAGCCTGGGCGAGCAGCATCCCCACCACCCCCGCAGCTACGCCAGCCAGACCGCCCAAGATACCATCACGCACCGCCCGCACCGGCTTACCCTTCACCATCGTGCCATCAGCCGCCGCCACCAGCGCGCCAATACACAGGCCCAGCCCCCCGCCAACAAACGCCGCCGCCGGCCAGATCCCCCAAGTCTGCGTGGCAAAGCTGCCAACCACCCACCAACCTGCCAGACCACCCAAGGCACCAAACACCGCCGAGTAATATATCTGTAGCAGCTTACTCATCACTAGCCCCATTTCGCGTTCGCGCCCTCCGCGCCCTCCGCGTTCGCGTCATTCGCTCCACTTCGCGCCCTCCGCGATCCAAACCCCACCCTACCGAAACCAGCCGAGCACCGTGACGCTGATCAGGGCCAGCGAGAGCAGGCTGACGATGATCGCGATCCCGTAGGCCAGGATGTTGTAGCCTCGACGGTTGACGTGTTCCCCCATCAACTCGCGGTCGTTCACCAGGCGCAGGATGGCGAAGAGCTCGATCGGCAGGAGCAGGCCGTTGAGTACATACACGCCCACCAGCACCTGGATGAGCGGCAGGCCGGGGATGAGCGCTAGGATCGCCCCTACGACAGAGAGCCCGGTGAACAGCCCCAGGAAGATCGGTGCCTCCTGCCAGGTGCGCGAGACGCCGCGCTCGAAGCCGAACGCCTCGCTCATCACGTAGGTGGTGGCGAGCGGCAACACGCCGGCCGCCAGCAGCGAGGCGCCTAGCAACCCCAGCCCGAAGAGCCAGCCAGCGTACTGGCCCGCGATTGGCTCAAGGGCCATGGCCGCGTCGGCCGCCGTGTCGATATGGATGCCCTTGGGATGCAGGGTGGCCGCCGTGGCGATCATAATAAAGGCGGCGACAAACCCCGCGAAGATCGTCCCCACAATCACATCAAAGCGGATGTAGTTGAACTCCTCGGCCGTCCCGCCCTTCTCCACCACCGATGACTGCACGTAGAGTTGCATGTAGGGCGAGATCGTCGTGCCGATGATCGCGATCAGCAACTGGAGGTAGCTAGCGTCCCAGGTGATACGCGGCTGCGCGATGCGCTGGAGTACCTCGCCCCAGTCGGGCTTGGCCAGCACCGCCGCGCCGACGTACGAGAAGAAGGCCAGCGAGAGAGCCAGGAAGACCCGCTCGACATTCCGGTAGGATCCGCGAGTGATCAGCAGCCACACGACCACCGCCGCCAGGGGCACGGCGACCCAGCGGCTTAGGCCAAAGAGTTCGCCCGCCGCCGCAATGCCCACAAACTCCGAGACGATAATCCCCAGGTTGGCGATAAACAGGGTGGCCAGGATCATCGCGGTGACGCGCAGCGGGAAGGTCTCGCGCACCAGGTCGGAGAAGCCCTTCCCGGTCACGGCACCGAGGCGGGCGCTCATCTCTTGGATGACGCCCACGAAGATGGTGACGATCACCATGGCCCAGAGCATGTTGTAGCCGTAGTCGGCACCGGCCGAGGCGTAGGTGGCGATCCCGCCGGCATCGTTGCCGGCGCTCGCCGCCAGCAGGCCCGGCCCGAGGGCCATCAGGTAGGGGAGCATCTGCCGCCAGCGGCTGCGCCCGCGCTTCTCGATGCCCGGTCGCGGGGGATCCGCTACCGCTGAGGAGACATGGTCTTGGATATTCATCGGGGAGAGCCTCCTCACGTTAGCTGAAAATACGGGCACCTCGGCGCTGCCAGATCTCGGGCAGCAGCACCGCCAGGGCGTCGTCCACCGTCACGACCCCGATGAAGTATCCCTGGTCATCGATCACCGGGATGGCCAGGAGGTTATACTCGGCCAGCAGACGGGCTGCGTCCTCGGCGCGGTCGTCCGGGCGAACGCTGGGAATGTCCGCCTCCATCACCTCTTCGAGCAGCATCTCCGGCTCGCCGGTGATCATCTGGCGCAGGCGGACGATGCCGCAGAGGCGCTGCGGGTCGCCGCGCACCACATAGACGGCGAGCAGCGGATCAGGCACCTCCTCCATGGCGCGGATGGCCGCCATCGCTTCGCCCACGGTGGTCTCGGCCGACATCTGCACAGTATCGGTGGTCATGATCCGACCGGCGCTGTTCTCATCGTAGGCGAGGAGCGCCTGCACATCGGCGGCGTCCTCGGGTTCCATCTGGGCCAGGATGCGGTCGGCCACCTCATCGTCGAGATCCTCCAGGGCATCGGCGGCGGCGCTCGGCTCCATTTCCTCCAGAATATCGGCGGCGCGCTCGTGGTCGAGTTCCTCTAGGATGTCGGCCACCCGCTCGTCGCTGACCTCCTCCAGCGCCTCGGCGGCGGTCTCATCATCGAGGCCCGCGACGATCTCGGTACTCTCGCGCAGCGAGAGCGCGTCCATGATTCGGGCCAGATCAACCGGGTGCAGGTCGGTGAGCCGGTCGTAGGAAACCTTGAGTTGCACGGGGGCGGCGCTAGCGAGGTACTGGGCCTGGCCCCAGTCGATGATCTGCCTCCCGACGATCTTGTCGGCGAAGGCTCGCGGGCCAAGGCGGCGCAGCAGCGCCTGGGGGCTAATGTCCACCCCGATCACGCGGTAGGTGCGCTCGACGAGGGTGATCTGCACATCGTTGACCCGCACCAGCCGCCGACCGCCAATGTCGATGATCTGGTGGTCGAGGACGTCCTTGCCCAGCAGCACCTCGCCGTCGCGACGGCGGAAGGGCTGGAGGTCGATCACCGATGAGTTGAGTCGGGTGATGCCGTTGAGGGTCTCAAGATGCTGCACGGGGACGAAGAAGCGTCGCCCGCGATCTTTGGCCACCAGCCCGATGACGGGGGGGTAGGGGGCGTCAGAGATCTGCACGAGCAGATCGTCGAGCGTGCCGATCAGTTCGCCATTCTTGCCACGGATCGGGCCGCCGAGCAGGTGTGCCAGGAAGAACATCGCGTGCCTCCTTTGCCACAGCCGTGCCGGGCAAACAGATGCCCCCGGCCTGACGGCGCGGGGGCGAGGAGAACACGCGAGGAGCGGCTCTAGGCGAGCCGGGGCGCGAACATCTTCACCAGCGGGACGCCAGACCGGCAGGGTTTGCCAGGCTGTAGCGCGCTAGATTGAGTCGATGATGAGGTTTTACGTTGACTACCGCCCATACTATTCCTCAAACGAAGCGCCCGCCTCCAACTGGCGGGGCAATGCCGACATGCCGCCGATGCCGCGCCTCCGCTCGTTCGTCGCACGAAGTATAGATCCGCACAGTGAGATATGTCAAGGTGTGGGCTGCGCAGGGGTGTTTGGATCGCGAACGACACGAAGCCAAGCGAATGACGCGAACGCAAAGGCGCGAAGGGCGGCGCTGTAATTCAGCATTCAGCATTTGCACTATGCCGCCAGCACTTCCAGCACGCCCATGAGCTTCTCGCTCCAGGCGTCGCCGAGCATACGCCGGTCGAGGCGGATGAACTGCGGGCCGACCTTCACGCTCGGGTCGCGGCCATAACGGCGGTGCAGCCGATCACGGGCCTGCACCTCCAGGATGGGCAGCCGGATCATAAACTCATCGCCCGCCGTCGTTACCGAGCTGACACCGGCCTGCAGGGCCAGCGCCTTGATGTGCAGCCACGTAAGCAGGTGCATCGCCGGCAGCGGCGGATTACCGAAGCGGTCATGCAGTTCCTGGCGCAGCCCGCGCACCTCGTCGAGTTGCTCGGCTGCGACCATGCGCTGGTAGACTCCCAGGCGCACCAGCTCGTCGGGGATGTACTCGGCTGGCAGGTAGGCGGTCATCGGCAGATCGAGGGTGACGAGCGGGGCGACGAGAACCCTCTCGTTGATGATCGGGGTCGGGGGCCGGGGATCGAGGATCGGGGGTGAGTTTGCCTGATCCTTGTTCTCCGCCCCCTGACCCATATGCTGTTTGAGTTGCCCCACCGCCTGTTCCAGCAGCCGCGAGTAGAGGTCGAAACCGACGGCGGCGATGTGGCCGCTCTGCTCCGCGCCGAGCAGGTTGCCCGCCCCGCGAATCTCCAGATCGCGCATGGCTACGCGGAATCCGGCACCGAGCTCGGTGGCCTCCTGGATGGCCTCCAGCCGCTGCTGGGCCTCCTCGGTCATCGAGGTATCGCGCTTGTAAAAGAGGTAGGCGTAGGCGCGATTGGCGGATCGACCGACCCGCCCGCGCAGTTGGTAGAGCTGGGCCAGGCCAAAGTTGGTGGCGTCGTCAATGATGATCGTGTTGGCGTTGGGTACGTCCAGTCCGCTCTCGATGATCGTCGTGCAGACCAGTACGTCGTAGCGGCCCTCGAAGAAGTCGAGCATGACCCGCTCCAGTTCGCGCTCGTCGAGCTGGCCGTGGCCCACGCCCACGTTGGCCTCGGGCACAATGGTGCGCAGGTGGTTGGCCACGTGGTAGATGCTCTGCACCCGGTTGTGAACGAAGTAGATCTGGCCCTCGCGCTCCAGCTCGCGCAGGATGGCCTCGCGGATCAGCGACTCGTCGTAGGGCAGCACGTAGGTCTTGATCGGCACACGATCTTCGGGCGGGGTGTCGATCACGCTCATGTCGCGGATGCCGGCCATGGCCATGTGCAGGGTGCGCGGGATGGGCGTGGCCGTAAGGGTCAGCACATCCACCTCGGCGCGCAGTTGCTTGAGCCGCTCCTTGTGGCGCACCCCGAAGCGCTGCTCCTCGTCCACGATCACCAGGCCCAGGTCTTTGAAGGAGACATCTTTGCTCAGAATACGATGCGTGCCTATTATTATGTCAACTCTCCCTTGCGCCAGATCCTTCAGGATGACATCCTGCGCCTTGGCCGAGCGGAAGCGCGAGAGCATCTCGACCAGCACCGGAAAGGCGGCCATGCGCCGGGAGAAGGTATCGAAGTGCTGCTGGGCGAGGACGGTGGTGGGCACCAGGATCGCCACCTGCTTGCCGTCTTGGACCGCCTTGAAGGCAGCGCGCAGGGCCACCTCGGTCTTCCCAAAGCCGACATCGCCGCAGATCAGGCGATCCATGGGCACGTTGTGTTCCATATCGGCCTTGACATCAACCAGGGCGCGGATCTGGTCGTCGGTTTCGATATAGGGGAAGGAACCCTCCAGTTCGCGCTGCCACTCGTTATCGGAGGTGAAGGCGTGGCCGCGCTTGGTCTGGCGCTGGGCGTAGAGGGCCAGCAGATCCTGGGCGAGATCCTGAACGGCGGCGCGGGCCTTGCGCTTGGCGCGCTCCCAGTCCTGGGTGCCCAGACGGGTGAGGGTGGGCGCGCTATCGCCCGCGCCGATATAGCGGGCCACCCGGTCGATCTGATCGACCGGCACGTAGATCTTATCGGCGGCGGCGTAACGCAGCACCAGGTATTCACGCTCGATCTCGCCGACCGTGCGGCGGATCATGCCCTCGTAGACGGCAATGCCATGCTCGATATGCACGATGTAGTCGCTGACCTTGAGGCCACGCAGGAAGGCGGTGCGATCTTCGGCGCTGCGCGCTCTGCGGCGGCGCTCGGCGAGCGGACGGCGCTGGCGGACGCCGAAAATCTCGGCGTCGGTGTAGAGGGTCAGCCCGAGTGCGGGCAGGCACCAGCCGGCCTCCAGGGCACCGTGGAGCGCGGTGAAGGGATGAGGGATGAGGGATGAGGGATGAGGGATGAGGGGTGAGGGATGAGGGATGAGGGATGAGGGATGAGGGGTGAGGGATGAGGGATGAGGGATGACGTCGCTTTCTTTCATCCTTCCTCCCTCATCCTTCATCCTTTCCTCAACGAGTTCCTGGAGCCGGGGAGCCTGCGAGGTGACGGCGACGACCTGCTCACCGGCGCGCAGACGGGCAACGATATCGGCCACCAGACGCCGGAATTGCCCGCCGAACAGCTCGGCGGGGGTGAAGATGGCAGATGGCAAATGGCAGATGGCAGATGGGTCAGAGGCGGCTTGCTCAAACTCATTATTACTCAGATCGACCACGCTGAATCGCGGTGCAGTCTGCAATCCAACATCTGCCATCTGCAATTCCGCCCAGGTGAGGTAGGGCCGGGGGAAGTTGGGGGGCAGTTCGCCCTGGTCAATCAGCTTGAGCCGCTGGGCCTCGGCGTGCTCGGCGATCTCGGCGGCGTGATGGGCCAGCATGTGTCCCTCGGAGAGCAGCACGGCGCTGCCGGGAGGAAGGTGCGCGAGGAGGGTCTCAGGGATGAGCGCGCCATCCCTGGCCCTCCCCTCCCTGAAGAAAGGGGCATAGAAGGCGCGGCCCTCGAAGCGCTCGCCGAGCTCGAGGCGGGCGAGGGCGGCGTCCCACTCGGTGCGCGACTCGCGGCGCAGCCCGGAGCGATCCATGGCGGCGATGCGCGTGAGAGCCAGCGCACGGTTCCAGAGCGGGATCTCGTGGGGCGGGCCGATCACGGCCGCAGCGCTGCGCTGGTCGCTGCGCTGGGTGGCCGGGTCGAAGCGGCGCAGGCTGTCGATCTCATCGCCGAAGAACTCGATACGCAGGGGCCGCTCGTCGGCACTGGGCCAGACATCGACGATCCCGCCGCGCCGACTCAGCTCGCCGGGGGTCTCGACGGCGGGAGCCGGGCGATAGCCCCGCCCAATCAGGGTGCGCAGCAGCTCGTCCTGGCGTAGTTCCTGCCCCAGGCACAGGGCCATGCTGGCATCCGCCAACTCCTCGGGCGTGAGCGTGGGCTGGAGCAATGCCTTGACTGAGGTCACAATGATCAATGCGGAATGCGGAATGCGGAAAGCGGAGTGATTCGTGGCCGGATCGGCTTCATTCACCATGACGCCTTCAGCATTCACCATTTGCAGCACCCGTAGCCTGCGGGCGATCACCTCGTCGCCGGGGGACATGTGTTCATAGGGCATGGAGTCGCTGGCGGGGTAGAGCAGCACCGCCGCAGGGCCGAGCCACTGGCGCAGGTCGTCGGCGGCGCGCAGGGCGGCTTCGGCGTTAATGGCGACGTAGAGCAGGGGCGCACGGGCGTGGCGGGCCAGGGCGGCGACTAGCGGCGCGCGGGCCGCGCTCGGCAGGGGGGCCACGCGCAGCCGCGCCGCCGCCCCGACAAGCGCCTCGGCGATCCGCCCGATATCAGGCAGGCCAGCGAGCTCGGATGTAATCGTGGCGAGTGTGTTCATGGCAGCCCAAAGAAGGGCTGATCAGCCTGATCCGCCCTGTAAGGATACGTTATGGCGCGGGACGCCCCAGGCACGGCACGCTTGTCCGTCTGATTATATATCAGTCCCGGAAAGTGCGGGAGGGTCGCTGCATGGCGGGTGCAACGTCCCTGGGACTGCGCCCAGAGCTAACAAACAAAGGGTGTGGGAGCGGCTTTCGCCGCCCCCACACCCTGCGTTGCAACCGCCCTGATGCGTTCAGGGAAGGTTAGCGCCGACGGCCAAGGATGCGCAACATGTAGAGGAAGAGATTGATGAAGTCGAGGTAGAGGTTCAGGGCACCGTAGATCGCCACACGATGTTCGGCGTCCTCGCCGCTGACCTGGGCGATCATGCGCTTGATCTTCTGGGTGTCATAGGCGGTCAGGCCGACGAAGATCAGCACGCCAGCACAGCTGATCAGCCAGGCGAGGGCGCTGCTGACCATAAACATATTCACAACCGAGGCGATGATCAGGCCGATTAGGGCCATAAACAGCAGGCTACCGAGCTTCGACAGGTCACGCTTGGTGGTGTAGCCCACCAGGCTCATCGTGGCAAAGGTACCAGCGGTGATGAAGAAGGTGCTGGCGATCGATGCGCGCGTGTAGGCCAGAAAGATCACCGAGAGGGTCAGGCCGTTGAGCGCGGCGTAGCCCAGGAACATGCCGGTGGCCATCGCGGGGGCCATACGCATCAGGTTGGCGCTGAGGACCCAGACCAGCGCGACCTCGGCGATCATCAGGCCGAAGAAGATCAGCGGGTTGCCGACGATGGCGCGGGTGAGGGCGGCGCTGCTCGACACAAACAAGGCGATTGCGCCGGTGGTGAGCAGGCCGGCCGTCATCCATGCGTAGACCCGCGTGAGTACCGACTGCTGGCGCAGCACGTCGGTGGGCGAGCTGAGATAGGGCGAGTAGGACATCACGACCTCCCGTATATGGCGGATGGGCGCGACAACCCGGCCGCGCGCCTGCATATTATACGCGCTCACGGTCGGGTTGGTTGCCGGGGATCGCAGGGCTGATGCAAAGTCGCTGGGGCTGCGCCCCAGACCTCGCTTTTTGTTGATGTTTGGCGGCGAATCCGCCAAACACCAACAAAAAAAGATCTTTTGGGGGTGGCAAATCCGCATCCAAATCTCCGCCAGCAGATCAACCCTGCCGGGGATCGTAAGATCGGCGGACGCCTTTTGTGCATGCGCCGGGCGCTGTGATATACTCGACCGATGGGGCTGGGGTTTGGATCGCGCATGATGCGAACGTGGAGGGACGCGAAGTTCCCGAAGGAGTGACCTATGCTCGACCGTGCCTCGATTGAGAAGGAGTCTCAGGACACCCGCAAGCAACTCGCCGCCCTGGAGAAGGACGTGAAGCAGCTGCGCGACTGGGTGAGCAGCAATGAGCGCGCCCTGGCCGGGATGAACGAGACCCTGCGGCGGATCACCGAGGACGGGATCACCAAGGCTCGCGCCGACCTCAACCTGCGCGAGGGCGACCTCCAGCGGCTGCGCGGGCTGATCGCCCAGAACGAGAAGGTCTTGGCCCGCATCGGCGATATTGAGCGCAAGCGCAAGGATATTGCGACCCTGGAGCAGGAGCAGGAGCGCCTGATCGTCTTGCTTGAGCGCCATCGCACCGAGCTGCGCCAGTTCGAGCAGGAGTACGAGGAGATGACCCGCCCGGCCGCGCCGACAGCCATGGTGCCCTGCGAGCTGGTGCTGCCGAATAACCAGCGCATCCCGCTCGACCCGGCGAAGGGTACCTATATGATCGGCTGGTATGACGCGACCGCCGGTACCGCCCCGGATATCGATCTGCACCCGGTGGGCGGCAGCGCCCAGGGCGTGAGCCGTCAGCACGCCATCTTGCGCCTCGCCGCCGGCCAGTGGACGCTCACCGACCTGGGGAGTACGAACGGCACGTTTCTCAACGATGCGCGCATGGCCGCCAACAGCACGGTCTCCCTGCGCGACCGGACGCGCATCCGCCTCGGCAATGTGCTGGTCTTCTTCAGGTATATCACCCAGACCACCCGGCTGTAGAGACCAACGCACAATCCGCCGTTGGAAGGGATTCGGGGAGGGCGTGTCCCTCCCCGAAAACATATCCTGCATAGGTGCGGTGGTGAACTGCTGGGCGCTACCGCTATGGTGCGGTCAGGCTGATCGCGGTGATCACAATGCTCAACGGGCCACGGTGGGCCGTCTCGGGCGTCGCGGGTGCGCGTAGGCCGAGGGTGTGTTCGCCCGGCGGCAGCAGCAGGCTGAGTGTGGTGTTCGCCGAGTCTGGCTGGGTCGGTACATCCCAGACGCTGATAGTGTGGCCGTCGAGGCTGAGGGCCACCTGGCGCGGCGAGGCGTACGCCTCGGCACGCAGGTTCAGCCGGAAGGCGGCGGCGCGTGGGGCCGGATTGATCAGGGCGAGGTTGGCCTCGCCCGGCATCCAGCGCCAGCGGCGCCCGCCGTCACGCTCCTCGGCGTACCAGCCCGCGCCGAAGAAGGCGAAGGGCTGCGCCGGGCGACCGACCGGCACATCATAGATGCTGACCGCGCCGGTGTTCACCGGCAGCACGTCGGGCAGCGCCTCGGCCAGGGCCGCCGCCGCGCCCACGCGCTGGTCGGGCTGGAGGCGATCCCAGTTGACCACAACCTGGCTGACCCCGAAGGCCCGCAGGGTCGCGCTGGCATCGTCGCCGACTGCGAGGGCGAGGCCAAGGGACTCGGGCCGCATGCGCCAGAGCTGGCGGATGCCGGGCACGCGCTCGGCGAAGCTGTTGGGGAAGGCGCGGGCGAGGTAGCCGCCGATGATCGGTCGGCCGTGAACCATCTGGCCGCGCAGCGAGAAGCTGGTGTCCTCTTGGGCGGGCAGGATGAGCAGGGCACCGGGGCGACCGGCAAGCTGGGCGTAGGCCGGGGGGACATCGCTGCGCTGAAGCGGCAGGGGCAAGGTGATCGACTCGCCGATGACGAGGGCGGCGGCAGCGGCGAGGGCGATGCCGGGCCGGTGGGCGCGGGCGGCGACCTGGCCCAGCCCGTAGGCGGTGAGGGGTACCAACGCCAGACACGTGATCACCACGAAGTGGCCGGGGCGCTGGGCGAGGCTCATGCCGGGCAGGCCGAGCAGTAGGGCGTAGGGCATGGGCATGCCGGTGCGCAGGCCGCCGATGTTCAGCTCCGGGCCGAGGGCCAGCAGCAGCCCGAGCAGGGCCAAGGTTAGCCAGGGCCAGGCATCGCGCCAGCGCCAGATGCAGCCCAGAGCGGCGAGGGCCAGGGCAGTGTAGCCCAGGGCCACATTCCAAGCCGAGATGTCGGGGTGCCAGCGCGGGCCGAACTGGAGTACGGCCTGGCCCCAGAGCGGGTGTAGCGCGCTGGGCAGGAAGAAGTCGAGCAGGTTGGCCGAGCGGCTGACCAACATCGGGATGACCGGTTCGCCCTGCGCGAGCGGGCCGCCGGTGCCCACGCCGCGCAGGATGGGCAGCAGGATGGGCAGCAGCAGCACGGCACCGATACCGGCGATCATGCCGAGCCGTAGCGCCAGGGCCGCCCGCGCCCCGCGCCCCGTGCGCCAGGTCAGCCAGATCAGGGCGAAGGCCGCGCTGAAGACCGCAGTAAAGAGCAGGTAATAGAGGCTGGTGTAGCCCACGACAGCCAGGAAGACCCCGGCGATCAGGGCATCGCGGGAGCTAGGGCGCTCGACGCTGCGCAACAGGAACAGCGCGTAGAGCGGCAGCCACTGGGTGGCGATCAGTTCCAGTTGCCCATCCCAGATCTTGGTCAGGTGATAGGGCGCGATGGCGAAGATTAGCCCGGCCACGAAGGCCGGCCCCGGTCGCCCGCAGACGTGCAGGGCCAGCCAGTAGGCCCCCAACCCTGAGAGCAAAATCGCCAGCAGCAGGGCCAGATTGTAGCCCGCCACCGGCCCGAGGAGCGCCGTGACCGGCAGGGCCAGCAGCCCGTTGCTCAGGCTCAGCGGGTGAACCGCCAGGCTCGTCCCGTCGGGATAGTAGAGCAGCGGGGTGACGAGCGGGCTCTCACCGGCGGCGAGGGCGCGCTGCGCCCACCAGAGATGCCAGACGTGCTGCCAGCCATCGACGGCAGCCACGGGGCCGCCGGGGAAGGCGGAGGTGATCTCCGGCAGGGCCGGGGCGAGGACGGCGAGGGCGACCAGCAGGTAGCCGACGGACGCCAGCAGCCGCGCGCGGGTTCCTCCTGCCGGGGGCGTTTCGTCGGTGGACATGGTCGCCTTCTGATGATGCGGACGCAGGATCCGCCCCCGCCTGAGCGCCGCCGCGCATTATACCATCGCCATCGGTGCCCCGCCCCGCGTGTGATACAATCACCGGCATCTTTTGCCGACACGAGGAGGGCTGCGTGTATCGAGGACTGCGCATTTCGGTGGTGATCCCCTGCTTTAACGAGGAGCACGGCCTGCGCCACGTGCTTGAGGGCATACCCGCCTACGTCGATGAGGTGGTGGTCGTCGATAATAACTCAACCGACGACACTGCTCGGGTGGCTCAGGAACTCGGCGCGCGGGTGATCTTTGAGGCCCGCAAGGGCTACGGCCACGCCTACCAGGCGGGCCTGCCCGCCGCCACCGGCGATATTATCGCCACAGTGGACGGCGACGGCACCTATCCCTCGACCAGCATCGCCGCGATCATCGACGACATGCTCGACCACGGACTCGATTTCGTGTCGGCCAGCCGCTTCCCGCTGCGCGATGCGCGGGCGATGCGCGGGCGCAATGTGCTCGGCAACAAGATCCTCACCTACACGTTCCGCGCACTCTACCTACGCTGGGTGGCCGACTCGCAATCGGGCATGTGGGTCTTCCGCCGCAGTTGCCTCGCCCAGATTCACCCCACCCAGCCGGGGATGGCCTTCTCCGAGGAGATTAAGATCGAGGTACTCCAGGCCCACGGTCTGCGCTTCGGCGAACACCACATCGACTACTACGAGCGCATCGGCGAGACGAAGCTCTACACCTGGCGCGACGGGTTCGTCAACCTGGGCTACCTCTTTCGCCGCCGCCTCGGTCGCATGCCCGCAACCGCCCGCCCGCCGGTGGGCGATACGGTAACACGCTAACGGTACGGGCGCAGCATCGGTCGTCGCCGCGCCCTTTTGGGGGTGCGGCGACGACCGATGCTGCGCCCCCACATAAGGATCTCCATTATGGCCAAGCCCGCCGCCGCCAAGAAACTTGGCCGCAACGACCCCTGCCACTGCGGGAGCGGTCGCAAGTACAAGGACTGCCACCGGCAGGCCGAGGAGGCCGCCCGCAGCGAGCAACTGCGCCTGCGCCAAGCCCAGGACACCCTGCTGCCAAAGATCATCGAGGCCGCCCAGAGCGTGCCCGATCAGTTCCCGCCCGCCTTCGCCCGCTTTTGGCAGGGCAAGTACGAGTATGGCGTGGAGCAGATGGAGAAGCTGAGTACGGTCGAGGATCGCGGCTCCGAGCGCTTTCTGACCTGGTTCGCCTTCGACTTCCGCCAGGCCGACGGGCGCACGCTGCTCGACCAGCTTGACGCTGCGGTTGAGGGCGGCGGCTTTGACGTAGATCCCTTCGAGCGCCAGTTGCTGGCCCAGTGGCGACAGGTGCGCCTACGGCCCTACGTGGTGGCCGAGGTGCGCAAGGGCAAGGGTCTGAGCCTGCGCAACCTGCTCGGCGACGAGGTGTACGAGGTGGCCGACTACGGCGCCTCCAAGCGGCTCGCCCCTGGCGAGGTGGTGGTCGGCCACCTGATCCCGGCTGACACCACACCCGGTGCCGAGGCTCCCACCTACTATCTGGCCGGCGCGGCCGCCCAACTCACCGACGATACCGCCGAGAAGCTGCTGGAGTTCGCCGAGCTGCATCTGGCCGACCTGCGCCGCCGCGCGCCCGACGCCACCTGGGAGGATCTCCTCGATCAGCGCAGCGAGATTCTTAACCACTTCGTGGTGGCCCTGCCCCAGGAACAGCGCGACCCGACCGTGATGGAGCGGATCATCGCCGATGGCCGCATCGGACTCCAGCTCACCGCCGAGAGCGTGGCCGCCCTGCTCGGGCGGGCGCTGCCCAGCGATGAGGAAGAATCAAAATAAGCCGATAGCCGATAGCCGCTCTATCGGCTATTACTACCGTTGTCGTCTTCCCGGCGGGGAGGCTCGGAGGGGCTTCGCCCCTCCGAAAGAAAAGAAAAGGATTTTTTCGGGGGCCTGCGGCCCCCAAACCCCCGCTAGGAATGGCAATGTTGGCAACTACAACTGTAGTACTATCGGCTATCGGCTATTTGTCGCCCCCTACAGCCGAACCTCGGGGCGATACTCGCCCCACACCTCACGCAGCACCCCGCACACCTCGCCGACGGTGGCGTAGTGCCGCAGCGCCTCGCGCATGGGCGGCAGCAGGCTGCCGGTGCCCTCGGCGGTGGCCTTGAGCTCGGCCAGGGCCGCCGTCACCGCCGCCGAGTCACGCTCGGCCCGCAGCTTGGCCAGGCCCTCGGTCTGCTCGCGGGTCACATTCTGGTCGAGCTTGAAGATCGGCACGCTCGTCGTCTCGCTGTCGACGAACTTGTTCAGCCCCACCACCACCCGCTCGCCGGACTCGACGCGCTTCTGGTAGGCATAGGCCGAGTCGGCGATCTGCTCCTGCATCCAGCCGCGCTCGACCGCATCCACCGCGCCGCCCATTGCGTCGATCTGGGCGATCAAAGCACGGGCCTGGCGCTCCAGTTCATCAGTGAGCGCCTCGACCACATACGAGCCGGCCAGCGGATCAGAGGTATCCACCACACCGCTCTCGAAGCCGATAATCTGCTGGGTGCGCAGCGCCAGGGTCGCCGCCTGCTGGGTTGGCAGGCTCAGAGCCTCGTCGAAGCCGTTGGTGTGCAGGCTCTGCGTACCACCAAGAACCGCCGCCATGGCCTCAATCGTGGTGCGGACGACGTTATTCAGCGGCTGCTGCGCGGTCAGGCTGGCCCCCGAGGTCTGGGTGTGGAAGCGCAGCATCTGACTGGATGCCTTCTTGGCCCCGAAGCGATCCTGCATAATCGTGGCCCAGATCCGCCGGGCGGCGCGGAACTTGGCCACCTCTTCCAGAAAATTCGGATTGGCGACGAAGAAGAAGGAGAGCCGGGGCGCGAACTCGTCCACGTCCAGGCCCGCCTTGATCGCCGCATCCACGTAGGCCACGCCATCGGCCAGGGTGAAGGCCACCTCTTGCACCGCCGTAGCCCCCGCCTCGCGGATATGGTAGCCGCTGATGCTGATCGTGTTCCAGCGCGGGATGCGCGCCTGGCAGTAGGCGAAGATGTCGGTGATCAGGCGCATGCTCGGGCGTGGCGGGAAGATGTAGGTGCCACGAGCGGCGTACTCCTTGAGGATGTCGTTCTGGATCGTCCCGCCGATCTTGTCCGGGCTGACGCCCTGGCCCTCGGCCACCAGCTCGTAGAGCAGCAGCAGCACGCTCGCCGGGGCGTTGATCGTCATCGAGGTGGTAACTTTGTCCAGCGGGATGTCGGCGAACAGAGTCTGCATATCGCGCAGGCTGTCGATGGCCACGCCGACCTTACCCACCTCGCCCTCGGCGCGCGGGTCGTCGCTGTCGAGGCCAAGCTGGGTGGGCAAGTCGAAGGCGACCGAGAGGCCGGTCTGCCCCTGGCCCAGCAGGTAGCGGTAGCGCAGGTTGCTCTCACGGGCGCTGGAGAACCCGGCGTACTGGCGCATCGTCCAGAGCCGGCCGCGATACATGGTGGGGTAGACCCCGCGCGTGAAGGGATACGTCCCCGGGTCGGGCTGGGGCGTGCCGGCGTCCTCGGCGCGGTAGATCGGCTCGACGGCGATGCCCGAGTCGGTAACGACGGGCCGCTCGCTCGTGGTGGCCATAGCGCATGCTCCTTGTGCGTGATCGGCGGTTTGGCACCATTATAGCGCGGCTTGGCACATAGAGCGCGACGTGTCACCGCTTGGGGTATTGCGCATGGCGAAGGAGTATCCTGCTTTGCGTCGATATTAGCGTATACTGCGCAGGCGGATGGTCGAGCACCTGTATAACGTAGCGCTGTATAGTACACTTTTTCCTAGCGTTTTATCGCAAGGTACTCAGTTCGCAGGGGCAATCCCTACGGGGTGGACTACCACACCCCCGATCCCATTGCCATAGGCGTTTGGGATTGCATGTTCACCATCGTGCGTTCGTCTGAG
>CAISPW010000330.1 GCA_903887465.1 uncultured Oscillochloris sp. | reverse complement strand
GCCCCCACTGATTGGCTCGTCGCCTTGGGCTACGGGCCAGTCGCATCTGCTGCGCCCGCTCTGCCACCGGAGCCGCCACCCGCAGTCCTGGCGCTGGTGGCCTGAGGCCCTAACTGTCAAGTGCGTTTGAAACATGCCTAACGCTCCATGTATCCCCGTCTGCGACGGCTGGCAAATCTATACCCACGCAGAATCGGCTGCCAGGCCGGAATAACGAAGCGCCCCGGCGACGGAGCGCTTCCTATGGCGCTTGATTAGTCCCTACCGCGTATCGGTCTCTGAGTCGCCCCTACGCTGTCACCGGGCGTTGAACACATACAGCGTCAGTTCCCCCGAGTCGATGACGCGGGCGTGGCTGGTGAGGTAGGCGATCACCTCGGGCGCGGCGGCGTCATCGCCGGTGTTGGGCAGGAGTACGTAGCGGATGGGGTTTGACTCGACGTAGTGGGCGAAGTTCGCCGCGTTATGCATGATGTTGCGCTGGAAGGTGCGGTCAGCCTCGAACCATGTGCCCTTCTGGTTCGTGTAGAGGATAGTCTCCCAGTAGAGCGGGGTGAGTACAAAGCCACGCTCGGACGTGCGCAGGGCGACGAAGGCCGGCTCGGCGGCGCGGATCTGTGCCCCGTAGCGCGTGCTCTCGTAGCTGATCACCACGAGGTTCACCGCAATAAACAGGGCGACCAGGTAGAGTCCGATCACGCGGCCCAGACGCGGCGGCAGCAGCGGCATCCCGGCCCCGAAGAGTATGGCTAGGGCGGGCAGGGCGGGGATGATGATCCGTGGGCTATTGCCGGCTCCGGGGGTCGCGGCGTAGACCATGGTGATCAGGAAGCCGAGGCCGATCCAGGTGCCGAGGAGCAGGGCGGGCAGGGCGGGCAGGGTGCGCGCGCGCAGCCCGGCGGCCACCGCCGCCCCGATGGCGGCCAGCGTGAGCAGGCTGATATACATGGGCGCGTAGAAGGTTAGCTCGATCAGTTGGGGCAGCAGGAAGCGGAAGATCTCGGCGGAGAGCGGGGCGGTGGGCGGGCGGTTTCCGCCGTTGAGGGTGTGAAACCAGATCCAGGGCGCGGCGAGGAGCAGCGGGATGGTCAGGGCGGCGATATGGTGGGCCAGCGGGTAGCGCCGCTCGCGGCGCAGCCCATCCCACGCCGCGCAGGCGGCGATCACCCCGCCGTACATCACTAGCATGTCCATCTTGCTCAGAGCCGCCAGGGTGCCGAAGAGTACGGTGGTGGCGGTGCGCCCGCGCAGGTAGCCCAGAAGCGCCGCCGTGATCCAGAGCGCCGAGAGAGTCTCGGTGTACGAGACCGCGCTGTACTCGCGGAAGATGGGGAAGCAGGAGAGGAACGCCGCTGCGATCAGCGCCCGCCGCTGGTCGAGCAAGTCGCGGGCGATCATGTAGGTGAGGATCACCGTGGCCCCGCCGGCCACGGGCACCACCAGTTGCAGCAGCGTGTACGAGCGGGTGGCCCCCCAGACGGCGGCGAAGATCAGCGGCACCACCGGCCCCCACCAGGGGTGAAGGCTGCCGTAGGTGTTGTTCCATAGCCGGTTTGGCCCGAGGGACTCCGGCTCCGGTGGGAAGCCCTTGATACGCTCAGAGGTGTCGGTGTCGCCGGTCAGGAATCCCGGTTGTTCAAAGGTCAGCAGCCCCCAATGCAGGTTGCGCGGTGCGTCGCCAAACTGGACGCCGGTGAGTAGCTGCGCGATCGCGAACTGCGCGGCCAGCAGGCCGAGCAGCAGCAGCGGCGAGCGTAGGATCGCGGGCAGCCTGGGCAGCCCGGTCTTCGCCACAGAAGTCTTTGGCACGGACATCATTCCTCCTAACGCAATATCGCAGAAGTCCTGTCAGGTTGAGCGCCCGACCCGTCAGGGCTGGTGCAAAGTCGCCTCTGGCGGGGGTTTGGGGGAGGCTTCGCCACCCCCAAGAGATCTTTTTTGTAGATTTTTGGCGGCGAAGCCGCCAAAAATCTACAAAAAGCTAGGTCTGGGGCGCAGCCCCAGCGACTTTGCAACCGCCACTCGCGCTATTGTAGCTATCTTGACAAGCGGATGGGCTTCGGGTACGATAGTTGCAGCCAAAAGCATTAATATCATATCTGTCGATGTATCAATTCGCACGGCGCTAGCGGGCATCCTCGCATGGGATGTTTGCTGCGTCGGGTTGCCGGCGACGATGCCTGCGATTTGTGACGCTGTAGTTCAGCGTGCCACAGCCTGCGCATCCCCCCGCTTGCCCCCCGCGTATGGTTCGCTGTTCCCCTCGCATTCGCCACGCCCTGCATGTGTGATCGCTGCTGATTATAAGGAGCATCCGTGAGGATCGCGGGAAACTATACCTTCGAGGCCACCCGTGAGGAGGTCTGGTCGGCGATTAACGACCCCGAGGTGCTGGCGCGGGCCATTCCGGGCTGTCAGCACCTCGATCAGGTCGGCGAGAACGAGTTCGAGACCACCTTGAAGGTCGGCCTCCAGGCGGTGCGCGGCGTCTACCACGGCCGCGTGAAGATCGACAACCTCGTCGCCCCTGAGTCCTACGAGATCCACGTCGACGGCAAGGGCAGCACCGGCTTTCTGAAAGGCAATGGGGTCATCAAGCTGCGTGCCGAGGGAGATTCTACGATCCTCGACTACGGTGGCGAGGCCCATATCGGCGGTACCATCGCCAGCGTGGGCCAGCGCCTGATCGATGGCGCGGCGAAGACGCTGATCAACCAGAGCCTGAAGGCACTGGCGGCGCTGATCGCGGATCGCCGCAGCGGCGGTGTGGCCGACACGGTGCCGGAGAGTCTCGCCGTCCCCATCCCCGCCCCAGTTCCCACCGCCGTGGCCGCCCCCGCGCCGCCCCCGGCCCCCAGCATCGAGCGCCGCAAGATCGTCGTCCCCGCCCACGAGCAACTCAGCGAGGCTGCGGTCGTCCGTGGCGCAATCGAAGATTTCTTCACGCAGCAGCCATGGCTGCCCTGGGTGGTCGTCGCCTTCCTGATCGGCTATATTCTCGGACGCTGGAAATAACTCGCCCCTGGCAACAAGGAGGTTGAACCCGTGACGACCATCTCAGTCACCGTGAACGGCAAGCAGTACACCCACGACGTCGAACCCCGCACCCTGCTCGTACATTTCCTGCGCGAGCAACTCAACCTCACCGGTACCCACATCGGTTGCGATACCAGCCAGTGCGGCGCATGCGTTGTCCACATCAACGGGGTCAGCGTGAAGTCGTGTACCACCCTCGCCGTTCAGGCCGACGGCGCGCAGGTCACGACCATTGAGGGTCTCGCCGATGGGGCCACGCTCCACCCGCTCCAGGAGGGTTTTTGGGAGAAGCACGGTCTACAGTGCGGCTACTGCACGCCGGGCATGATCATGGCTGCCGCCGACCTGTTGAAGAACAACCCCAACCCCAGCGATGATGAGATCCGCCACGGCCTTGAGGGCAACCTCTGCCGCTGCACCGGCTACGAGAATATCGTCAAGGCCGTGCGCTACGCCGCCGATAAGATGAGCGCCGCCAGCGTCAGCTAGGCACGCGAGACCGTCATACGGGCGCAGCAGACGTGCCGACTGCGCCATCCACCTACCTATCCTATCCTATCGCACAGGCGCAACAGAGGTGCCGACGGCACTCCCGCAGGGGCGCGCAGTCTGCGCGTCTGCTGCGCCCCAGCATAACGGAGTCAATGATGACGACAGAGATCAAGGAGCGAATCGTCGGGCGTTCGATCAAGCGTCGCGAGGATCCCAAGCTGATCACCGGCAAGGGCAGCTATATCGACGATATCAAGCTTGCCGGGATGCTGCACGTCGCCCTGGTGCGCAGCCCCTACGCCCACGCGACGATCACGAGCATTGATGCGCGTGCGGCGCTGGCCATGCCCGGCGTGGTGGCGGTGTTTACCGGCGCAGATATGCTGGATATCAACCCGCTGCCCTGCGCCTGGGCGGCTGGCCGGGTGAAGAATAATGTCAATACCCCGCGCGCCCTGGCCGTCGGCACCGTGCGCCACGTGGGCGAGGCGGTGGCGATGGTACTCGCCGAGGATCGCTATATCGCCCGCGATGCGGCTGATCTGGTTGAGGTCGAGTACGATGCGCTGCCGGTGGTGGTTGATGCCAAGAAGGCTACGGAACCCGGCGCGCCCCAGCTGCACGAGAACGCGCCACAGAACATCGTGATGGAGTGGGACTGCGGCGATAAGGCCAAGGCCGACGCGGCCTTCGCCAGCGCCGAGGTGACGGTGGCCGAGCCGATCATCAACCAACGCCTCATCCCCACCCCGATGGAGACCCGTGGCGCGATCACGCGCTACGACGAGGCCACCGGCGAGTTTACAGTCTGGATGACGTCGCAGGCTCCGCACGTGATGCGCCTGTTGCTCACGGCCTTTGTCTTCGGTATCCCCGAGACTAAACTGCGCTGTATCTCGCCCAACGTCGGCGGCGGCTTCGGCCAGAAGATCTTCTGCTACAACGACATGGCCTTTACCATGTGGGCCGCACGTAAGCTCGGGCGTCCGGTGAAGTTCGTCGAAGATCGCTCCGAGAACTATAAGGCGTCCACCCACGGGCGCGATCATATCACCGACGCCGAGCTCGCGGGCACCAAGGACGGCAGGATCACCGGCCTGCGCGTGAAGACCTACGCCAACCTGGGCGGCTACCTGAGTACGATTGCTCCCGGCATTCCGACCACGCTCTATGGCCGCATCCTCAGCGGCGTGTATAAGATCCCGGCGGCCTATTGCCACGTCACCGGCGTCTACACCAACACGGCGATGGTGGATGCCTACCGTGGCGCGGGTCGCCCCGAGGCGAGCTATCTGATCGAACGCATGATCGACCGCTACGCGGGCGAGATCGGCATGGATCCCGCTGAGGTGCGGCGCAAGAACTTCATCCAGCCCGAGGATTTCCCCTACGACAATGGCCTGGGTATGCTGCCCTACGATAGCGGGAATTACGAGCCTGCCTTGGATAAGGCTCTGGCGATGGCTGGCTACGCCGACTTCCGCACGGCCCAGGCCGAGGCCCGCCAGAATGGCACGTACCTCGGCCTGGGGATCAGCTCCTACGTCGAGGTCTGCGGCGTCGCACCCAGCGCCTGGGTTGGCCTGGCCGGCGAGGGCTGGGGCGCGGGTCTGTTCGAGAGCGCCAACGTGCGCGTCCACCTCACCGGCAAGGTTGCGGTGACCACTGGCTCGCTGCCGCACGGCCAGGGACTCGAGACGACCTTCGCCCAGGTGGTCGCCGACGAACTGGGCGTGCCCTACGACGATGTTGAGATCCAGTGGGGTGACACTCAGGGGACGCCCTTCGGCTACGGCACCTACGGGTCGCGCTCGCTGACCGTGGGGGGCACCGCGATCAAGAAGAGCCTGGACAAGATTAAAGAGAAGGCCAAGAAGCTGGCCGCGCATATGCTGGAGGCCAACGAGGCCGACATCGTGTTTGAGGACGGCAAGGCGTATGTCAAGGGGTCGCCCGACAAGGCGAAGACGATTGGCGAGATCGCCCTCCAGGCGAGCTTGGCCTACAGCCTGCCCGCCGGGATGGAGCCATTCCTCGACGAGACCAGCTATTACGATCCGCCGAACTGCACCTTCCCCTTTGGCACGCATATCTCAATCGTTGAGGTGGACATCGAGACCGGCAGGATCGCCCTGAAGCGCTACATCGCGGTGGACGACTGCGGCAACCAGATCAACCCGTTGATTGTCCAGGGCCAGATCCACGGCGGCATCGTGCAGGGGCTGGCCCAGGCGCTCTACGAGCGGGCGGTCTACGATGAAGATGGCCAGTTGCTCAGCGGCACCCTGATGGACTACGCCATCCCGACCGCCGAGATGGCCCCGCACATCGAGACCGCCCACACCGTCACGCCGAGCCCGGTGAACCCGCTGGGCGTGAAGGGCGCGGGCGAGGCGGGCACAATCGCCTCGGCACAGTGCGTGATGAACGCGGTGATTGACGCGCTTGCGCCCTTCGGCGTCAAGCACATGCAGATGCCGGCGACTCCCGAGCGGGTCTGGAAGGCCATCCACGGGGCGTAGGGGCGAAGCATCGGCCCATATGTTTGCGGATACCAAATCTATGCCGGGGCCGATGCTTTGCTCCTACAATGTCCCCCACGTATGTTAATCAGGAGTATCTATGATCCCGAGTATATTCGCGTATTTTGCCCCGACTAGCGTGGCCGAGGCAATCGGCCTGCTGACGCAGTACGGCGACGAGGCGAAGGTTCTGGCCGGCGGCCACTCGCTGCTCCCGGCGATGAAGCTGCGCCTAGCCGCACCCGGCGTGCTGATTGATATCAACAAGATCGCCGAACTGCGCGGCGTGGTGATCAACGGCCAGATCAACATCGGCGCGCTGACCACCTGGCACACGATTGAACACCACGTCGGCCTGAAGGGCGTCTGCGGCGTGCTGCCCGAGGCGGTCGCTCAGATCGGCGACATCCAGGTGCGCAACCGTGGCACCCTCGGCGGTGCCCTGGCCCACGCCGACCCATCCGCCGATGCGACGGCGGTCGTCCTGGCCCTCGATGCGCAGATCCGCACCCACGGGCCGAATGGCGAGCGTACCATCGCCGCCAGCGATTTCTTCACCGATATGCTCAGCACGGCCCTGGAGCCGAGCGAACTGATCACCGCCGTGATCTGCCACAAGCTCGGCGCAGGCGAGGGCGCGGCCTACGTGAAGTTTCCGCACCCGGCCAGCCGCTACGCGATTGTTGGTGCTGCCGCTTATGTCAAATTGAGCGACGGCAAGATCAGCACCTGCCGCGTCGCGGTCACCGGGGCCGGTCCGGTGCCCACCCGCCAGGGCGACACCGAGCAGGCCATGCTCGGCAGCGACGGCTCGGCCGAGGCGGTGGCCAAGGCCGCTAAGGTATCCGGTGCCACGATGGACATCCTCGGCGACATCCACGCCAGTGAGGACTACCGCCGCGCGATGGTGAAGGTGTATACGAAGCGTGCCCTGACCACGGCGATTGCCCGCGCCCGTGGGTGACGTGGCCCTGGCTGGTACCCTCGCAGCCCCCACGGCCACAGCGGCCATGGGGGCTGCGGGGCGACTAATGCAGCCTGACCGCTCGTAGAGGGAGGATCTGTGGTAGCACAAGCGCACCAAGATTTCGAGTTACTTGAGACTCTGTTGTTGGACGCGGGAACCTATTTTCTCCTTGATCGCCATATGCAGCGGCTTCTGGCATCGGCCAACTATTTTCATTTTGCCGTCTCTGCCGATGCCATCACCGCTGCGTTGCACACCTATGCCCAAACGCTGGCCGATGGGCGTTGGCGCGTACGGATGTGTGTTTCACGTATGGGCCGCGTGCGGCTGGAACACCGCCCGCTACACCCGCTGGCCGCGCCGCCGCTGCCGGTGGCGCTGTCGCGTTCGCCCGTCATGAAAGACGACCTCTTTCTCGCCCATAAAACCACCCGCCGGGCCGTTTACGATTCGCACCGCGCGGATCACCCTGAGGTCTTCGATGTCTTGCTCTGGAACGAGCATGGCGAACTGACCGAATGCACAACTGGGAATATCGTTATCGAACTCAATGCTCGATGGCTTACACCGGCATACGCCAGCGGGTTGCTGGCAGGGACATTGCGCGCCGAGTTGTTAGCTCGCGGTGAGATTCAAGAAGAGACCCTTCCCTGCACGGTTTTGCCACATGCCTCCCGTCTCTGGCTCATTAATAGCGTGCGTGGGCAGGTGGAGGTGCGGCTGATCGGATCAGCCACCCTTGAGCCAAGCGGCCGCCTGCTCCGGTGTGATATCCCGCTGCGGCTCGCCGAGTAACTCGAAGCCGACCATAAACTTGCGCACCGTGGCCGAGCGCAGCAGCGGCGGGTAAAAATGGGCGTGCAGATGCCACTCCGGGTGCGCCGCGCCGTCGCGCGGACTCTGGTGGAAGCCCATCGAGTAGGGGAAGGACACGTTAAACAGGGCGTCGTAGCGCGTGGTGATCCGCTTGAGGATGTCGGCCAGGCCAGCGCGCTCGGACTTGGTGAGGGCGGGGATGTCCGGCACGGCCCGCCGACTGACGATCAGCGTCTCGAAGGGCCAGACCGCCCAGAAGGGCACCAGGGCCACAAACTGGGCGTTCGCGCAGATCACCCGCTCGCCAAGGCGCAGCTCCAGCTCCAGGTAGTCGCCGAGCAGCGTCCGGCCGGTGGCCGCGAAGTGGGCCTGCTGGGTGGCCAGTTCACGCGACACATGCAGGGGCAGGCTGCCGGTGGCCCAGATCTGGCCGTGGGGATGCGGGTTGCTCGCCCCCATCATCGCGCCGCGATTCTCGAAGATCTGCACGTAGCCGATCCCCGCTTGCCCGCCCAGGTCAAGGGTTTGCGCGGCCCAGGCGTCCACCACCGTGCGGATCGTGGGCAGATCGAGCATGGCCAGGGCCATGTCGTGCCGGGGCGAGAAGCAGATCACCCGGCAGATCCCGCGCTCGGCATAGGCGCGCAGCAGGGGCGGCGCATCGCTGCGCCCGGCCACGTACTCGCCCGCTGGGACATCGGGTAGCAGCGCGGCGAAGTCGTTATCAAACACAAAGACGCCCTGGTAGTCGGGGTTTCTCAGCCCGCCAGAGCGCTCGTTGCCGGGGCAGAGGTAGCACTCCGGGTCGTGAGGGGGGCGCGTGTCAGTGGGAGGCACCTCGACCTGGCCTTGCCATGGTCGCTTGGTGCGGTGTGGGGAGACCAGGATCCACTCATCGCTGAGCGGGTTGTAGCGCCGATGCGGGTGGTCGGTGAGCGAGAACATTTTCCCTCCTGCGCGCCGCAGCGCCGCGCGTGGCGCTGCCGAGGGGGGATGATATCTGAGAACCTGGAACCTGGCGGACGCCCCTAGCTGCGCCACTTGCGACACGTGATCGTCGTGCCGACATTCTCGGTCGAGCGGATGCTAAACTCGTCCATCAGGCGCTTGGCACCGGGCAGGCCCATGCCCATGCCGCGCGAGGTCGAGTAGCCGTCCTGCATCACCAGGTCGATATTGGCGATGCCGGGACCCTGATCCTCGCAGACGATCTCGATGCCCTTGCGCGCATTCTTATCGATCTCGCGCACCGTCACATTGCCAGTACCGGCGTAGAGGAAGATATTACGCGCCAGCTCGCTCACCGCCGTGGCGATGCGCGCCTGGTCGATTGCGCCGAACCCGAGCGACTTGGCCACATCCCGGGCCATAGTCCGCGCGATGACGATGTCAAGATCGCTGCGGATCACCGCAGTCTTAAGCTGACCCATCGTCGCGCTCCTCAGTCAGGCGCTGCATCATCGTCAGACCCTTCTCAAGGTTCAGCGCGGTGAGCACGCGGGGAAGCTCAAGGCCCAGCTCCACGAGCGTGATCGCCACCGCCGGCTGGAGACCGGTCAGCACGACGCGCGTGCCCATCAGGCCGGCCATCGCCGCAATATCGGCGATCAGGCGGCCGATGAAGCTGTCGACCACATCGAGCGCGGTGAGATCGATGATGACGCCCTTGGCGCGGGTGTCGTGGATCTTTTGCAGCAGGTCGTCTTTGAACTGCACCGCTGAGGCGTCATGCAGCGCAACCTGTATCGATGCGATCAGGATATCGCCGATCTTAAGAATCGGGATGCGGAGGCTGTCCAACCGATCCTCCCTTAGCTGACATGCAGCCGAACTGCTACAGGTCGGCAGGCTTCCATGCCTGAATCTCGATCGCCGATGATGCTTCTCCACTAAACGCATCGCCTGCGTATCTTACCCCAGGGCCATTACGGTGGCAAAGACGGCCAGCCCGGAGATCAGCGGGACGCTGATATTGTCCATCCCGTGCGGGGAGACGGCCTCGGCAGCCGTGGCGATCAGCGCGGCGATCAGCGCGGCGGTCAGGCTGACACCCAGCCCCAGCGGTGCCGCAAGCGGGCTCAGGGAGGAGCCGGGCGCGAGCTGGAGTACCAGCAGCATCGCCGTTCCGCTGGCGATAAACATGGCCAGCGACCCCTCCAGAGAGCGGGTGCTTGTGCCGACCGTGTACTTATGCCGCCCCCAGGTCTTCCCGACGATTGCCGCCAGGGCGTCGCCCCAGGTCATGGCCATGGTGCCGGCCGCCGCGATATAGCCGTGGTCGTTGGGTGAACCGGTGCGCCAGAGGAACCCAAAGAGGATGGTGATCGAGAGGGCGAAGTAGACCGTGCCGGGGGTGCTGTCCGGCGCGTCGACGGCATCAAGGATCTTGTAGCGCCAGACAATGTAGTTGATGAAGATGAACGAGGCGAAGGGGATGACCCCGATGTACCAGGTCTCGAAGAGACCGAGGACGCCGAGGACCCACATGCCGGCGCCCACATGGACGATCTTACGTGTGAACTCTTGCGGGTACCCTCGGCGGCGGCGGATGATTTCCGCGACGAGGATGAGACTTGTCGCGTACATGAAGGAGATGAGCAGGGCGATCAGATCTCGTGTTGTCATAAAGAGCAAAGGACGTGCTGACAGAAGGCTTCGCTGCCGCAATTCTAGCGCGTTCAGGCGGTCACGTCAATTAACGGGTTTCGATTTTTGACACTGCCCCTCCCCACATGCTATACTCCGGCGCACAATCACATATGGCTCATCCAGAGGGGTGAAGGGATCGGCCCGTTGAAGCCCCGGCAACCCCTGGGCAATTGCCGATTGCCGATTGCCGCTCGGCGGCAAATCTACACCCTACAATCTGCATTCAGCAATCAGAACGGTGCGAACTCCGTCAGCGCAAGCTGGAAGATGAGGTCTCCGATGCCTTCACGCCAGCGTGTGGAGGCTTTTTTGTTGCGCCGCGCCTTCAGCGCAGTCTTGTATCCCCAGGAGCATCATGAGTACATCCCGCTACCTTGCCGCCCTCGCCGAGCGCGTCCTGATCTTCGATGGCGCGATGGGTACCAGCATCGATACCTTCAACCTGACGGTCGAGGACTACGGTGGCGAGCGCACCTTCGGCAACCGTGATTACCTGGTGATCACCCGGCCCGATGTGATTGGCCAGATCCACGCCTCGTTCTTCGAGGCCGGTGCCGATGTGGTGGAGACCTGCACCTTCCAGAGTACGCGCATGCGCTTGGAGGAGTGGGATCTCGGCGACCGTACCCTGGAACTGAACTGCGCCGCCGCCGCCCTGGCCCGCGAGGTGGCCGACCGCTATCAGGCCCAGGACGGTCGCCCGCGCTTTGTGGCTGGCTCGATGGGGCCGACCGGCAAGCTGCCTTCCTCCGACGACCCGGCCCTCTCCAACATCACCTTCGCGGAGCTGAGCGAGATTTTCTGCGAGCAGGCCGTCGGTCTGATCACCGGCGGCGTCGACCTGCTGCTCGTCGAGACGAGCGTGGACATCTTGGAGGTGAAGGCGGCGCTCGACGGCATCCGCCGGGCGAAGATCGAGACCGAGCGCCCCGATATCGCGGTGCAGGCCCAGGTCTTCCTCGACCTCTCCGGGCGCATGCTGCTGGGCACCGATGTCCCGGCCCTGATCGCCACCCTGGAGGCCATGCCGGTTGATGTGATCGGCCTGAACTGCTCGACCGGCCCCGAGCATATGCGCGAGGCCATCCAGTACCTCACCGCCCACGCACGCAAGCCGATCTCCTGCATCCCGAATGCTGGCCTGCCCATGGAGGTGGACGGCGAGACGGTCTACCCGATGGATCCCGAGGCATTTGCGCGCATCCTCGGCGAGTTTGTGGGCGAGTACGGCGTGGGTGTGGTCGGCGGCTGCTGCGGCACCCGCCCCGCGCACATCGCTAGGCTGCGCGAGGTCCTTGGCTACGGCTGCGCCCCCAGGCCGCGCCAGATCGAGTACATCCCCAGCGTCTCCTCGGGCATCCGCGCCGCCGCCTTGCGCCAGGACGGCACCCTGACCATGATCGGCGAGCGGGTGAACACCCTCGGTTCGCGCAAGGTCAAGCGCCTGCTGCTGAGCGATAACTACGACGGCGTGGTTGAGGTGGCCCGCGAGCAGGTGGACGGCGGCGCGCACCTGCTGGATGTCTGCGTGGCCATGACCGAGCGCGCCGACGAGGGCGAGCAGATGACCAAGCTGCTCAAGAAGCTGACCATGAACATCGAGTTGCCCCTGGTGATCGACACCACCGAGGGCGATGTGCTTGAGCGCGCCCTGGCCATGTACCCCGGCCGCGCCGTGGTCAACTCGGTCTCGCTGGAGGGCGGGCGCGGCGGGAAGATCGCTACGGTGCTGCCGCTGGTGGCTCGCTACGGTGCCGCCGTTATGGCCATGACCATCGACGAAGAGGGCATGACCCACACCCGCGAGCGCAAGCTGGCGGTGGCCGAGCGCATCGCCCAGATTGCCCGCGACGAGTACGGCCTGCCCGCTGAGGCGTTGATCTTCGACGTGCTGACCTTCCCGATCACCACCGGCCAGGAGGAGTTGCGCGCCGCCGCCGTGGAGACCATCGAGGGCATCCGTCTGGTGAAGGCCCGTATCCCCGGCTGCTTCACCACCCTCGGCGTGAGCAACCTGAGCTTCGGCGTGGCCCCCCACGCCCGCGCCGCGCTCAACTCGGCCTTCCTCTTTCACGCCGTGGCCGCCGGTCTCGACACCGCGATCATCAACCCGGCCCACATCACGCCCTACGCCGAACTGCCCGCCGAGCAGCGCGAGATCTGCGACGACCTGATCTTCAACCGGCGCGAGGACGCCCTGGCCCGCTTCATCCAGTTCTTCGCGCAGAACCAGGGCGCGGTCGAGAGCGAGTCTAGCGACCCCACCGCCGGACTCTCGGTGGACGAGCGCCTGCGCTGGAAGATCCTGCACCGGAAGAAGGAGGATGTCGAGCAGGATATCGACGAGGCGGTGGCGAACCGGATGGGGTTGCCGATTGCAGATTTGAGATTGCAGATTGCAGATTTGGGCAACCAATCTGCAATCAACAGCGAAGCCCAATCTGCAATCTCAAATCTGCAATCGAAAATCAACAAGGGCGATGCCGCCGTCGCCGTCCTGAACAACGTCCTGCTCCCGGCGATGAAGGAGGTCGGCGACCTGTTCGGCTCCGGCCAACTCATCCTGCCCTTCGTGCTGCAGAGCGCCGAGGTGATGAAGAAGGCGGTGTCGCACCTGGAGCGCTACCTCGACAAGTTGGAGGGCTCGACCAAGGGCCGGGTGGTGCTGGCCACGGTCTACGGCGATGTCCACGATATTGGCAAGAACCTGGTGAACACCATTCTGTCGAACAACGGCTACACCGTGTACGACCTGGGCAAGCAGGTGCCGATCAACACGATCATCGAGAAGGCGGTGGAGGTCGGTGCCGACGTGATCGGCCTCTCGGCCCTGCTGGTATCGACCAGCAAGCAGATGCCGCTGGTGGTGCAGGAGTTGCACAAGCGCGGCATGAATATCCCGGTGCTGGTGGGCGGCGCGGCGATCAACCGGCAGTACGGCCAGCGCATCAGTCGCGTGGGCAACGAGCCGTACGCGGCGGGCGTCTTCTACTGCAAGGACGCCTTCGAGGGTCTGGAGGCGATGGATCGGCTCAGCGACACGAATGGTCGTGCGCAGTTTATCGAGGCGGCGATCCGCGAGGCTGCCGATGCGCTGGGCACGCGGCCGACCGGGCGGGTGGCCTTGGCCGACCTCGGCAGGGCCAGCATGGGCGACCGCGCGGTTCCCTCGAACATCCGCGCCGACGTGCCGGTGCCCACGCCGCCCTTCTGGGGTGCCCGCGCCACCAGTCGCATCCGCATGGACGACGTGCTGACCTGCCTGGATCGCAACGCGCTATACCGGCTCCAGTGGGGCGCGAAGAACGCCAAAGGCGCGGAGTGGGCGGCGCTCAAGGCCGAGTTCGATCTGAAGGTGCGCGACCTGATGCGCGAGGCCGAGCGCGATGGCTGGCTGGAGCCGAAGGTGGTCTACGGCTACTTCCCGGTACAGAGCCATGGCCACGACCTGATCGTCTACGACCCGGCGGATCGTGCGAAGGAGTTGACCCGCTTTATCTTTCCACGCCAGCCCGGCCGCGAGCGGCTCTGCCTGGCCGATTACTTCCGCAGCGTGGAGAGCGGCGTGTACGATGTGGCCGCTTTCCAGCTAGTGACGATGGGCCGCAAGGTGGGCGACCTGACCGAGTCGCTGCAGGGCCAGGGCGACTACAGCCGGGGCTACTACATCCACGGGCTGGGCGTGAGTCTGGCCGAGGCGCTGGCCGAGTACACCAACCGCGTGGTGCGCCAGGGCCTCGGGCTAGGCGAGGAGCGCGGCAAGCGCTACTCGTGGGGCTACCCGGCCTGCCCCGACTTAGAGGAGCACGCCAAGCTGTTCACGATCCTGCCCGCCGAGCAGATCGGCCTGACGCTCACCGGGGCATTCCAGATCGTGCCCGAGCAGAGTACGGCGGCGATCATCATTCACCATCCCGAGGCCAAATACTTCAGCATCGGATCGGTCGCAGAGCGGGCTGAGGATGATGCGACGGCGGGGACTTCCGAGAATCCGGGTTAGGATCGCGTGATTCTCGCCTATACTGTGGCTATGCGGATCTTGATTACTGCGGACCTGCACTACCGCCCGGCGGAGCGCGCAGCCTACGTGGCCTTTGCAGACACCGTGCGCGCTGCGGAGCCGGACTGCTTCATCATCGCCGGGGATGTGGGCCACCCGCTGCGCCTGTTCCGGCGTGCCCTCCAGCTATTTCACGATCTGCCCTGCCCACGGCTGCTGATCGCCGGGAACCACGATGTCTACCGGGGCGAGTATCGCAGCCGGGATCTCTGGCAGGAACACCTGCCGCAGGCCACGCGCGACGAGGGATTCGTCTGGCTTGAGGCACAGCGATTCTCCCTCGGCGGGCTGGGGATCTGCGGGACGATGGCGTGGTACGACTACTCGTCACGCTCGTCCCACCTCCCCTACGCCGCATCCGACTACCGGGCGATGAAGGGGATGGTCAGCCACGACGCCGACTATGTGGACTGGCCATGGAGCGATGTGGCGATGGCGCGGTACCTCGCGCGCGGGCTGACCGGGCATCTTGATGCGTGCGAGGCCGACCCAGCCGTCGCGCAGGTGCTGGTGATCACGCATATGCCGATCATCGCGCCCACCGTACCCGACTATCCCGGCCACACTCGCTGGAGCCTGCTGCGCGCCTATCTGGGCAACTTTACGCTCGGCGAGTTGGTGACCGGCTACCGCAAGGTTACGCATATTGTTAGCGGGCACCTGCACCGGCCCGGTGCCTGGACGGTCGCGGGGCATCATGGCCCAATCGCGTGCCACATCGTCGGCAGCGGCCCCGGTGCCCCGCACGCACTCTGCCTCGACATCGCGTAGCCCTCGGGGCGGTTGCAACGTCGCCTCCGGCGGAGGTTTGGGGGGTGGATTCGCCACCCCCGAACGATCTTTTTTTTGTGAATTTTTGGCGGCTTCGCGGCCAAAAATCTACCAAAAGCGCGGTCTGGGGCGCAGCCCCAAGGATATTGCAACCACCCTGGGGCATCGGCGGCGATACGAGAAAAAAGTGGTAAAGTAGTTGAACCTTTCAACCTATTGACGATTGGAGGCTGATGTGCTGTTCAAGAATGTCGCCATAGAGGCAGTAGCCTACGAGCTCGCCCCACACCGGGTGACCTCGGCATGGCTAGAGGATCAGATCGGCGAGACGATGAGTCGCCTGGGCGTGCCGAAGGGCCGCCTGGAGCAACTCTCCGGCATCCGCGAGCGCCGTTTCTGGGACGAGGGGGCGCGCCCTAGTGAGGCGGCCACGCTGGCCGCCCGCAAGGCGATCACGGCCGCCGAGATCGACCCGCGCGAGATCGGGATCGTGATCAACACCTCGGTCTGCCAGGATTACCTAGAACCCTCAACCTCAGTCTTCGTCCACCATAACCTGGGCCTCTCGTCGCGCTGCATCAACTTCGATGTGCGCAACGCATGCCTGGGCTTCCTCAACGGCATGTACATCGCCGGCCTGATGATCGAGAGCGGCGATATTAGGTACGCCCTGATCGTCGATGGCGAGGGCTCGCAGGATCCGGTGATGACCACCGTGCGCCGCCTCCAGTCACCCACCGCCACCATGGAAGATTTCCGCGACAGCTTCGCCACCCTCACCCTCGGCTCCGGCGGCGCGGCCATGCTGCTGGCCCACAGCAGCGTGGCCCGCAGCGGCCACCGGCTCAACGGCGTGGTAACCATGGCCGACACCGTGCATAACCAACTCTGCATCGGCACGCCCACCTCGATGAAAACCGATGCCGCCGCCCTGCTGGCTGCCGGGGTCAAGCTGGCGGGCCAGACCTGGGCGCTGGCCCAGGAGGTGCTGCCGAACTGGAGCGACGACCAGATCGCCTGCTACGCCCCGCACCAGGTGAGCGCCCGCCACACCGCCGCCATCGCCGAAACCCTCGGTGTTGCCCCGGCGAAGATGCAAATCAACTTCCCGGTACTGGGCAACATCGGCCCGGCCGCCGTGCCGATCACCCTGGCCCAGGCCGCCGAGACACGCCTGAAGGCGGGCGATCACGTCGGCCTGCTCGGCATCGGCTCGGGGATCAACTGCTCGATGATGAGCATATCCTGGTAGTCACGCGGTCCGCTACCTCCATGATACATCAAGCGTCTCTTGCGCACTTTCGGGTATATAGAAAGTACAGGGCTGATGCAAAGTTGCTGGGGCTGCGCCCCAGAGCTCGCTTTTGGTTGGTTTTTGGCGGCTTCGCCACCAAAAACCAACCAAAAAAGATTTTTCGGGGGTGGCTTTGCCACCCCCAAACCCCCGCCGGAGGCGACGTTGCAACTGCCCTGATAGAAAGTAGCAGGCTGAATGATGAACCGTATCCCAAGCCTCAGCGAGCAGGTGATCCTCCGGCACGCCACAGATGAGAGCTACCTCCGTGGCGAGGGCTACGTACGCGAGGGCATGGTCATGGATCTGACCCTGCGTGACGGTGTCCTGGATGCACTGGTACACGGCAGCCAATACAACCCCTACCGGGTGCGGGTCACCTTTGATGCGGGCGGCGTGACCGCAGCGACCTGCACCTGCCCCTACACCGCAGGTGCCTGGTGCAAACATATTGTCGCCGCCCTGCTCGTTGCGCTCCGGCAGCCTGCGTCTATCCATGTCGCGCCGCCGCTTGCGGATCTCCTAGCGCCTCTGGATCGGGATCAGCTCAGGAGCCTGCTGCTGCGCCTGGCTGCGCGCCAGCCCGACCTTGCCGACGTGATTGCGGGGGAGATCGCCGCCGCGCAGGCCCATGCCGCCCCGCGCACCACCCCGGCGCGTCCGCCGGTGGACGTTGGGCCGATCCAGCGTCAGGTGCGTGCGCTGCTGCGCTCGTCGTACCGTGACTATGATGATGACGACGACGACTCATCCAGCGCCGTCACCGAGGGTATGGACGCGATCCTCGACCAGGTGCGCGGCTTTGTTGCGGGCGGCGATAGCGCCAACGCGCTGAACATGCTTGAGGCGATCACCGAGGCGTATCGCGAGAGCTGGCACGACATCGAGGATTCCTACGGCGAGCTCGACAGCGTCTTCGACCGCCTGGGGGAGCTGTGGGCCGAGGCGTTGCTCTCCGCAGATCTGCGCCCCGACGAGCTGGAGGAGTGGGCCGAGCATCTGGAGGAGTGGGCCGACAATACGCCCGACGCCGGGGGCGACTCGGGCCTGATGCTGGCGCGGAACGCTGCCCTAGAGGGCTGGCACGACCCGCTGATCCTGCGCGCCCTGCGCGGCCAGCCCGTGCCCACCCCCGCAATGAGCGCGGTCGAGGCACAGGACGAGGATGCGGTGTGGGACGAGGATGCGGCGCAGGACGAGGATGCGGCGCAGGACGAGGATGCGGCGCAGGACGAGGATGCGGCGCAGGACGAAACACCAATCAGCACGACAAGATCGCCAGCGACCGGGACTCGCCCCAAGCTAGCCCTGATCCGCCTGCGCATCCTGGAGCGGCAAGAGCGCATCGATGCCTACCTCAACCTCGCTGCCGCCTACGGGCTGCACCGCGAGCGCGCCCTGATGCTGGCCCACCAGGGCAGGGTGGAGGATGCGGTCAATGCCGGTATGGGTACACTCGCAAGCGCCGCCGACTCGCTAGCCCTCGCCTCCGCCCTGCGTGAGGGCGGCCATCTCGCAGCCGCGCTCCAGGTCGCCGACCACGGCCTGAGCCTAAGCGGGCCACAGGGCGCGCTAGGCGACTGGCTCGCCTCGCTCGCGCCTGGGCTTGGTCGGCCAGACCTCGCCCTGCGCGCAGCCGCAGTGGCCTGCGCCAGCGAGCCAAGCATGGCCCGCTACCTCGCCGCCCGCGACCTCGCCGGCGAAGGGTGGCCCGAGCTACGTGCGCGGCTCCTCGATCAGCTGCGCGGAGGTGCCGGAGGCTGGATAGGTGCCAGAGCACAGGCCGAAATCTTTCTGCTCGAAGGCATGATCGACGACGCGATCAAAGTGGTCGAGCGGAACGGCTACGGCATCCTAGATCTGGTGATGGATGCGGCCATCACCACCCGGCCCCAGTGGGTAATTGGCAAGGCGACCGCCCAGGCCGAGCCAATCATGACTGGCGGGAAGGCCCAGCACTACGACCAGGCGGTGCGCTGGCTGCGCCGAGCCCGAGATGCCTACCGTGCCGCAGGCCAGGCAGATGCGTGGGATCGCTATCTTGCAGGCGTGCGGGCAACGCATGGACGCAAATACAAGCTGATGGGATTGCTCAAGGGGTTGTGATGCATCAGCGGTCACCCCGAGTACGCCTTCGTATTCGCGCCTTCGCGATCCAAACCTCCGAGCCTTCGTGATCCAAACCTCCGCGCCTTCGTACCTTCGCGTTCGCGCCCTCCGCCCCCCCTCCGCGCCTTCGTGATCCAAACCTCCGCGCCTTCGTGATCCAAACCTCCGCGCCTTCGTGATCCAACCCTCCGCGCCTTCGCACCTTCGCGTTCGCGCCCTCCGCTCCCCCTCCGCGCCTTCGTGATCCAAACCTCCGCGCCTTCGTGATCCAAACCTCCGCGCCTTCGTGATCCAAACCCCTCCGCGATCCAAGCGCAAACCCCGCTGTCATCTCCCTGTAATCTGCGCGCCTTACACCGCCCAGGGGCAGCGTTTACCATGGCAGATGTGTCCCCAGACAAGGCGCGGAGCGGCCCCGCATGGTACGCGCGCACGGCGATACCCGCCGCCCGTGGCGGTCGCCTGTCCCCGCCCCCCAATCCCTTGTCTTTGGCATGTTTCAGAATCGGCCATTCCAGCTTGACCGTCCTGCGATGAGGCGATGAGGCGATGACGCGCTCCTATCGCCTCATCGCCTCATCGCCTCATCGCCTTGTCGCTGAACGGTCACGTGCGTTTGAAACATGTCTTAGCGCCGTGAAAGGTGCCGCCGATGCTTACGCCCCACCCGCTCGCGTTCCTCCAGGGCGGACGCACGATCCGTCGCGTGCGATCCGACATCCAGCGCCGCATACAGGGCGAGCCTGCCCTCCGCATGCTGCCGGGCCTGCTTCAGCTCCCCATCGCCCCCGCGCCGCTCCCCGACCCGGCGGCCATCCTCGCCCACCGTGGCGGGATCGCCCTCTGCGGCCCGCCGACGTCGGGGCGCAGCCTGGTCCTGCTTCAGATCCAGGCCCGCTGGGCCGACACCGGCAAGGGCGGCCCGATCATCGCCCTCGCCCTCGCCGCCGCCGACGTGCCCAACCTCAGCCCGCGCGCCATCGTGGCCGGGGCCATCCACCGCGCCGGGCTAGCGGCTAAGTATGCCGAGGGCGGCCGGCCCATGATCCTGCTGCTCGACGACTGGGAGGATCTCCCGCCCGACCGGCGCGCCCTCTGGCGCAGCTACACCGTGGCCGCCGCCAGTTGGGCCACCGCCCGCGTGGTGATCTGTCTGCCCCCCGGCGAGGTGTGGTTCGGCCTGACCTGCCTCGACCTCGTCGCCCCCGACGATGCCGCCCTGGCGACTTGGCTCGCCCGGCTGCTGCCCGCCCACGACCCCGATCTGATCATGGCCGCCCTCGCCTGCGAGCCCCTCGCCGCCCTGCGCGACCGCATCGGCGACCTGCTGCTGCTGGCCCTGATCTACCCGATCATCGGCCTGCCCCTCGCGCGCGCCCAGCTCTACGAGCAGGCATACGCTCTGGCTCTTCCCCTCCTCGACAACCCCGAGGGCGCGCTGTCCGTTGGCCAGGCGGCCCTGCGCCACTACCGGCTGGCCCGTAGCCTCGCCGACGGTGCCGACCTCGCGCCCCTCACCGCGCTCCCCGCCCACGAGATCGCCGCCGTGGCCCCTCTGGCCGCCGGTCTCCTCAACGACCCGCGCCCCGTCCTCGATCTGCTCTGGGCCGATGGCGACCCCGCCCCGCCCGCTATGCACGGCTTGGCCGCATGCTTGCGCGACCGGCCCGCCGTCACGGTCGACAACCACTTGCGCCTGGTCGAGTTGCTGCTCGCGCAGGGAGTCCACGATCATGATGCGCTGATCGCGCCGGGGCTGCCGGACATGTTCGCGTCCGCATCGCGTGGCGACCAGACACTGGCCATCCGCGCCCTCGGTGCGCTCGTCAAAAGCTGGCCAGGCCACCAGACAATGGGCTTGCTCCTTCACCTTATCGACCACCCCGACGCGACCGTGGCCCTGCGCTGGGCCGCCGCCGACCTGCTGGCCAGCGGGCCGGGCCTGCCCACCAGCATCGCCGACATCCCCGTCTTTGCCGATGACATCGCCCTGGCCGCCCGCGCCCACATCATCGCCCTCGCCGTCCCCGCCCAGCGCCGTATGCTTCTCGACCCGAATCTGCGCCCCGGCATGGCCGCCCTAATTGCCGGGGCCAGCGGTGTCCACCGCTGGGCCGCCGTCGCCGCCGCCCTGATCGACGACCCGCAGGCCCCGAGCGAACTGCGCGCCCTCGCCCTAGCCGGTGCCCCCGAGTCTGCCGAGGGCGACGCCATACTCCGGCGATCCCTGGCCAGCCGCAGCCCGGCCCTGCGCCGCGCGGCCCTGGACATCCTCCTGTCCCGCCACTCCAACGACCCGCTGCATCTGCTTGGCGCGGCCCTGGCCGAGGCCGAACCCGACGAGGATGTTCACCGCGACCTGCTGACCGCCATGGCCCAGCTCCCGCAGCGCGAGGCGACCGGACTGATCGCCCGCTACGCCTTGGCCGCGCAGGCCAGTCCAGCCCTACGAGTCGCGGCCCTGGGCCTGCTGCCCAACCGACCCGGCTGTGTGCCCCTGCTCCAGGGCTTCCTCGCCGCCGAGGGCATGCCTACCCTGCTGCGCGCCGCCACCGCGCAGATCCTCGGCGCAATGGGCGAGGCCAGCGCCGTGCCCCTGCTGCGCCACATCCTCCTGGGCGACCGGCCGCCCCTGCTGCGCCGGGCCGCCGCCGCCGGCCTAGCCGACCTCGCCCGCGTCCATGGCCGCCGCGAGGCCGCCGTGACCGCCCTGATCGATGCTATTGCTCAACCCGACCTCGACGCCGCTCTGACCGCCAGCATCGCCGCCGCCCTGGGCGCCGTCGATGCCACGCGGGCCGTCCCGGCGCTGACTACCTTGCTCGACCCGGAGCGTCCGGCCGCCCTGCGCGCCGCATGGTGCTCCGCCGCGCCCGATTTGGCGCGCACCTCCGCCGATCTGTGGCCGACTCTCAGCCTTGAGTCGACCGCCCGCGTCGCACTCCTCGACAGTCTGGCATCTGGCGAGACCATCGCCGACCAGCCGAGCAGCCTCGATGAGCTATGTCGCATGCAAGCCGAGCATGCCGCCGTTGCCGCCGCCGAGTCCATGGCCGATCTCGCCGTGCGACACCCGGCCCTGGCCAGCGACCTATGTGCGCGCATCCGGCGGGCCATCCTGGCGACGCCGGGGCCACCCACACCCACGGGCCTTATGCGCGCCCTGGCCCGAGCCGCCGGCGAGCATATGACATCTGAGCTAGAGGCGCTCCTCGACGCCGCCGCAGGCACGCCATCCCTGCGCTGGGCGGCCCTCGATCTGCTCGGGCACACCCCGCAGGCCGCCGACTGGCTCCGCGTGCGCCTGCGATCCGCCGCCGATGATATCTTCACCTGCGGCAAACTGGCCGAGATCCTGGGCGACCTGGGCGACCTGCCGGCGACGCCGGATCTGCGCGCCATCGCCGCAAACCCGGCGGGCGACTCGTACCTGCGTATGTGCGCCATCGGTGCCCTCGGGCGGATCGGCGCGGGCGAGGCCGCCGCAGCCCTGCTCCAGATCATCAAAGATGACGACACCCCGCCGTCGCTGCGCGCCGCCGCCATCGACGCTCTGCCCTACCCGTTCGCTGACGAGGCCCGTCGGGTGCTACACCAGATCGCGCAGGCCGATGGTCTCGCGCCGCCCCTGGCCACGGCGATCTGCCAGCGCCTCGCCCGCGCCGGCGAGTACGAGATCATGCCGCTTCTGCTGCGCGGGGCGCAGAGCGAGCAGCCGCAGGAGGCGATCACCATGATTGACGCCATCTGCGACCTGGGCGACCAGAGCGCCGTGCCGATGCTGGTGCGGATCAGCCAGAGCGCCCTGGCCGCGCCGGGCGTGCGGCTGGCCGCCGTCGCGGCCCTGCTACACCTCGACGGCCCGGCGAACCTCCCGCTGCTCTATGCATACCTGGACTCGCCCATGCCGCCGCTGCGGATCATGGCCCACCAGATCTTAGCCCAGATCGACCCCGGCGACATCCGCCTGAGCGAGCCGGTGGCCACGAACAGCGCGCCCCTGGCCCTGCGCCTGGCCTCCCTCGCGCAGATGATCACCCGCTCACCCGCGATCAGCCTGCTCGCCGCGATCATCACGCACCCCGACGAGCCACCGCAACTGCGGCTGGGCATCGCCGGGGCGCTAGGGCGGGCGGGGCAAGCCGAGGCGACCCGCGCCCTTCAGGACGTCCTGAGCGTCGGCGGGCCGCCGCTGCTGCGCCGCCGCTGCATCGCCGCCTTAGGCGAGTTGGCCGCCGCTCCGGGCGAGGCCGGGCAGACCGCGCGGGCCAGCATCGCCGCGCTCGTCCAGAGCCACGATGCCCCCGCCGAGGAGCGCCATTGGGCCGCCGAGATCCTCCTTGATCGCGCACGACCAAAGGATATCCGATGACCGCCACGATCATGGTGATTGATGATGAGCCGCTGATTGGTCAGCTCCTGCGCTACCAACTCAGTGACGCGGGCTACGCCGTCGCGACCTACCAGAGCGGGCGTGAGGCGCTGCTCCAGCTTCCCCAGATCCAGCCCGACCTCGTGCTGCTCGACGTGATGATGCCCGAGATCAGCGGTTACGACCTCTGCCGCGAGATCCGCGCCTTCTCCCAGGTGCCGGTGATCATGCTCACGGCCAAGCACGGCGACGATGATATGGTGGCCGGGCTGACTATCGGCGCGGATGACTATATCGGCAAACCCTTTAGCGCGCCCCAGCTGATCGCCCGCGTCGAGGCGGTGCTGCGGCGATCAGGACGGATGCCCACCCTGCGCCATCCTCCCCGCCCCGCGCTGCCCGCCCCCGTCGCCCCGCCCGCGCTCGCCCCCGTCGCCCCGCCGCGCGCGCGCGCCATCCCGCGCCTCGGGCCACGACTCAGCGCGGCCCGTATCGACCGCAGCCTGAGCCTTCACGACGCCAGCCAGGCGTGCGGCGTGCGCTGGGAGTTCCTCCAGGCCATCGAGCAGGAGCAGTTCAACTCTATTCCCCGCGACGATCTGCGTGTGGCCCTGCGCAGCTACAGCGCGTGGCTCGGCATCGACCTGCGCCCCTACCGACGGCCCCAGCCCCTCCGCCGATCTATGCGGGCCAACCTCGCCCTCGCCGCCGTCCTCGCCATGCTCGCGCTGCTCACCCTCGCCATGCTCATCCTATGATCGCCAGTTGATTTTGAGCCGAACCAGCCCGGCGCTGGCGCGGCGCGAGGTGTAGGGACGCAGCGCGATATAGCAGTCCTATTCCAGTTGTGAAGAAGGAGTCAAGGCTTTAGCCGGCCTTATCCGGCTAAAGCCTCGACTCCACGCAACAACCCCAAGAGGATTGCTATACGCCCCTACCGGCGCGCGACCAACGGGCGGTCAAGGGCGGTGCGCAGATCCTTGAAGGTGTGTACATCCTGAAGATCGACCCCAAGGCCGACGAGAGCCTGGGCCACCTCGGGGCGGATGCCGACCAGGGCGGCGCTGCTGCCGAGCAGGTGGGCGGCCTGCATCACGTGGATCAGGCCCTGAGCGATCTCGTCGTCGATCACCGCCACGCCGGTGACATCGATCAGCAATCGTCCGGCCCGCATCTGCTCGGTGGCCTGCAGGGCGCGTTCCTGGAAGTCGCGCAGGCGCTCGGCATCAAGCACGCCGACCAGGGGCATCACCAGGGTGTCGGCACCAACTGGCAGCACCGGGATGCTCAACTCGCGGATCACCTCACGCTGGCGGACATTCTCCCTGATCAGCTGATCCTGAGCGGCGGCCCGGTCGCGTACCTCGGCCAGGGCCGACTGAAGCTCGGTGTTGCGCGCCGCAAGGCTCTCACGCTGCTCGGATAGACTCTGGGCCATTTTGTTGAACTCGCCCTGGAGCGAGCCAATCTCGTCGCGGGCCGTCACGGCGACGCGCTGTGTGAGGTCGCCAGCGCTGATCATGTGGGTGGCCCGGTCGAGCGCCTGGATGGGGCGGGTGAGCCGACGCACCGCCACCACCCCGATGGCCGTGGCAACCAGTGCGCTGATCAGCATCAGGGCGGCGATGGTGGCGATCTGGGTATATGCCGGGGCCAGAGCCTCATCGACGGGGATCTCGCCGACGACAAAAAAGATCGACGTATCATCGAGGATAAGCGGCGCGTGGGAGATCAGCGCGCTGACGCCCTGCGCGCCGAGGAGGTGGACTCCATCGCCGACGATCAGGTTGTTCACCCGCGTCCCGATCAGCTTCGGGTCACGGTGGGCGACCATCAGGCCATCTGCGGTGACGATCTCAAGCGTGCCCTGCTCGCCAAACTGGATGTTGGCCACCGTCTCAAAGATCTGATGCATCCGCACCTGGGCGATCAGCACGCCAATCGGCTTACCGGCCCCGGCATCAACCACCGGCACCGCCAGCGGCAGCAGCGCCTCGCCAGTGATGGGGCTCAGGTACACGGTGCCGTACCAGGGCTTGTTCTGCTTCATCGTCTGGAGAAATGCCCCATCACCAGCGCGGTTGCGCAACTGGTCGACGGGCACAACGCCGAGGCGCGAGGCGCGGGCGGTCTCCTGCCCGTTGGCATCGAGCAAGGCCAGATCATCAAAGATGTTGCGATAAAACAGCGCCTGGGTGAGCACATCCTCCTGCCGTGGCCGCACGGCCCCGATAAAGCTGGGCGTCTGCACGATCAGGCGGGACTCGCCCGTCGCCGTGCCGATGAACGTACTCAGCTGTATGATCGCCTGTCCCATAACCGTGCGCTGGAACTCCAGGGCGTGTTCCTGCTCGTGGCGGTAGGTGTTCCACGAGACAATGCCGCCCACAATCAGCAGGGGCAGCAGCGAGAGCGAGAGCAGGAGGCTCAACCAGGTTGTGCGAATACTTCGGCTCACGAACGGACTCCTGCTGGTCACTTTCCGCCATACTTCTGGTAGATCGCGGCGGCGTTTGCGCTCGTAACCTCCTCAGTCTCTAGGACAACTTCCTTGGGTGGGGTAGCCTTCTCCTCCAGGATCTTGGCCGCCCACTCAATCGCCTGGGCACCGCCGGTGGGGTAGACGTAGGTGATGCTGAGGCGGCGGTTCAGCACCGACTGGATGCCCCCGTCGGGCGTGGGCAGGGCGTCGATGCCAATCACCAGGGTCTTGCTTATGTCACGGCTGATATTCTTGGCGGCGGTGATCGCCGCTTCGCCCATGGGGTCGTTGTGACCATAAACGACATCAACGGCGGCGTTCGCCTTGAACATGGCCTCGGCAAGAGAGATGGCCTTATCGTAGATCCAGTCGGCGTTCTGGTTGGCGATGATCTTGACATTCGCGTTGGCGGCGATCCCCTCGCGGAAGCCGTCGCCACGCTCAAGGGCCGGGGTTGAACCCTCAAGGCCACGCAGTTCGATCACGCCACAGGGGACGCGCATCTGCGCCTTACACCACGTGGCGACATATTCCCCGGCCTTGCGCCCGATCAATCTATTATCGGCACCGATCCACATGGTGTACTTCTCGCCATTGACCTTGCGGTCGAGGACGATCACGGGGATGCCCTTGTCGTAGGCTTTCGCGACCACGTTGGTGAGCGGGGTGGCCTCATTTGGCGAGATGATCAGCAAATCCACGCCGCTGCTCATAAACTGCTCGACATCGGCAACTTGCTGGGCGTTGTTCTGCTGGGCGTCGGTGAAGGTGACCTCAAGCTCGGGGCGCGTGGCGGCGGCGGCGGCGATCTGGGCGTTCATGGCGGCGCGCCATGGCTCGGCGTTGTTGGCCTGCGACATACCGATGCGGAACTTCTTTGCCCCTGAGGGGCTGGAGTTGGGCGGCTGGGCGCTCGCGCATGCGGCGAGGGCAGCGGTCAGAAGGATGAGGGCGAGGTAGATTGGACGGCGACGGTGCATAACGCGCTCCCTTTGATGGTGCGGATCTCCCAACTCAGCATAGATCCTACTATCGCCCATTATAGCGTAAAGGCTGCCAGCCCCAAGCGCCCGGCCCGTAAACGGGCGGGCTGATGCAGCGTCGCCGGGGCTGCGCCCCAGACCTCGCTTTTGGTTGGTTTTTGGCAGCGAAGCGGTCAAAAACCAACCAAAAAAGATCTTTTGGGGGTGGCAAAGCCACCCCCAAACCCCCGCCGTGTGTCTACGAAGTTGTTATAATGCCCCGGAGGCTCCGCCTGAATCCTGGGAGATCACCATGCCCACTGCTCGCACCTGCCAACCCCGCGCGCTAGCGCTGCTGGCCTTGCTTCTGCTTATCTCCCTGGCCGCCTGTGGCCAGCCTGCGCCAAGCGGCGCGCCAAGCTCCGCTGGAACCTCGCGCGCGGGCGGTGCCCTGGTGCCGGTGTTGGCGGTGTCTGAGCTGGATGTCGGCCCGAACCGCATTGCCATGGGCATCCTTCAGGATGGCACGCCGCTGAATCAGCCCGAGCTGAAGCTTGGCCTGCGCTTCTTCTACCTGGATGGCAACGAAGACACCAAGGTGCAGAGCACAGGTACGGCGGTCTATCGGGGCCAGGGGCTGCCCTTTGGCCTGTATGTGGGCTACGCCACCTTCGATAAGCCGGGCAACTGGAGCGTGGAGATCAGCATCCCACGCGCCGGCGGCGCGCCACAGATCTCCAGCCTGCGCCTCGACGTGGTGGACACCTCGCGCATCCCCGCCGTGGGTAAGCCGGCCATCCCCAGCAAGAACCTGACCATCCGCGATAGCGCGGATCTGACCAAGATCACCTCGGACACCAGTCCCGACCCCGACTTCTACCAACTGACAATCGCCGATGCCATCGCGGCGAAGAAGCCCTTTGTGGTGGCCTTCCTCACGCCCGGCTACTGCCAGACGGCGACGTGCGGGCCAAACCTACTCGTGCTCAAGCGGCTGAAGGATACCTATAAGGGCAAGCTAACCTTCATTCACGTGGAGGTCTATCCCTACCCCTTCGGCGAGTCCTTCCAGCAGCAGAAGCGCGTCCCGCCGATGGTCGAGTGGGGGCTGATCACCGAGCCGTGGACCTTTCTGGTGGGCGCGGACGGGCTGATCCAGTATCGCTACGAGGGCGGGATCACCCCCGACGAGATGGCACCGGCCCTAGCCCAACTCGCCGCCGGTCAGCCGGTGACGCCACTAAAATAGCACGTTCACGAGCGGGAAACCCTCCCGTGAACGTGCGCTCAATGGCGTGGGAATGAAGGGCGACCGGGGCGAGGCCGACGCGCTGGCTTAGGTCGACGGGCCGGCTGCGCTGCCCCCTATGGCGGGCGCGGCGAGCGCCGTGCGCGCGGCTGCGGCGACCAGGGCCGTGAGGTCGGCGATCATCGCCGGGGCGGCGTTTGGCACTGCGGCGCGCTCGTAGGCGATACCAAGCGCCGCCGCACGCTCGGCCATACGCACATCAAGCTCATAGCCCAGCTCGACATTATCATACGTGGCGCTGATGGGCACCGCCAGAATCTGTCGCACGCCATCCCGGTGCAACTGATCGATGGCCTCCAGCACATCCGGCCCCAGCCACTGGCCCGGCCCCTCGGCGCTGTAGTAGGCGCTGCGCCAGTCAGCGAGCCCGAGGGCGGTGGCGAGTTGCGCGCCGCTGGCCGCAACCTGCTGGCGATAGGCGTCCTCGGGCTTGCGCGCGCTCTCGGCAACGCTGTGCGCGATGAAGAGTCCGACCACCTGATCGCGCACAGCGGTCGGAAAGCGCGCCAGGGCCGCCTGGGCGTTGGCCGTCACCGTCGCGGTAAAACCCGGTAACTCCGGCCAACCCTCGATCAGATGCATACGCGGCGAGGTTGGGGCCGTAGCCTGCACGCGCTCCAGCGCATGCTGATAGTCGCGCAGCGCCATATGCGAGCCGAACGGGCTGAGCGGCAGAATTACCACATCTTCGATGCCCTCGCGGCCGAGATCGGCCAGCGCGGCCTCGATGTAGGGATGCCAATAGCGCGCCCCGAAGACGGCGCGATAGGCGAACTCGCCGGGCTGGGCGAACTCGGCGGCCAGCGCGATGAAGATCTGCTGCGCCCCCGAGACGCCCTGGTCGGCACCCCAGACCCGCCGGCAGCGCTCGCACAGGAACGCCACATAGTCGGCGGGCGGGGTCTGCCCACCAAAGTGGCCGCGCAGGTACGGCTCAACCTCGTCGATCATCGTGGGCTCGCCGTACTCCATCACCAAAACGCCGACCGGGCGGGTGGCCGTTGCGGGCTGATCCATAAAGGTCTCCGCACCTTTCGCTATGCAGAATGAGTCGATCTTGCTTGGGCATAGAGGGGAACCCGTGGCGTGAGAACCCGCGAGGCCCGAGCGTGATTGTAGCATAGCTGTACTCGTAGGCGTTCACCTCTGCGGGAGCGCCACAGGGCGGTGGCAACGTCACCCCCGAAAGATCTTTTTTGGTTGGTTTTTGGCAGCGAAGCCGCCAAAAACCAACCAAAAGCGCGGTCTGGGGCGCAGCCCCAGCGACGTTGCAACGGCCCTGGGGAGCGCCAGGGGAACTGCGCCCCAGACCTCCGCCGGAGGCGACGTTGCACCCGCACTGGAGCGCCAACATCGTGCCGACAGAACGAGGGCCAGGCTGCGTGGTGCGCAGCCTGGCCCTCGTTCGTATCTGACTCAGTAGCTCAGTGGCTCAGTGGGCTAGAAGTCCATGCCGCCCATGCCGCCGCCGGGCATGCCGCCGCCGCCCTGGCCGCCCTTCTCCTCGGGCAGGTCGGTGATCAGAGCCTCGGTGGTCAGGATCATCCCGGCAATCGATACCGCGTTCTGCACGGCACTGCGGGTAACCTTGACCGGGTCGATGATGCCCTGCTCGATCATGCTGCCGTACTCGCCGGTCAGCACGTTGTAGCCGAGGGTGGTGTCGCCCGTCTCGGCCTGGTGGCGACGGACGGTGGCGATGATCACCGAGCCCTCCTCACCAGCGTTGCGGGCGAGGATGCGCAGGGGCTCCTCAAGGGCGCGGCGCAGGATGGTCAGGCCGACCCGCTCATCCTCGTGGGCGACCTTAACATTGTCGAGGGCGCTGATCGCATTGATCAGGCTGACGCCGCCGCCGGGGACGATGCCCTCCTCGACCGCCGCGCGGGTGGCGCTCAGAGCGTCCTCAACGCGGTGCTTCTTCTCCTTGAGCTCCGGCTCGGTGGCCGCGCCGACCTTGATCACCGCCACGCCGCCGGCCAGCTTGGCCAGGCGCTCCTGGAGCTTCTCACGGTCGAAGTCGCTGGTGCTCGACTCGATCTGGGCGCGGATCTGGTCGATGCGGGCCTTGATCGCGCCCTCATCGCCCTTGCCCTCGACGAATGTGGTGTCGTCCTTGGTGGCGACCACCTTGCGGGCGCGGCCAAGATCCTCGACCGTCGCGCTGTCGAGCTTGCGGCCGATCTCCTCAGAGATCACCGTGCCGCCGGTGAGGATGGCGATGTCCTGCAGCATGGCCTTGCGGCGGTCGCCGAAGCCAGGAGCCTTGATCGCCAGCACGTTGATCGTGCCGCGCAGCTTGTTGACCACCAGGGTGGCCAGCGCCTCGCCGTCCACATCCTCGGCGATGATCACGAAGTTCTTCGTAACCTGGAGAACCTTCTCCAGCACCGGCAGGATCTCCTGGATGCTGCTGATCTTCTTGTCGGTGATCAGAATGATCGGATCCTCCAGCTCGGCCTCCTGGCGCTCTACGCTGGTGACCATGTAGCCGGAGATGTAGCCACGGTCGATCTGCATGCCCTCGGTGTATTCCTTCTCGAAGGCCACACCCTTGGACTCCTCGACCGTGATCACGCCGTCCTTGCCGACCTTCTCCATCACCTCGGCGATCAGCTCGCCGATCTCGCTATCGGCGGCCGAGTTGGTGGCCACGTGGGCGATGTCGGCGCGGTCGCGCACGGGGGTGGCGCTGGCGCGGATGGCGGCGACGAGTGCCTCGGCGCCCCGGTCAAGGCCGCGCTTGAGCAGCATGGCGTTGGCGCCTGCGGCGACAACCTTCAGACCCTCGGTGACAATCGCCTGGGCCAGGACGGTGGCGGTGGAGGTGCCATCGCCGGCCACATCGTTGGTCTTGGTGGCCGCCTCCTTGAGAAGCTGGGCACCCATGTTCTCAAAGGGATCCTTGAGCTCGATCTCCTTCGCGACCGTCACACCATCGTGGGTGACGGTGGGAGATCCGAACTTCTTGTCGATGGCCACGTTGCGACCACGGGGGCCAAGGGTCGTCTTGACCGCATCGGCGACGACATCGACGCCACGCTTGAGGGAGCGACGGGCCTCCTCGTTGAACTGAAGCTGCTTCGGCATAGGAAGGATAACTCCTCTAAAAAATTACGGTTGGGGGCGCAGCCTGCTGCGCCCTTACAGAAGGGCGCGGCGCTGACTACACCTGGACGATGCCCAGGATGTCCTTCTCAGCCAGGATGAGGTACTCGACCTCTTCGACCTTGAACTCGGTGCCGCTGTACTTGGCAAACAGCACCTTGTCGCCGACGGACACCTGCATCGGGATGAGCTTACCGCTGTCGTCGCGGCGACCCTCGCCGACGGCCAGAATCGTGCCCTCCATGGGGCGCTCCTTGGTCGCGGTGTCGGGCAGGAAGATGCCGGTCCGGGTCTTCTCTTCGCGGTCAGCCGGCTTGAGCACGACACGGTCGCCGAGCGGCCGAATACGGAAATCCGACATAGCTGCTATACCCTCCATTGCAAGACTTGCTTACTAACGTGATGAGCGGTTAGCACTCGCCCATCGAGAGTGCTAATCGCTCACTATAGTACCCAAGGCTATCACTTTTGTCAAGATCCATTCTCGCGGATCCTAGGGCTGATGCAGCGTCGCCTCCGGCGGGCGTGTGGGAGCGAATTCGCCGCCCCCACGAGATCTTTTTTTTGTGGGTTGTTGACGACGAATCTGCCAACCATCCACAAGAATCGCGGTCTGGGGTCTGTCCGCAGAGACCTTGCCACCGCCCTGGAGAGCCGCCCTCCCCAAACCCCTCTCACCAGGAGGTGTGGTATTATTGCGCAGATACGCAGCCCTCAGCGGAGACCGTCGATGTATCGCCAGCATAGCCACTGCTCGTTCTGCGGCAGCAAATTTCACGACAGCCAGCGCTGGCCGCGAGTCTGCTCGACCTGTAGCAGCAAGACGTACCGCAACCCGCTCCCCGTCACGATTATGCTCCTGCCCGTCGACGACGGGCTGCTGCTGATCCGCCGAGGCGCGGCCCCGCGCCAGGGCCAGTTGGCCCTTCCCGGCGGCTTCATCGAGGTGAACGAGACGTGGCAACAGGCCGCCGCCCGCGAGCTGCTTGAGGAGGCCGGCGTGCGGGTCTCCCCCGAGCTGATCGAGGACTTCGGCACGCGCAGCACCCACGACGGCTACCTGTTGGTGTTCGGCCTCGGCCCGCAGCTGCGCGAGGTTGATCTGCCGCCCTTCGTGCCGAACAAAGAGGCCGGGGCGCGCGTCATGATCACCGCCCCCGCCGAGCTGGCCTTCCCCTTGCACACCGAGGCCGTCGCTCGCTTCTTCGCCCGCCGCAGCCAGTGGCGCACGCTGACCTAGCGGGGTGGTCTGCTATGTTATACTTGACAAATCAACATTACATACTTAATAATAACACTATCGCGCATACCTTCTAAGGATCACACCGATGACAACCAGGCTGTCTCCAACCGACAACCCCATCCACGAGTTGCTCCAGGCGCGCTGGAGCCCGCGTGCCTTCACGTCCGACCCGGTCACACCCGCGCAGATCCGTAGCCTGTTCGAGGCCGCACGCTGGTCGGCGTCGGCTGGGAACGGCCAGCCCTGGAGTTTTATTGTCGCCCCCCGAGAAGATACGGCGACATTCGAACTGCTGCTGAACACCCTCGCCGAGGGCAACCAGGTTTGGGCCAAGCAGGCTCCGCTGCTCATTCTGGCGGTGGCCCAGGTGCTGCGCGAGCCGGGCAAGCCCAACGACTGGGCGCGCTACGATCTGGGCCAGTCAGTGGCGCACCTCAGCATCCAGGCCACGGCGCTCGGCCTGCACGTTCACCAGATGGCCGGCTTCTCGCAGGATCAGGCGCGCGCCGCCTTCGGCATCCCCGAGGATTACCTGCCGATCACCGTGATCGCCGTTGGCACGGTGGGTTCGCCCGATACCCTGCCCGAGCCCCTGCGCACGCGCGAGTTGGCGGAGCGCACCCGTAAGCCGCTCGCCAGCTTCGTCTTCGGCGGCACATGGGGTCAGCCCGCGTCAATCTAGGCCGGTTACCCTGAACCCCCCGCAGCGGCGATCACCCTCACCGCTGCGGGGGGTTTTGCTGCGCAATGCGGGCACCTTCAGTGGTATGATGCCCCCGCGATATACGTCTGCCCACCCTATGATCCAGATAGCGCTGATCCTGCTGGTCGCCCTCACCTTCTCGATTGTGGCGACGCCCCTGGCCCGCCGGGCGGCGCTGCGCGCTGGGGTGGTATCCATCCCGCGCACCCGCGACATCCACATCGCCCCGGTGCCGCTGCTAGGCGGCGCGGCGATCTACGGCGGCTTTGTGGTGGCCCTGCTGATATTCGGCGACCAGCGCTATATCCGCGAACTGGTGGGCATCTTGGTGGGGGCGACGCTGATCTCGCTCTTTGGCCTGGCCGACGACCGCTGGGGTCTGGGCGCACCGCTGAAGATGGGCGGCCAGGCTCTGGCCAGCGCGGCGCTGCTGCTAGGCGGCACCCAGGTGCAACTCTTCGCGCAGCCCTGGCTGAACTGGGCGCTCACCCTGGTCTGGGTGGTCGGGATCACCAACGCCCTGAACCTGCTCGACAATATGGATGGGCTCTCGGGCGGGGTGGCCACGATTGCCTCGGCGTTCTTCCTGCTCCTGGCGGCCATGAACGAGCCGCGCCAGGTGCTGGTGGGCGCGATGGCGGCCGCCCTCATGGGCGGCTGCGTCGGCTTTCTGCGCTACAACCTGAACCCGGCGACGATCTTTATGGGCGACACGGGCAGCCTGTTTATCGGCTTCATCCTGGCGGCGCTGGGGGTGAAGTTGCGCTTCCTCGGCAACACGCCCGCCGTCACCTGGATGGTACCGCTGTGCGTGCTGGCCCTGCCCATCCTCGACACCTCCCTGGTCGTTGTCTCACGCCTCCGCCGACGGGTCAACCCCTTCACCAGCGCCGGCAAAGATCACCTCTCGCACCGGCTGGTCGCCCTCGGACTCAGCAAGCGTGAAGCGGTGCTGACCTGCTACCTGATCGCTGGGGCCTGCGGGCTGGTGGGCGTCTACCTCACCCAAGCCAAGCTGCTTGAGGCATACCTCGTCGGGGGGACGCTGGCGCTGGCCGGGCTTGCCACGATCATTTGGCTTGAGCGGATCTGCCCTGGGGGAATCCCCGCCAATGATTGAGGAATTTGACGCCGCGAGACAGGCCAACATGCTCGGTGCCTTTGGCCTGCTGCTCGGCCTGATCGCCCTTGGAGTGGTGATTGAGTTTGGGCCGCTGCGCTGGTTGCGCCGCCGTGCCGTGGCCGGGAGCAAACGGCTGGGCGCGACGATCTTTATGGCCCTGAGTGGTCAGTCCATGTTCTGGGGCATCGTCGTTGGCCTCCGGCTCACCGTTGGCGACCTGCTGCCCAAGCAGAGCGACCAGATCCGCTCTGTGCTGCTCTTTATGGCGCTCATGGCCAGCGTGATCTTTATGGTACGCATAGGCACCAACTGGGTGCGCCGCTCGTTCGCCCGCCGTGAGATTGGCTCAGTCTCGCTGATCAATAACCTGCTGCGCTCGATTGGCGGCATGATGATCATTGCCACGATGCTTGGCTTCTACGGGGTACCTATCGGTGCCTTGCTCACCGTGGTGGCTGGTAGCAGCGTTGGTCTGACTCTGGCTCTGCGCGATCCCTTGGCCAGCCTGTTCTCGGGTTTGGTGGTGATCGCGTCGAGCAAGATTCGTCCCGGCGACTATGTGCGCCTCAGTTCAGGCGAGGAGGGCTTCGTCACCGATATTCGCTGGTCCGACACCTATATCCGCCAGCTCTCCAACAACTTGATCATCGTGCCGAACTCGCTGATGATTAGCACAATTGTCGTGAATTACAGCCGCCCCGAGTCCGAGCAAGTGGTTATCTTCGATCTTGGCGTGAGCTACGCCAGCGATCTGGATCAGGTCGAGCAGGTGACGATGGAGGTGGCCGTTGAGGTGATGGAGGAGGTTGAGGGTGGCATCCCGGAGTTTGTGCCCATGGTGCGCTATACCGCGCTGGGCGAGTCGAGCGTGGAGTTTAGCGTGGTGATGCGCGGGAAGACCTTCATCGACCAGTTTCTGATCAAGCACGAGTTTGTCAAGCGCCTGCGCGCCCGCTTTCGCACCGAGGGCATCGAGATACCTTTCCCCATCCGCACCGTCCACACAGATGGGCCGATCCCGGTGCAGATCTGGCCGCAAGGGGAGGGCCAGGGAAGGCCAGGTTCGCCTTGAACGTATCGTTACTATGATCGTACGTCAATTCATGCTCTGCGCCGTAGCCCTGGCCCTCGCCGGATGCAGCCTCATCCCCAGCGTGACGCAGCAGGCGACGCCGCCCGCGAGTGCGACGGCGGCCCCAGCGCAGCCCACCCCCGCCCCCAGCACGGTGCCCGCGCCCGGCGCGAGCGACCGGATCGTCTTCGCCTCGGATCGCGGCGGCAACCAAGAGATCTTTTCGATGAACGCCGACGGATCGGGGCTGGCCCGCCTCACCGATCACCCTGCCAACGACTACGACCCTGATTGGTCGCCAAGCCGCCATCAGATCGCGTTTGTGTCGGATCGCACCAAGATCCCCGAGATCTACCTGATCGGGCCAGACGGCAGCGGGCTGCGGCGGATCACCGATGAGCCTGAGGGGGCGATGGCACCGGCGTGGTCGCCCGACGGCACCCAGATCGCTTATGTGGCAACGAAGGGCGCAACCACGCTGCTGAAGGTGATCGCGGTTGAGCACGGCGAGACGCACGCACTTTTCGCCAACCCGCCCCGGATCGGTGCGCCAGCCTGGTCGCCCGATGGCGTCCGGATCGCCTTCTCGGCCACCGACCCCACCGCTGGCAATAACCGCGAGATCTATCTGGCCAATGCCGATCAGACCGGCGGGATTATCAACCTGACCAACAACGCCGCCAGCGACGATCATCCGGCATGGTCTCCTGACGGCCAGCGGATCGCCTTTGATCGGCGCAGCGGCGGGCAGCGCGACATCTACGTGATGAACGCCGATGGGACGGCCCAGACCCCGCTGACTGATGACCCGGCTGACGACGATTCGCCTTCTTGGGCGCGTGATGGCCTCCATATGGTCTTTGCCTCGAACCACGCAGGGAACTTTGAGATTTATACCATGAGCGATAGCGGCACCGATCTGATCCGGCTCACTGAGCATCCGGCGAACGATCAGTCCCCACGCTTCCCGCCCCCGCCGCCCCTGCGTACCAGCGACGAGATTCTGTTTTCTGTCGGCTCAATCGGCGGCACCCACAACCTCCAGGTCGTCGTGCTGGATAGCGGGCAGCACAGCGATCTTACGGGTAGCCTGCTGTTTGACGACATCGCCCCGACCTGGTCGCCTGATGGCCAGCACGTCGCTTTTACTTCCGACCGGGGCAACTTCGATATCTACGTGATGGGCGCGGATGGCTCCGGGCTGGTAAACCTCACCCACAACGCCGCACGCGACATGCACCCGGTCTGGTCGCCCGATAGCAAGCGGATCGCCTTTGAGAGCAATCGTGGCGGTAGTTGGGATATCTATGTGATGGGCGCCGATGGCTCCGGGGTACCGATCAGCCTCACCGATAGCCCGGCGAATGATGGCAACCCGACGTGGTCGCCCGACGGCGAGCAGATGATCTTCGCTTCCAACCGCAGCGGTAACTTCGACCTCTACCTGCTCGATGTGGCGAACAGCGGCGAGCCGGTGAACCTGACCAATAGCCCGGCCAACGATGTCCTCCCGGCATGGTCGCCGGATGGCAAAACCATCGCCTTTCGCTCTGACCGCAATGGCGACAACGATATTTACCTCATGTCGCCCCAGGGGACGATCCTCCAGCAGATCACAAATAATCTAGCTGATGACACCACGCCAGCCTGGTCGCCCGACGGCCAGCGGGTTGCCTTCGCCTCGAACCGGACGGGGCTGACCGGGGGCGCGGTGATGCAGGGTGCGCCCTACGATATTTTCGTGGTGACGATCAGCTCGGGGGCGATCACGCAGATCACCACAACGCCCACGAGTGAGCAGTACCCGGCGTGGCGACCGCGCCGCTAATTCGGCTATACTTACCGACCATGAGCATTTTTAGCATCACTGCCCGCGACCCGCGCAGCCGGGCGCGGGCCGGGGTTGTCCACACGGCCCACGGCGATGTGGCGACGCCAGTGTTTATGCCAGTCGGCACACGCGGCACCGTCAAGGCGCTGTCGCCCCAGGAGCTGCGCGACCACGGCGCGGCGATCATCCTGGGCAACACCTACCACCTCTATCTCCAGCCGGGTCACGAGCTGATCGCCCGTCACGGCGGGCTGCACGGCTTCAGCAGTTGGCGCGGGCCGATCCTCACTGACAGCGGCGGGTTCCAGGTCTTTTCCCTGGTCTACGGTGGCATCGCCGACGAGATCAAGGGCCGTCGGCCGCAGCACGCCCAGCAACTCAAGGGCATGGTTAAGGTGACCGAGGACGCGGTGATCTTCAAATCGTATCTGGACGGGTCGCGGCATATCTTCACGCCTGAGCGCTCGGTGCAGATCCAGCACGGCCTGGGAGCCGACATCATCGTCTGCTTCGATGAACTGCCGCCCTTCCGGGCCACCTACGAGTACACGCGCCAGAGCATGGATCGCACCCACCGCTGGGCGGCCCGCTGCCTGACGGCTCACCGCGAGCGCGACGTGGCCAGCCTGCCGAATGCGTGGCAGTACCTCTTCGGGATCGTCCACGGCGGAGTCTTCCCCGACCTGCGGCGGGCCAGCGCCGAGCATATCGGGGCGATGGGGTTTGATGGACTCTGCATCGGCGGATCGCTCGGCGGCGACAAGGCCCAGATGTACGACGTGGTGGACATGACCGTGCCGCATATGCCCGACGGCATGGCCCGCCACCTGCTCGGCGTCGGCGATGTGGACGACTTGCTGGAGGGAGTAGCGCGCGGGATCGATATGTTCGACTGCGTGAGCCCGACCCGCCTGGGTCGCCACGGCACGGCCCTGGTGCGGAATCCTCCCCTGGAGGGTGCCCCCCGGCGCTGGAGGCTGAACATGCAGAACGCCTCCCTGCGCGACGACGGCGGGCCGCTCCAGCCCGGCTGCGCCTGCGACACGTGCCAGAACTTCTCGCGAGCCTACATCCACCATCTCTTCAAGGCCAAGGAGATCCTAGGAATTCGCCTGGTGAGTCTGCATAACGTGGCGTTCCTCCTCAACTTGATGGCCGAGGTGCGCGCCGCGATCAGCGCGGGCTGCTTCGCCGATCTCTACGCCGACTGGCTAGGTAAGCCGATGGCGGTGGGCGCGCTGTAGGGGCGTGGGCGGACCATCGGCATCCTCTACGCGCCGCGACGGGACGGGGGACGCGACGGGGGACGCGCCGGGGGACGGGACGCGCCGGGGGACGGGACGGGCGGGGGACGGGACGGGGGACGGGACGCGCCGGGGGACGCGACGCGACGGGGGACGCGACGCGACGGGGGACGGGACGCGACGGGGCGCGACGCGACGGGGAACGCGACGGGGGACGGGACGCGACGGGGGACGCGACGCGACGGGGGGACGCGACGGGGGACGGGACGCGACGGGCGGGGGACGGGACGCGACGGGCGGGGGACGCGACGGGCGGGGGACGCGACGGGCGGGGGACGCGACGGGCGGGGGACGCGACGGGCGGGGGACGCGACGCGCCGCGACGGGGGACGGGACGGGACGGGGGACGGGACGGGGGACGGGACGGGACGGGCGGGGGATTGTAGGGCCGAAGCATTTGGCCCGGTTATCATCCCTTTCGCCTGATGAATGACCTGGCCAAATGCTTCGGCCCTACGGATCCACGTCCCCCCCGCCCACGGACATCCCCCCCGCCCACGGACGTCCCCCCCGCCCACGGACATCCCCCCCGCCCACGGACATCCCCCCCGCCCACGGACATCCCCCCCGCCCACGGACATCCCCCCCGCCCACGGACATTCCCCCCCGCCCACGGACATCCCCCCCGCCCACGGACATCCCCCCCCGCCCACGGACAT
>CAISPW010000329.1 GCA_903887465.1 uncultured Oscillochloris sp. | reverse complement strand
CCGGTGCTCTCCGGCTAAAGCCTCGACTCCATGCGACAACTTTCATAGGATTGCTATAGGGTTTGAGGGCGCAGCCCCAGCAATTTTGCATCAGCCCTGCCGCCGGGGCGGATCTACTAGACAACACGGCGGGCCAGGGCAATCGCCCTGGCCCGCCGTGTTGTGGGTGAGACAAGCCCGCGCATGAACGTCTTTTACGTAAACAGCACCGCCACATCGTCGCGGGTGAGGGATTTGAAGACACCGCCTTCGGTGGCGATCATCTGATCGACCAGGGCGCGTTTCTGATCTTGGAGCAGCAGAATCTTCTCTTCCACCGTCTCGCGGGTGATCAGCTTATAGACGAAGACCGGGCGGGTTTGGCCGATGCGGTGGGTGCGGTCGGTGGCCTGCATCTCGATGGCCGGGTTCCACCAGGGGTTCACGTGGATAACATATAGCAGTCCTATTCCAATTGTGAAGAAGGAGTCAAGGCTTTAGCCGGCCTTATCCGGCTAAAGCCTCGACTCCACGCAACAACCCTAAGAGGATTGCTATAGTCGGCAGCGGTGAGGTTGAGGCCGACGCCACCGGGGATCTTCAAACATAGTTTTTTGTGGACAGGTGCTCCAACTGGTTACCCAGGGGATGACCTACCGCGAGATCGGGGATCGGCTGGGCTACGCCGAGAGCATGATCAAGAAATATATGGGCGAGATTACGTTTCGTATACTTTTTGGTGCCGGATCGGCTCGTACTGTGGTGTACCGTAGAGGTAGGTTTCACCCACCCTAAGGAGACCATCATGTTGCCCAAGCCACGCTTCTTCGCCATATTTTTGCTCGCCACGTTGCTCGTCAGCGGTCTTGTGTCGAGCCTCCAAGCCCAGAGTGGGAACAATGCCCTCGATTTTGATGGGGTTGATGACTTTGTCAGCATTCCCACGCTGGCCAACGCCCCACTCGGTGATAGCGCCCGCACGATTGAGGCATGGGTGAAGATGCCACTCTCCAATACGAGTGTCAATAGCGATAACGTACTCTTTGCCTATGGTAGCACCGAATTAGAAGGTCAATATGTAAACGTGGGTATCGGAACTCAGGGCATTGTGGTCGGAGTCGACTCAAGTATTCCGGACTCCGCGACCTGGGCGACGACAACCACTGCTGATACATGGTACCACCTTGCGGTCGTCTATCCGGGAAGTGGTGGTCTTGCCAATGTCCGTGTCTATCTGGATGGGGCAGCGCTCAACCCAATCGCGAATGGTACGCCCACTCCGCTGGCAACGACCGGCGGATCAGCGTATATTGGCTGTCGAAACGTCTACCATCAAAATCTTTTTACCGGGACGATTGATGAGCTACGGGTCTGGAATGTGGCCCGCACGCAGTCCGAGATTGTGGCGGCGAAAGATACGGAGCTTGTGGGCAACGAGACGGGATTGGTGGCCTACTACCCCTTCAATCAGGGCGTGGCTGGCGGGACGAATCCCAACGACACCATATTGAGAGACATGAGTAGCGGTGGCACAAGCACCGGCACACTGAACAACTTCGCGCTAACGGGTGCCACCTCGAACTGGGTCAATGGTGCCACGACGACGGCGACCGCCACGGCGACGGCGACCGATACCGCCACGGCGACGAACACCGCCACGAACACCGCCACGGCGACGAACACCGCCACCGTGACGGATACCGCCACGGCGACGGATACCGCCACGGCGACGGACACCCCTACACCGACCGCCACGGCGACCGCCACGGCGACCGCCACGCCCCTAGCCAATCTGCACTATGTCAACCGTAATGCCACGGGTACCGGGGATGGCTCCTCGTGGGCGAATGCCTATCCGAAGCTGCAAGACGCGCTGGCCGCCGCGTCTGCCGGTATGGAGATCTGGGCCGCCAAGGGCGTTTACTACCCCGATGAGGGGACGGGGCAAACCAATAATGTCGCCGCCTCGACCTTCACACTCAAGAACGGGATTGCGATCTATGGAGGTTTTGTTGGCAGCGAGACCAGCCGCGACCAACGCAATTGGACGACTAACAAAACGGTGTTGAGTGGCGACCTGGAGCAGAACGATACTGCTGATAGCACCGGGGTCGTAACTGATACGACCAAGATCGTCGGAACCAACGCCGCCCATGTGGTGCGTAGCACCAATGTGACGACGAGCACGGTGCTGGATGGGTTCACTATTACGGCAGGGAGTGCGAGTACGGCGAGTGAGTCCGACGGCGGCGGGATGTACAACGTTAATGGTAGCCCGACGCTCGCCAATCTCACCTTCAGCGGCAATCGTGCCACCGGCGACGGTGGCGGGGTGTATAACACCGACAGTAGCACGACACTGGCTGATGTCACCTTCAGTGGCAACAGCGCCAGCAATGGCGGCGGGATGTACAACGACAACAGCATGGTCTCGAACTTGGGTGAACTCATCTTCAGCCTCAACCACGTATCCCACAACGGCGGCGGAATGTATAACGCCAACAGTTGCCCGAGGTTGTCTGCTAGCACCTCCAGTGGCAACAGCGCCAGCAATGGCGGCGGCAGGGTAGCCTACACCGACAGCAGGGCCTCGTCATTGAGCGACCTCCTCTTCAGCTTAAACCATGCGTCCCTCAACGGCGGCGGGATGTACAACACCAACAGTTGCCCGACGCTATCCAATAGCACCTTCAGCGAGAATAGCGCCACCAATGGCGGCGGAGTGTACAACAGCACCAGCAACCCGACATTGGCCAATGTCATCTTCAACAACAACAGTGCCAGCAACGGCGGCGGGGTATACAACAGCAGTGGTGACCCAATATTGAGCAACGTCTCCCTCTTGTACAATAGCGCCATCGTTAGTGGTGGCGGGCTATACCGCGCTGGTGGGTCGCTCTCACTCATCAACAGCCTTGTGGATGGGAACACCGCCAGCGGGAATACGTCCACGCACCAGTACTACGGCGCGATGAAGGCCATAACCAGTTCGATCAGTCCGAACAAACAGAGTATTGCACTGGTGGTGATGCGTAGTATCTTAGGGAGGATCATCAACCCCATCGGGCTACAGATTGGCACCACCTGCTCTCCCGCCTTCGACCTCGCAGGCATGATGCGCAGGAGTCCTTGCACCGTGGGAGCCTACGAGTTCGTTGGCAAGCTTGGAAACATTGTCATGCTCAAAGCGCTCCAGGCGGCGGTGCCCCTCGCCAGCCAGCCGTTGAGTTGGGACACCGCAGCGGGAACCGTCACCCTCGATCTGCCCAGCGGGGCGCTTGCTCAGCCCACCTGGCTCTTCTACGACCCGGCCACCGCGACGGCACCTGCCCTCACCGCCTTTACCCTTAGCGCGAGCGCCGACGGTACCTTCCAAGCCCTGCCTGATTTTGCCTTCACTGCGCCCGTCACGCTGACCATACCCTATACCAGCACCCAGGCGCTCGAATTGCGCCGCTTCGATACCACCGCCGGGGTGTGGACCACCGCAGGCGTGACGACCGCAGGCCAGACGGCGACCACGCGCAGCTTCACGCTGTCTCGCGTCGGCGAATACGCGCTCTTCCCGGTGCCGATCAGCGTCTGGATCGAGACGCGGGCCAGTTCGCCGGTCGGTCTCCAGGCCATCCCCGGCGGCACGCTGCTGGGCTATCAGATCACGCTGCACAACCCCAGTCAGGCACCCGCCAGCGGCGTGGTGGTCAGCGATACGTTGCCGATGGGCGTCACCTTCGACGCATGGGTGAGCCAGGACACGGCAACTTTTGATGGGACGCGAATCAATTGGCAGCCTGCAGGGATTGCGGCGGGCGGCAGCGCCAGCATTAGCTTTACGGTGCGGGCCAGCAGCGCGACGACGTACCAGGGCCAGACGATCACCAACAGCGCCGCCTACACTCTAGGCAACACCAGCGATAGCGCGCAGGTGGCCTTCAGCATCAATGGTCCGCCGACGGTCGCCGTCATCAGCATGACCACGCCCATCAGTACGCCGCTCACCATCGCGCCACTGCTGCTCGGCATCAGCAACCCCGACAGTAGCCCGCTGACCATGAGCATCGGCACACCGCAGCATGGCAGCGCCACGCTCTTCGGTGACACCATCATCTACACGCCGACGACGGATTTTCTCGGCAACGACACCTTCACCTACACCATCCACGACGGCGCGTTCAGTGTGAGTTCTGAGGTGCAGGTGCGCGTGGCGACACTGGCCTTCCCGCTCGTGACGCAGACGGTGGGTACGAACCCCATCATGCCGGGGCAGACGCTCACCTATACGCTTAGCCTAGTGAATGGTGGCGAGGCGGCGGTGCAGCAAGGGACGATCACCACCACGCTGCCGATCAGTCTGAGGTTTGGGACGTGGCTGACACAGGATACAGCAACCCTCACGGGACGCACGATCACGTGGACGTCGAGTGCGGTTCTTACCAACACCACCAAGATGATCAGCTTCACGGTGGTGGTTGACAAGACGGCGGAGGGGGCACGGATCACTACCACCACCCATCTCACGGCGGCGAACGCCGACCCGGCCAGCGACACGCTCATGCTGGATGTGATCACGCCGTGGCGGGTGTACATGCCGATAATGTGGCGGTAGCGACGCCCCGCCGGGGCCAGGGCGGTTGCAACGTCGCCTCCGGCGGGGGTTTTCCCGAACGATCTTCTTTTGGTTGGTTTTTGGCGACGAAGCCGCCAAAAACCAACCAAAAGCGAGGTCTGGGGCTGCGCCCTCAAACCCGATCACTTCTCGGCGGTTTTTCGGCGGTTTGGCCGAAAGTCGAGCGCGTTGGTCGCAACCTGATAGGTCTATGAGCAGGGCCGTGCGAGCGCTTTGCCGCATCGGGAAGCCTCCCGAGAAATAGGTGATATAGCAATCCTACATAGGTTGTGAAGAGGAGTCGAGGCTTTAGCCGGTGCT
>CAISPW010000328.1 GCA_903887465.1 uncultured Oscillochloris sp. | reverse complement strand
GAGGACTTTGCTCATGCCCTGGACCCTCGTAGCGTATGGATCATATAGCAGTCCTACTTCCAGTTGTGAAGAAGGAGTCAAGGCTTTAGCCGGCCTTATCCGGCTAAAGCCTCGACTCCACGCAACAACCCCAAGAGGATTGCTATAGCTTTACCTTGCCCAGCTCGGCCTCCAGACGGCCCACCACCGTTTGCAGCACTTTGATCCGACCGAAGCGCTTGTCCTCCGACTCGATAATCGTCCAGGGGGCGGTGGGCGTGGATGTACGCATCAGCATCTCGTTGACTGCCTCCTCGTAGAGCGGCCATTTCTCGCGGTTGCGCCAGTCCTCTTCGGTGAGTTTCCATGCTTTGTAGGGTACGTTCTGGCGCTCGCGGAAGCGACGTAGCTGCTCGTCGGGGCTGAGGTGCATCCAGAACTTGCAGATGATCGTCCCAAACCCGACCAACTGGCGCTCGAATTCGTTGATCTCGGCGTAGGCCCGCTGCCATTCGTCGGGGCGGGCGAAGCCCTCGACACGCTCGACGAGTACGCGCCCATACCACGAGCGGTCGAAGATGCCGAATGCGCCGCGCGGCGGCAGCCGTCGCCAGAAGCGGTACAGGTAGTGGCGATTCTTGTCGTCGCCGGCGGGCGCGGCGCTGGCGTGGACGGTGTAGGCGCGTGGGTCGAGCTTCTCGGTGAGCCGCTGGATGGCCCCGCCTTTACCGGCGGCGTCCCAGCCCTCGAAGACGATCACCACCGGGCGCTGCTGACGGTAGACCTCGAGGCCGAGCATGTATGCCTGGGTCTGAAGGAGCTTCAGCCTGTGCGCGTATTCCTGCTCATCAAGGTGTACGCTCAGGTCCGCTCGCTGGAGCATGCCGGGTTCCGCGCGGGTCGTCGGGGGATGCGCGGGGGACGGGACGGGGGGCGCGACTAACACCTCAGCGTGAGCGGGTGGGTCGCTCTGGTGACGAAAGGCCGCGCCGCTCAGGTCCGGCCCTGCCGCGCGCGTGGCGGGCGCTAGGGCCACGGCGGGGCGACCTAGGCGGGCCTCAAGGGCGCGTAGGATAATATCGAATACCGCGATGCGGGCGTAGTACTTATCGGTGGCTGGGATGAGATGCCAGGGTGCGGCGACGGTGTCGGTGCGGGCGATCATATCCTCCACCGCCGCATAAACCTTGGCGTAGTGGTGGTGCTGCCACTGATCTTCCTCCGTCACCTGCCAGGCCGTGAGCGGGTCGGCCAGCAGGCGCTTGAAGCGGCGGCGCTGCTCGTTCTGCGAGATATGCATCCAGAACTTGAGCATGACCACGCCATCGGCGGCCAGTTGGCGCTCGAAGGCGGCCATATCCTCGCAGCGGTCGCGCCAGATCGCGGCGTCGCCGGATCGGTGCGTGCGCTCGGCGAGGGCTTGACGGTACCAGGAGCGGTCGAAGATCGCCACTTGGCCGTAGCTGGGGATCTTCAGCCAGAAGCGGTAGAGCCAGGGATACTGCGCCTCGTACGTGCGCGGCGGGGTGATCGGGTGAACCCGCACGCCGCGCGGGTCGAGCCGCTGGGTCAGCACGCTGATGGTGCGGACTTTGGCGGTGCCTGCCCAGCCCTCGAACACGATCAGCACCGGGGCCTTGGCCTCCAGCAGCGCCTGCTCCATGTCGTAGAGCCGGGCTTGCATATCGTCTAGGCGCTGGTTGTAGTCGCTCTTGCTCAGTTTCAGGTCAACGTCGATCTGGTCAAGCATATGCAGCCTCTCATCATCTATGATGCGCTGCGCCTATTGTACCGCGCCATCGCACGTCCGACTTACGCCGTTGCGCCCCCCCGCCGTCTGAGAAAGAAGAATGCCCCACCCATCACCAGCAGGGCTACGCCGATCATTAGCCAAATGTTGTGGGCGATGATCGCCACCAGCACGGTCGCGCCCCAAATCGGCAAGGATACCGCCAAGGTGATCAGGCCGATCAGGCAGCCGCCAGCTTGGCGCATGAATGGCAGGAGACCGAAGGCTGCGTTAATCGGGCCGAGCAGCATTGATAGGCCCACCCACATCATCAGTAGGGAGCCGATGCGGATGACCCAGTCCATGATCGTGTCTTCGACCTGGAGTTCATGGATGGCTGCCGCACGGTCGCCCTCTAGCCCTCGATAGAGCCGGTCGCCCTTCGGTGTGAGGTAGGCGTCGATCCGCTGGCCATGCTGTGTGCCGAAGACGGTGAGCGCCTTGCCCGACGATAGCGCCTTGTAGGAGATACGCACGTCGCCGACCTGCGGGGTGTCGAGGGAACTGCGGCCCATCAGCAGGTAGTTGCCCGTTAGGCGTATCCCATCCACCATGCCGATCATCGCCGGGCGCAGCGGCAGATCTTGCGCCGACGGCAGATCCAGGCTCTTCAGATCGAGTCCGTATGCGCCAAGCGTCCCGCCCGTCGCGCTCAATGTCGCCGAGCTGAACTCCATTGCGGGGTTGTGGTGTCCAGTCGAGATATGAAACCCTGACCCGCTCTCTGGCGATGAGGTCCACTGCTTGCTGTAGGTATAGGTGGTCTCGGTGGTTGTGCCGCCACCCGCCCGATCACGGGTCTCCGTGCGGGTCGTTTCGACCCAGGCGTACATCTCGGCGATGCGCTCGACCCGTAGGTAGGCTCCTGGCTGCAGGTAGGGACTATCGCCAAGCGGGTCGGCCTCCAGCGCGCCGGTTACGGCGATTAGTTTGCCCTCGTTGGCGACATCGGCCCGCTCGGTGCGGGCGACCACGCTGGTGGCGGCCACATCGGCGAGGTTGGTGCGGCCCTCGCCGATCCAGATCACTGGGAAGGCGGCGATGAAGAGGAGTCCGCCGATCAGGGCCGCGACGAATGAGTTGAGCAGGTTGCCTAGCCAGCCCCGACTCGTCACCTCTGTGTAGCTGTCCGACATCGGTTTCCCCTTTCGTATTTATACGGCATCACATGAGCAAGTATAGCAATCCTGCGGGAGAGGGGCCGGGGGCTGAAGGCCGCTAGGTTGACGACGGCCGCCTGCGCGGCCTCAGATAGGCCGCACAGGCGGCCGTCGTCAACCGTAGCCCGCCCGTGTACGGGCCGGGCGCTCTGCCCCCCTCCCATCCTCTCCCCGATGGGGCATATCTTTACCCACATCTTTTGCTCTGTGATGCTGAAGTAAGGGCGCAGCAGCACTCATCCGGGGCTGCTTGTGATGCTGAAGTAAGGGCGCAGCAGCACCTCATGCATCCCCACCCTAGACTCATCCGGGGCTGCTGCGCCCCTACTGGGGGCGTGCATGGCGTGCATGCGGGCGTGCATGGCTTGCATGTGGGCGTGCATGGCGTGCATGCGGGCGTGCATGGCGTGCATGCGGGCGTGCATGGCGTGCATGCGGGCGTGCATGGCTTGCATGTGGGCGTGCATGGCTTGCATGCGGGCGTGCATGGCTTGCATGCGGACGTGCATGGCTTGCATGTGGGCGTGCATGGCTTTACGGCATATGTCAGCGTGTTATAATTCGCTCTGACGATCCTTTGTCAGTGATGAAACCTGATTCGTTGGTGCGGTGCCCGGCCATGGTGGTGTCTGTGCGGTTCGCCTGCACGAACTCCTGCGGCTAGGGTGGCCAAGGGTTATGCGTCTATGCCAGCCGTTCAACTGCCGCTCGCCGCCGCTCATCTGCACGATAACCAGCAACTCTTCTCTGACTACTATCTCGATCAGATTCTGCCCCAGCGTGCCGATTGGCGGCTGCTTGTGGACGAGTCTGCGGCGGCCCTGGCGAAGGTGCGGGCGATCTATGCGGCCTTTGCGCCCAGCAGCATCGAGGCTCAGACCGAGGATGACTTGATTAAGCCGGTGCTGGCGGCCCTCGGCCATAGCGTTGAGGTGCAGGCCGCGCTCAAAACCCCCGATGGCACCAAGAAGCCGGACTATATCTTCTACCGCGACCTTGCGGCCCGCGATGCGAATAAGAATAAGACGCTCGATGATCGCCTGCCCACGCAGGGTGCCCTGGCCGTCGGCGATGCGAAGTTCTGGGATCGGCCCCTTGATGTCGCGATCAAGACGAAGTCCGGCGACCCATTCACCAATAAAAACCCGAGCTACCAGATTGCGTTCTATATCCAGCACGCTGGCCTGGACTGGGGCATCCTGACCAATGGCCGACGCTGGCGGCTCTACCACAAGGATACGGCGCATAAGCTCGACCGTTTCTATGAGGTGGATCTGCCCGATCTGCTGGCCCGCGACGACCCGGCGGCGTTCCTGTTTTTCTACGGCTTCTTTCGCCGCGCGGCGTTTGATCCGCATCCGCTCGGACTCGATACGCTGCTCCAGGCTAGCACCGAGTTTGCGCGCGGCATTGGCGAGAATCTCAAGCAGCAGGTTTACGCCGCCCTGCGCCATTTGGCTCAGGGTTTTCTTGACTATGCGCCGAATGGGTTGCATATCGGTATTGGTACGGGCGAGGCATCGCCAGCAGCTATTTCCAGTGAACGGATTGCAGCAGTTGGCGATGCTGCGCCCCTACAGGTTATTTATGATCACTGCCTGATTGTGCTCTATCGGTTGCTCTTTGCGCTCTATGCCGAGGCCCGCGAGTTGCTGCCGCTGCGCGAGAGCGAGTTGTACCGCCGGGCCTATAGCCTCGATGCGATGAAGCAGCAGGTGGCCCAGACGCTCGACAGCGGCATGCCGCTGCTCGCCTCTAGCGCGCTGTATTGGCCGCGCCTGCGCACGCTGTTCCGCATGATTGACACGGGCGAACCGGATCTGAAGATCAGTACCTTCAACGGCGGTCTGTTTGACCCGCAACGCTACCCCTTTCTCGAACAGCACAGCATCGGCGATGCCCGGTTGCTCCAGGCGCTTGATCTGCTCACCCGCGTGAAGCGTCAGTTTGTGGACTATCGCGACCTGGCCGAGCGCCATCTGGGCACGATCTATGAGGGATTGCTGGAGTATCATCTGGAGGCGGTGAAGGATGAAGGCGGCGCGAAGGAAGAAGGCGGAGGGATGAAGGATGCGGGTGCCGCGACCGAGCGATCTTCATCCTTCATCCCTCCGCCTTCATCCTTCACTATCGACCTGTTCAACCGCGAGGGCGAGCGCCACCGCACCGGCTCCTACTACACCCCCGACTTTGTGGTGCAGTACATCGTCGATCAGACCCTACGGCCCATCCTTGATGCGGCGGTGGCCGGGAAGGTCAGCGATCCAGATAAGACCGCAGCGGTGCTGGCGGTGAATGTGCTCGATCCGAGTATGGGCTCGGGCCATTTTCCCGTCGCGGCGACCGAGTATATCGCCCGCTACCTGATCGACCTGAATGTCAGCCCCGGCGACGATGCGGGCGGCGAGGCGGATCTGGCCTATTGGAAGCGGCGCGTGGCGCAGAGTTGTATCTACGGCGTGGATCTGAACCCGCTGGCGGTGGATCTGGCCAAGCTCTCGCTCTGGTTGAGTACGGCGGCCAAGGATAAGCCGCTCTCGTTCCTCGACCACCACCTGCGCTGTGGGAATGCGGTGGTCGGCGTGCGCCTGACTGACCTCGACTTGAGCGGGGCGACGCCCACGAAGCGCGGGCCATCTAAGAAGGCCCAAGCGGAGGTGGTGGCGGGGCAACTCTCGATGCTCGATGATAGCGCCTTCACCCAGCGCATGTCTACGGCCGTGGACTCGATGTGGCTGATTGAGCGCACGGCGGGCAATACTATCGCCGAGGTGAAGGAGCAGGAACACGCCTACCATGCGGTGCGCGAGCAGTTGACCAAGCGCTACGCCCACGTCGCCGATCTGGCCACAGCGGCGCAGGGCTTCGGGCTCACGGTGGACCGCACGCTCTGGCCGGAACTGGTGCGCCAAGCCAGCCGGGGCCGCGAGACGATTATGCTGCCCGCGATCACGCGCCTGCTGGCTCAGGCCGAAGCCGTCGCCGACGCACAGCACTTCTTCCATTGGGATCTGGAGTTCCCGGAGGTTTTCTTCGACCGCTTCGGGCAGCCGTTGGGCGACGCCGCCGGTTTCGATGCGGTGATCGGCAACCCGCCCTATGTGCGCCAGGAGCAGATCGCGCCCTACAAGGCGTTTCTGGCCGCAACCTTCGCCGAGACCTACCACGGCGCGGCGGATCTGTTTGTCTACTTCTACCACCAGGGCGTGAAGCTACTGCGGGCGGGCGGGCGCATGAGCTATATCGTCACCAATAAGTGGCTGAAGTCGGGCTATGGCGAGGCGCTGCGCGGCTACTTTGCCCAGGAGACGATCATCGAGCGGCTGATCGACTTCGGCCACGCACCAATTTTTGCGGGCGCGGATGTCTTCCCCTGCATTATTGTGTTGGAAAAACCGGTAGGCGAGGATGTGCTGCCGCCCGCCGATCACCAGGTACAGGTAACGGCCTTCCCGCGTGAGGCGCTCAAGCTGGTGCGTCTCGATAGCTATGTGAATCGCTACAACCACCCGGTGCCGCAAGCTCGGTTTGGACGAAGTGCCTGGAGTCTGGAGACATCTGAGACCGACGAGCTGATGGAGAAGATTCGCCGGGCGGGTGTGCCGCTAAACGAGTTCGCCGGGGTGAAGCCCTACTACGGCATCAAGACGGGCTTCAACGAGGCGTTTCTGATCGACACGCCAACGAAAGATCTTCTCGTGCGCGATGACCCGCGCTCGGCGGAGATCATCAAGCCCTACTTGCGTGGGCAGGATATTAAGCGCTGGTCGCCGGAGTGGGATGGGCTGTGGATGATCGTGCTGAAATCAAGCGAGAACGCTCCCTGGCCCTGGAAGAATCTGTCTGAAGCTGACGCCGAAGAATCATTCCGCCAGAGCTATCCCGCGCTCTACGGCTTTATGAAGCCGCTTGAAGATCGGTTGCGCAAGCGGCAGGATAAAGGTCGTTACTGGTGGGAGTTGCGATCTTGTGCTTATTACGATGTCTTCGAGCGCCCGAAACTCATTCATACCGATATTACCTGGCGTCCGCAGTTTGCGCTGACTCGCGAGCCATTTGTCCTCTTGAACACCGCGTATCTATGGCCGATAGACGACCCTTACCTCATCGCAGTTATAAACTCACCGCTTTTGTGGTCGTACATGTGGCGAAATGCGATGCATGGCAAGGATGAAGCGCTGCGCCTTATCTACTCCTTTGTGGAAACGATCCCCATTGCCGCGCCGAGCGACGCCACCCGCGCCGAGGTGGAGCCAGCGGTCGCCCGGCTGATCGCCATCGCCCAAGCCAAGCAGGAGGCGCGGCGCGACACGCTAAACTGGCTGCGCAGCGAGTTCGGGGTGGAGCAGGCGGGGCAGAAGCTGGCGGACTTCGCCAGCCTGAGCGCGGACGAGTTTACCGCCGAGGTGAAGAAACGCCGCCCGCGCAGCGCCGGCGCACTGACCCCGGCGACGCTGAAGGCGCTGCGGGCGGGCTATACCGAACAGGCCACGCCTATCCAGCAACGGGCCGGCGAGGCGCTGGGGCTAGAGCGGCGCTTAGCGGATCTGGTCAACGCCGCCTACGGGCTGACGCCAGAGGACGTAGACCTGCTCTGGCGCAGCGCGCCGCCGAGGATGCCGGTGGGAAGGTAGGGCGCAG
>CAISPW010000327.1 GCA_903887465.1 uncultured Oscillochloris sp. | reverse complement strand
TTGTGCAGGTACAACACCACAGCGATGCCGTGATGGGTTCATCATAGCACACTTGTATGGATTTCGCAACGTCAGCGAACGAAACAAAACGCAATGAAACGCAACAAAACTAAATGGTTCTTATGAACGCAAACGATACCATCCTTAACTTTACGAAAAAAGCCCCGCTCCCCTTACGGGAGAGCGGGGCGGTTGGCGGGGAAGGCGCGCTATTTCACCTTCACGACCGTCAGCTTCATCACGCCCGAGGGGGTCTGCACCGTCACCTTGTGGCGGGCGCGCTTACCCAAAAGCGCCGATCCGATCGGCGACTCGTTGGAGATCCGGCCCTGGCGGGGGTTGGCTTCGGCGCTACCCACGATGGTCCAGGTCTCCTCCTCGCTATCATCCTCCATGCGTACCGTCACCGACGATCCGACGCGCACTTCGCCGTTGCCGACCGTCTCCTCGTCGATCAACTCGGCGCGTGAGAGGATATGTTTGACATCGCGGATGCGGCCCTCAAGCAGGGACTGGGACTTCTTCGCATCCTCATACTCGCCACTCTCGGAGATATCACCAAGCTCTTTGGCCGCCGCGATGCGCTCGGCAACCTGCTTGCGCTCGACGGTAGTGAGCTCATCAAGCTCTGCTTCAAGTTTCGCACGGCCCTCGCGGGTCAGGTATGTTGGCTTGTCTGCCATCGTCTCAATGCCTTTTGCTGAGCAGTTGCCCTTGGGAGCTACAGCGTGAGAGAACCGGGGGGTGACTCTGCTTCTGGGGCGAAACAAAAAGAAGAACTGAGAGCAAAACTCTCAGTCGGGCCGCAGATAGCAGACTACGTCGCCTGCATGTTGAAACCTTTGGCGATCGCGATTATACGAGAGATCGGGCCATTTGTAAAGAACCTTGACGGATGCGACCCTTTACGCTAGGATCGATGGAGTACTACACCCACCCGATATGTCATGTAATAGGTTGCTTCATAGGTTGCTTCAGCGCGGTCGCACCCCAATGCGGGTGTAGCTGGGATCTGGCGCTGTACCGAGGAGATGGCGATGGCCCTGGCGTTGCACCCGACGATTTTTCGCGCCTATGATATCCGTGGCGTTGTCGATGTTGATTTGGACGAGTCGGTCTACATGCGCCTGGGCCAGGCGGTCGGCACGATCTTCGTCGGTCAGGGCCGCCGCAGCATTGCGGTCGGTCGCGACGCCCGCCTTAGCTCGCCGCGCTTTCAGGCGGCGCTGATCGCCGGGCTGCGCTCCACCGGCTTGGATGTGGTAGACATTGGCCAGGTGCCCACGCCGGTGATGTATTTCGCCGTCGAGCAACTCGGGCTCGACGCGGGCGCGATTGTCTCGGCCAGCCACAACCCACCTGCGTACAACGGGCTCAAGCTGCGCCGCGCGCATCCCACCTTCGGCAGCGAGCCACTCGACAGCGCGGATGTCCAGGCGGTGGGCCGGGTGGCCTTCGCCGGCAGCTTCGCCAGCGGCAGCGGCGAGTTGACCTACGCCGACGTGAGCGCCGCCTACATCGCCTCGGTCTGTCGGCTGCTGCCCTTTGCCGGGAGGCGGCCCAAGGTGGTTCTCGACGGCGGCAACGGCGTGGGCGGCCCGATTGGTCTGCGCACCTACCAGGCGCTGGGCCTGGATGTGGTGCCGCTCTTCATCGATCCCGACGGAACCTTCCCCAACCACCACCCCGATCCGCTGAAGCCCGAGAATCTACAGCAGCTGATCGCGGCGGTGTGCGCGCACGGAGCCGACATCGGGATTGCGCTGGACGGCGACGGCGACCGGCTCGGCGTCGTCGATGGCACCGGCCAGATCATCTTCGCCGACCGCTACCTGATCGCCCTGGCCACCTATCTGCTCGGCCAGCGCCAGGGCCACGTGGTCTTCGACGTGAAGTGTAGCGCCGTGCTGCCGCAGGCAATCACCGCCCTCGGCGGCACCCCGGTGATCTGGAAGACCGGCTACTCGCGCATCTCGGCGAAGATGCGCGAGCTGAACGCGGTGCTCGGCGGCGAGCTGAGTGGCCACACCTTTGCCACCTACCCCGGCCACTACTTTGATGATGGGACATTCGCCGGCGCCCACCTGCTCTACGCCCTCAGCCAGTTGGGTACCACCTTGCGCGACGCACTGGCTCCCTACCCCGACCTGCCCTCGCTCGATGAGGGCCGCATCAGCTTCGCCGAGGATCAGAAGTTCCGTGTGATCGACGCCGTGCGCGAGCGCTTCGCCGACACCTACCCGGTACTCGATATCGACGGCGTGCGGGTGGACTTCGGCGACGGCTGGGGATTGGTGCGGGCCTCGAACACCGAGGCGGCGATCACCACGCGCTTCGAGGCCGGGACGCTGGAGCGCGCCCACGAGATCCGCACCCTGATGTTGTCTGCGGTTGAGGAGTTCCGCAGCCGCGTATGAGCCCGCGCCCACGCATGTTCGCCCACACATGGGAGGCGGTCTACACGGCGGAGTTTACGCTGGATCAGGTACGGCAGCGCAGCACGATCATCGCCGATGGCCTAGCTGGGCGCGGCTGGAGCTGTCTGCTGGCCTATGACACGCGCTTTATGGGCAACCTCTTCGCCCGCGCAATCAACGCCGACCTGAACGCCCGTGGGGTCAGATCGCGTCTGTCCGCCGCCCCCACCCCGCTGCCCGCCGTTTACTACGCCCTCGACCATAAGCTGGCCGACTGCGCCCTGGTGGTGACGGCGCGCAAGCGGCCCTACTACTATAACGGGCTGGTGCTGATCGCGCCCGCCCCCGGGATCGCCCTCGCCCTCGGCGACAGCCAGGCCCGGCTGCCGTTTGCGCCCCTGATCGACAGTGCCCCCGCCCCGGTCGATCTGCCCGACCTGCGGGCCGACTATCTGGAGGCGCTGCGCGGCGTGATCGACCTCGACCTGATCCGCCGGGTCTCGCTGACGATCTTTGTGGACGCGATGAACGGCACGTCCGCCGGGATCTTCCCGGCCCTGCTGGGCGAGGGCGGGCAGACGCGGGCGATTGAGATCAACCGCGAGCCGGACCCGCTCTTCGGCAAGGTCACGCCGCACCCGGCTGAAGTTGGGTTGAACCGGCTGAAGAAGCTGGTGCGCGAGAGTGACTCGCATCTCGGGCTGGCAATCTCGGCCGACGGTACGGCGCTGGCGGTGATCGACAAGAATGGCGAGCAACTCGACCCGACCGAGCTGGCTCTGCTGCTCGGCGGCTATCTGGCCCGCCAGCACCGCCACCGTGGCCCGCTGGTGGCCCCCCCGCCCGCCGCCGACTCGGCCCTGGCCGGGGCGAGGCTTGCCGCATGGGAAGATGCCAGCGGGGCGAAGGCCGAACTGACGCCCAGCCCCGACACGCGGATCGCCGAACTGCTTGAGCAGGATCGGCCCGGCCTGCTGCTGGGGGCCAGCGCCGATGGCGAGATCAGCATCGGACGCCTGGCCGCCTACCCCGACGCGATCCTCGCTGGCATGCTGGTGGCCGAGATGGTCGCCCGCAGCGGGGGGAGCCTGCGCACCCTGATTGACACGCAGCGCGAGCTGCTCAAATAGCCCAAAACCCTATGCCCATACTCTCTCGACGAATCTCCAGACTCGGCTACCTTGCCGTCCCGATCACGCTGATCGTGGTGGGCGTCGCCGCGCTGCTCTTCGGCGCGGCCTCTCTGCTGGCCATCCAGCTCACTCCACTGGTCTGGCGCGACACGCTGCTGATCCTGGGCGGGCTCGCCGCCCTGGGCTTCGCGATCTGGCAACTCGGCGGGCTGACGATGCCGTCGATCAGCGATAGCACCGCGAGCCCCGACGGCGAGCTGGTGGTCGGGTTCCGCCATGCCGACAAGCCGCCCCAAGTGGTGGTACTCTCCGGTGGTGCCGGCATACTGGTGCTGGCCAGCCTCGGCGACCACGTCGCCCGTATGACCTGCATTGTGCCGACCCAAGACCCGGTGGAGTACTACTATCGGGCCGCTGGCCTGTTCAACTTCCAAAACGTCTACTATGTCGTGCCTGCGCCCACGCCCCTCGATGTGATCGCGACCCTGGACGACGGCACCGTGGCTGACGTGCGCCGCTTGGCGGCGAACCCACAGATTGCCGAGCGCCACGTGACACAGCTCTCCCTACGCGACCCCGCCGCCGCCGCCGCGCTCCTGCCGCGCATGGTGGCCGAGGCCATCCACGACGCCGACGCGATCATCCTCGGGCCGGGTAGCCTGTACGAGAGCGTGCTGCCCAACATGCTGATCGATTCGTTCCGCGAGGCGTTGGGCAAGAGCGCCGCGCGCAAGCTCTATATCTGCAACCTAATGACCGAGCCAGGCCGCACCACCGGCTTTAGCGTGGCCGACCATATCCGCGAGATCAAGCGCTACGCCGGGTTCGCCCCCGACTATGTGCTGGTCAACGTGCAGCGGATCGACGCCGATGTCCACCGACTCTACGCTGCCGCACATCAGTCGCCGGTCTACCTCTCGCCCGAGGAGTATGAGGAGACGGCGGTACTATCGGGCGACCGCGACGGCCAGCGGCGGCTCGTGATCGAGGGTAGCGTGGTGATCGAGGCCGACCTCGCCTCGTCGGTGATCCAGTACACGGCCACTCTCGCAAACCCCGACCAGAGCCGGGCGGTTCACGTGCTGCGCCACGACGCCGATAAGCTCACCGCCACCATACTCGAACTCTTGCGGAGAACCTAGTGGCACGCCACCGTGATCCTACGGGGAGCATCCACCTTCGTAAGGGCGTCGCAGCGCCGCACTGCTACGCCCCTCACTGTGGGCGAAGGCGAAGCCTCCCCCACACCCCACGGGCCTATGACCCTGATCGTCTTTGAGGATGAGCGCTGGCGCGGCCTCGCTACCATCGCCCAGGCCCGGCCGGTCTTCGAGTTGCGCTGCGGCGGTTACACCGTGCGTGAGCGGGCCGCTGCCGTGACGGGCATGGGCGCGCTCGGGCTGGCCCGCGCGCACCTGATGGGCTACTACGGGCCACCCGGCGGCCTGGCGGCCATGTATACCGGCGCACCTGCCGTGCTGGTGAACGGTCGCTGCCTCGATCTGGCCTGGCTGCCCAGGCTGATCGCCGAGCCAGTCAACACGGTCTATCTGGCCGACGGCGACCTGATCGGTGCCCGGCTTACCTCGGCCCTGGCCAGCGCAGTGCTCTACTATCTGCGCGACCAGCAGGCCATCGACGCCCGCGACGAGCTGATCCGCTTCGCCCGCGTGGTCGAGTTGCGCGGTGCCGAGTCCCCGGCCCGCATCGTTTACCCCTGGGATCTGATCGGCCAGTCGGGCGAGCAAATCGTGCGTGACTTGCCCCTGCTCAGTGCGCGGCTGCCCGTCTACGCCAGCACCGACCCGAGCGTGGTGCTGCGCGGCGAACATATCTTTGTTGGGCCGGGGGCGCGGATCGACGGCCCGCTGGTACTAGACGCGCGCGACGGGCCGATCTTCATCGAGGACGGCGCGCACATTGAGCCGTTCAGCTTCATCCAGGGGCCGGCCTACATCGGTGCGGGTGCCCTGATCGCCAGCGCCCGCATCCGTGGCGAAACCAGCATCGGCCCGGTCTGCCGGATCGGTGGCGAGGTGGAGGCCAGCATCGTGCAGGGCTACTCGAATAAGCACCACGACGGGTTCCTGGGCCACTCGTGGCTGGGCGAGTGGGTGAACATCGGCGCGATGACCACCAACTCCGACCTGAAGAACAACTACGGCAGCGTGCGCGTGGCCCTGGAGGGCATCGGCCAGATCGACAGCGGGGTGCTGAAGCTGGGCTGCTTCCTGGCCGACCATGTCAAGCTGGGGATCGGGCTGCACCTCAACGGTGGCACGGTGATCGGCACCGCCAGCAACATCTTCGGCGTCCACAGTGCGCCCAAGACGGTGCCGCCCTTCACCTGGGGCGGCGAGATCTTCCGCGAGTACCGCATCGACAACATGGTCAGGGTGGCCCGCACGGTGATGGGCCGGCGCAAGCGCGAGCTGGCCCCGGCCTACGAGGCGCTGCTGCGTGCGGTGTTCGACCTGACCCGGCCCAGCCGGGGCGATATGAGCGAACTGCCCGCGCTGGTGCGGGCGGTGTCGGTGTAGATCATAGAGCAATCCTATGAGAGTTTTCGCATGGAGTCGAGGCTTTAGCCGGAGCGCGCCGCCTAAAGGCTCGACTCCTCTTCACAACCTATGTAGGATTGCTCTATGCCCACCCTGCGCGACATCCCTAGCATCGACCGGCTGCTGCTGGCTCTGCGCCAGCGTGATCCCGCCGCGTCCCACGCGCTGCTGCGCGATGCGGCCCGCGCCGAGGTTGATCTGCTGCGTGGCGAGATCCAG
>CAISPW010000326.1 GCA_903887465.1 uncultured Oscillochloris sp. | reverse complement strand
TTGTGCAGGTACAACACCACAGCGATGCCGTGATGGGTTCATCATAGCACACTTGTATGGATTTCGCAACGTCAGCGAACGAAACAAAACGCAATGAAACGCAACAAAACTAAATGGTTCTTATGAACGCAAACGATACCGCGTCCAGCTGCGCCTCGGCGGCGAGATCCGCCTCGGTGAGCGCGGGATCAAACTGCTCGGCGGCCAGGCTGGTGCCGGAGAGTCCCAGGAAGGTCTTCGCGCCGCCCGACAGGGTCGCCACATCGACGATGCCGCGCTGGCGCAGGATGCGGTAAGCCTGGTAGCTGCGGAAGCCGACCATGCAGTAGAGCCGGATCGGCCCGCGCGCCGCCGCCGCCTGGATCTCGTCCATACGTGCGCGCAGATCGGGCAGCGGGATGTTGATCGCGTTGGCCATGTGCCAGGCCGCGTACTCCTTTGGGCTGCGCACATCGATCAGGGTGGTGCTTGGGTCAAGCTGCGCATAGTCTTCGGCATACCAAGCGACCACGTCGCCGCGCAGCAGGTTGGCCGCCACAAAACCGGCCATGTTCACCGGGTCTTTGGCCGAACCGTAGGGCGGGGCGTAGGCCAGCTCCAGATGCTCCAGGTCGTAGACGCTCATCCCGGCGCGGATGGCGGTCGCCAGCACGTCGATGCGCTTGTCCACGCCGTCGTAGCCGACAATCTGCGCGCCCAATATCTTTCCATCGTCGGGGGCGAAGAGCAGCTTGAGCTGCATCGCCTTCGATCCGGGGTAGTAACCGGCGTGGCCCGAGGGATGAATGGTGATCTTCTGGTAGGGCCGCCCGACCCGGCGCAGCGTGCGCTCGGAGGCTCCGGTCATCACGGCGGTCATGTCGAAGATCTTGACCACCGCTGTACCCTGCGTGCTGGTGTAGGCTGAGTCACGCCCGCAGATGTGGTCGGCGATGATCCGGCCCTGGCGGTTGGCTGGCCCGGCCAAGGCGATCAGCGCCGGCTGGCCGGTGACGGTGTCGGTCACCTCGACCATATCGCCCGCCGCGTAGATCGCCGGGTCGGAGCTGCGCATGTGTGCATCGACCGCGATCCCGCCGCGCGGCCCCAGCGCCAGCCCGATGGCTGTGGCCAGGCTGGAGATTGGGCGCACGCCGACTGCCAGCACCACCAGGTCGGCGGTGAGGCTGTCGCCGCTTTGCAGATCCACCGTCACCCGCCCGCCCCGATCATGGAACGCTGTCGCCGCCGTACCCAGATGCATCCCCACGCCGTGCAGGGTCATATGGTCGCGCAGATCGGTGGCCAGTTCCGGGTCAAGCAGCGGCATCACCTGCGGCTGTAGCTCGACCAGATCGACGGCCAGGCCGCGCATGCGCAGCGCCTCGGCAACCTCGACTCCGATGTAGCTGCCGCCGATCACAATTGCGGACTGGGCACCGGCATCGATCAGGGCGATGATCGCGTCCATATCGGGAATGCTGCGCAGGGTCAGCACACGCGGGTGATCGATGCCGGGCACGGGCGGGCGCAGTGGCGTGGCACCCTGGGTGAGCACCAGCACATCGTAGGGCTCGGCGTAGCGCGTCCCGCTGAGCAGATCCACGACCTGCACCAGCTTGGCGTCCCGGTCCACGCCGACCACATCTTGCTCAGTGCGTACGTCGAGGTTCATGGTGGCACGCAGGTGTTCCGGGGTGGTAACCTGGAGCGACTCGCGCTTGGGGATGACCCCACCGATGTGGTAGGGCAGGCCGCAGTTGGCGTAGGACACGTAGTGATCCCGCTCAAGGACGACGATCTCGGCCTGCTCATCGAGCCGCCGCAGCCGCGCGGCGGCTGACATCCCGGCCGCTACGCCGCCTACTATGACAATTCGCTTCATCTGAAGCTCCCTCTCTATCTATTATCATGACCCACCACAGCTCTGATGCACGCCCGGCGCTTTTGGTTACAGCCCGCCCGACGTGGATATTTGCGCCTACGTGGAGCGCCGGGAGAAGGGTGGTCAGGCTTGTGACCCGCAGATGTTACGCACATGTTTCCGCAGCAGACTCCGCGATCTGCGACTGCGCTCGTGCGGCCTCGGCGCCCTGGAGAATCTGCGCCCACGCCGCAGCGGCGCGCAGTTGGTCGGCGACTGAGGGTGCCCGGCGCGGCGGGGCGACGAGGCAGCAGATACGGCGCATCGTGGGAGCGGAGGTCGATGATTCATCGACCGGCGTGGCCGCAGGCGTGTCATCATTCATGGTCAGGACGATCCTTTCGGTGAGTTTCGACAAGGTTCAGATCCACTCGCCCTGCGCTGGGGCGCAGGGTAGCGTCAGGCTCGCGAGCAGCCGCGCCTCCAGATCTGCGGGCAGCGGCGGCGGGGCCACATCGAGGGCGTGTACGATCTGCACGATTTGGCCAAGCGTGTCCAGCATCACCCGGCAGTCTGGGCAGCCCGCCAGATGCGCCTCCAGATCTGCACACAGATCGGCTGGCAGGTCGCCGTCGAGGTAGTCGTTCAGCTGCGCGATGAGCGCGCGACAGCGTTCTAGGCTATGGTGGTGATGCGGGTTGGTCATCGTCGTCCTCCCGAGCAAATCTCAGCGTTGCCGCAGCAGCGCGGGCCACATTGGCTGCGAGATCTCCAACACCTGCTACGTTTTAGGTGATCTCAACTGGTCTGATGCGCTGGCGATGCATCCGGTTACAGTCAACGCGACGCGCCTATTCATTCCGCAGCGCCTTGATCGGGTCGAGCCGGGCGGCGCGCATGGCCGGGAAGAGGCCGAAGAAGATGCCGATGCCAGCCGAGATCGAGGTGGCCAGGATGACCGACGAGAGCGAGACGCTGGCCCGCACCGTGGGATCCTGCGAGAGGGCGTAGAGTATGGCGGTGCCGCCAAAGGAGAACAGGTAGCCCAGGCCAATCCCGAGCGCGCCGCCGGCCAGGCAGAGTACCAGCGCCTCGATCAAGAACTGCCACATGATGTCGCGGCGGCGGGCACCCACCGCCTTGCGCAGGCCGATCTCCTTGGTGCGCTGGGCCACGCTCACCAGCATAATGTTCATAATGCCGATGCCGCCCACCAGCAGCGAGATCCCGCCGATGGTGCCCAGGAAGGCGCTGAAGCCGGTGGTGATCTGCTTGAACTGCTCCGATGCCTGCTGCGGGTTCGTCACCGTAAAGTCGTTGCTCTGGTAGCTCAGGCGGTGTTCCTGGCGCAGCACCTCGGTCACCTGGCGGATGGCCACGTCGATCTCGGGCACGCTGCGCGCCTTGATGGTCATGCTCGACAGATCGATCCGCGCACTTACCTCGCTGCGGAAGAGCCGGTCACGCGCGGTGAGATAGGGCACATAGACCTGCTCGCTCGGGCTGGAGAACTGACCGACGGCACCGGCGGCGGCGCTCTGCTTGGTGGTACTCACGCCCACTACCTCGAACTGCACGCCGTTAAGGCTGATCCGCCGACCCACCGCGCTGTAGATGTCGCCGAAGAGGGTTTTGGCTACGGTATCGCCGATCACGGCCACGCGGGCGCTGGCGGCATGCTCGCCCGCGTCGAAGTAGCGCCCGGCGCCTAGCGTAGTGTCGCCGATCTGGAAGAAGTTTGGCGTCACGCCCTTGACCCCGAAGCGGTAACGCTCGCCGCCCGCGCTGACCGCGCCGCTGCGGTTCAGCTCCAGGGCCACGAACTCCACCGCCGGGGCCGCGCCCGGTCGCAGGATCGCCGCCGCGTCGGCGGCCCGCAGTTGCGGGCGCAGAGTCTCGTCGGCGTTTTTGCTGTCTACCGACGGGTTGACGTAGAACACACCGACGCCAATTTTGTTGAACTCGCGCTGAATAAAAATCTGGTAGCCGTCGCCAATGGCGAGCATGCCGACCACCGCGCCCACGCCGATGATGATGCCGAGCATGGTCAGCAGCGAGCGCAGCTTGTGGGTGAGCATGGCTTGCCAGGCGACGCGGAATGCTTCAAGGATGGACATAGGGCCTCCCGTAGATTCGCCCCGCCGGGGCGGATCTACTCCCGTAGAGACGCCCCGGCGGGGCGAATCTACTCCGTCCGCAGCGCGTCAATCGGGTTCATCCGGGCGGCGGTGAGGGCGGGGAAGAATCCGAAGGCCACGCCGATACCGGCGGCGATCCCACTGGCCAGCAATACGTTACTCAGGCTGACGGTGGCCTGGGCGCCGGTGGCCTGGAACAGCCCGACCAGGATGGCCGTGCCGGCGAGGGAGAGCAGGTAGCCCAGGCCAATCCCCGCGCCGCTGCCGATCAGGCAGAGCACCAGCGCCTCGATCAGAAACTGGAGCAGGATGTCGCTGCGGCGGGCACCCACGGCCTTGCGCAGGCCGATCTCCTTGGTGCGCTCGGTGACGCTCACCAGCATAATGTTCATAATCCCGATCCCGCCCACCAGCAGCGAGATCCCGGCCACGATGCCCAAGAAGGCGTTGAAGGCTCCGATCACCGCGCTGGCCTGCTGGGCGAATTGCTCGGGGTTGATGATCGTGAAGTCGTTGTTCTGGTAGGTCAGCCGATGTTCGCTGCGCAGCACCTCGGTCACCTGGCGCACCATTGTATCAACCTGGGTGCGATCCACCGCCTTGACGGTCATGAATGCGACGTTGACTTGGCTGCTGGTGCGGTTGCGAAACATGCGGCTGATGCCGGTCTGGTAGGGTATGAAGATCGCCTCAGCGGGGTCGGCACCGACGCTGATCTGGCCCTCTTTGCTGGCCAGGACGCCTACCACCACGAACTGCACGCCGTTGAGTCCGATGCGCTGGCCGACGGCGATCTGGCGCCCGCCGTAGAGCTTATCGGCCACGTTTTTGCCGATTACGGCCACGCGGGTCCGGCCCTGGTCGTCGGCGGAGGTGAGCAATCGCCCGGCGGCCAGGGGCTGCGGGCTGATCGTGAAGAAGGCGGGACTCACTGCGCGCACCGCGTAGGTGCTGCGCCGTCCACCGGCGATCACCTGGGCGTCGGCGCTCCACTCGACCGACACGGACAGCACCGCCGGTGCGCGACCGGGCTGCATGATCGCCGCCGCGTCGGCGCTGGTCAGGCTGGCGGTCTGTTCCACATCGATCCGGTTGGTGTCGATGAACGGCGCGACGTAGATCGTCCCGATGCCGAGTTGGTCGAACTGGCTGGTCAGGAAGCCCTGGAATCCGTTGCCCATGGCGAGCATGCCGATCACGGCACCCACGCCGATCACGATGCCGAGCATCGTCAGGGCCGCCCGCAGCTTGTTGGCGATCAGGGCGCGGAAGGATATCCGGAAGGACTCGATGATGTTCATAGGGTGCGTCGTGTAAAGGCGGCTCGCGAGCCGCCCTTACACATTCGGTGCGACGCTGGCGGCCCCGGCGAAGATCCGATTGGTCACCACCTCGTCAAAGGCCAGTGTGCCGTCGCGCACGCTGATGATGCGCTGGGCGTGCTGGGCCACATCGTGCTCGTGGGTGACGAGGATGACGGTGATGCCTTGCTCGCGGTTGAGCCGCTGGAAGATGGCCATGATCTCCTCGCCGGTGCGGGTGTCCAGGGCGCCGGTAGGCTCATCGGCCATGATAATTCGTGGTTCGTTGACCAAGGCGCGGGCGATGGCCACGCGCTGCTGCTGGCCGCCGGAGAGCTCGTTGGGCTTGTGGTTCAAGCGCTCGCCCATGCCCATCGCCTCCAGTGCCGCCCTGGCCCGCTCGCGTCGGCTGCCCCGGTTGCTGCCGTAGAGCATGGGCAACTCTACGTTGCGCAGGGCGCTGGTGCGCTGGAGCAGCATGTACTGCTGGAAGACGAAGCCGATCTTCTGGTTGCGGATCGCCGCCAACTGGTTGTCGTCTAGGTCGCCCACGTTCACCCCGTCTAGCGCATAGTCACCGCTGCTGGGCTGATCCAGGCAGCCGATGATGTTCATGAGCGTACTCTTGCCGCTGCCCGACGGCCCCATGATCGCTACCATCTCGCCCGCGCGGATGGTCAGCGAGATGCCCCGCAGGGCGTGAACCTCGACATCGCCCATCCGGTAGACTTTGGACAGGTCGCGGACGACAATCAGGTCGCTCATAGCGTACTCGCAGAAGTAAGAGTATCTATATGATGGCCGGGGCGGAGGGCGCGCTCCTGGTCGGGGCGGAGGAGGGCTGCCATCCTCCGCCCTTACGGCGGCCCGGTCGGGGTAAAGGTGCTGACAACGTCCTGGACGAGTACCTCGTCGTCGGCCTTGAGGCCGCTGAGGATCTCGACGTTTTCGCTGTTGCTCAGGCCGATGGTGACATCCTGGCGCGTGCTGGCGGGCTCGATGCTGGGGCTGCCACCGCTGACCACCGTTACCGGGGGGCGGGTGGGGTCGAAGATCAGCACGTAGCTCTTGCCGCCCTCGGTGCGGACGGCGCGGCGGGGCACAAGCAGGGCCGCGTCTTTCTGGTTGGTGATAATCGCCACCACCGCCGTCATGCCTGGGCGCACGCCGCTGCTGCCCTTGTCGAGGTTCACCGTCACCGTGTAGGTGGTGGTGCCCTGGGCGCTGCGGGTGGCCTGAGGGGCGATCCCGGCCACCGCGCCGCCGATCTCGGCGCTGGGCAGGGCGTCGAGGCTTACCTGCACGCGCTGGCCGGGCTGCACCTGGGCGATGTCCAACTCGTCGATTGGCACGTCAATGTGGAAGCTGTGTACATCCACCACGGCGATGATCGCGGTGCTGTCGGCAATCTCGCCCACGTGCATATTGATCGCGGCGATGGTGGCGGCGAAGGGTGCCGTGAGGGTGGCGAGGTCGAGGTTGCGCTGGGCCTGCTTCACGCCCACCTCGGCGCGCACCACGGTGGCCTCGCGGCTGGCCAGGGTGGCCTTGCTTGGGTCGGCGGTGAGCTTGTCGAGGCCGGCCTGGGCGATCTCGATGCTGGACTGGCTGGCGGCCAACTCGCTGGCCCGGTTGGCCCCGGTGAGTTGGGCCAACTTGGCTTGGGCACGCTGCACGGCGGCGCGGGCGTCGGCGAGATCCTCGGCCTTGGCCCCAGACAGCAGCTTGTCGCGGCTGGCGGCGGCGCTGACTAGGGCGGCCTGGTTCGTCTGGACGGTGTTGATCTCGTCCTGTCGGGCCTGCTCGTAGGCGACCTGGGCGGCCCTCAGGGCGGACTCGGCGTCGTCCACCGCGCGCAGCGCCTGGGCCTCCTGATCCTTGCGATCCTGGGGCAGATCGCCGGGCAGGCTCTCTAAACGGCGGTTAGCCCAATAGATCGTGCTGTAGGCATCCTGGGCGTTGCGCAGGGCGTTCGCCCTGGTCTCCATATCGACGTGGGCGCGATCCTTGGTCGCCGCCAAGGTAACCCGCGACTGATCGAGGGTATTCTGGGCGCGCTGCACCTGCTCGTTGGATGTGGCCAGTTCGTCGCTGGCCGGGCCGGCCTGGAGGCGGGACAGGCGAGCCTGGGCGCTGGTCAGGTCGGCGCGGGCGGCGTCGATATCGGCTTTGCTCACGCTGGTGGCGGCCTGCTGGTACTGGCTGCGGGCCTGCGCGAGGCGGGCCTGGGCCTCGGCCAGATCGGTCGCGCTGGCACCGTCCAGGAGTCCCTCATAGTCGGCCTGAGCCTGGCGCTGGTCGGCCTGGGCCTGCTCAAGCGAGAGACGCAGCCCGGCGCTGTCGATGCGGGCCAGGGGCGCACCCAGCTGCACGAGGTCGCCCGGTTGCACCAGGATTTCCGTCACCGTGCCGCTCTGCGCAAAGCGCAGCTTGGCCTCGGCGGCTGGCTCGATATTGCCAGTGGCGCTCACCGTCGAGTTGATCGTGCCGGTGCTGGGGGCCACCTTCTGCCAGCCGGTGGGCAACGTGCCCGCCGCCTCAGGCTTGGGGCGCAGGAGCAGGTAGCCGCCCCCGAGGGCTGCGACCACCAGCAGCATGACGCCGATGATCGTAACCAGGCGGCGGCGGCCACTTCGATTCTTTTTGCGGGGGGTCTCAGCGGAAGCCATTGTTCGCGCTCCTTGATCGAGGGAACAGGGAACAGGGATCATCGTATCACAGCTTCACCGTCCAAAACCAACAGAAAGCGCGGTCTGGGGCGCAGCCCTAGGAATGTTGCGCCAACCCTGGGGCTGCGCCATCCCCAAGCCCTCGCGGGAGTCGGCTGTGCTACAATGGCCTCTAATTCGTTCCAGGGCGAACGAGTAATGCGAAAGGTTAATGATCGTGAGCGATAGCGTTTACGATGTGGTGATCATCGGGTCGGGGCCGGGCGGGTACGTCGCCGCCATCCGGGCCGGGCAACTGGGCCTGCGGACGGCTATCGTCGAGCTGGGCGCCCTCGGCGGGGTCTGCCTGAACGTCGGCTGCATCCCCACCAAGTCATTGCTGCACGCCGCCGATGTACTCGACGAGATCCGCGAGGCCAAGCGATTCGGGATCAGCATCGGCGAGGTTGGCTTTGAACTGGCTGGCGCGATGAAACATAAGGACGCGGTGGTCAAGGCCAGCACCGAGGGCGTGGCCTTCCTGATGAAGAAGAATAAGGTTGAGGTTGTGGCTGGGCGCGGCGTGATCGCCGGGCGCGGCGCGGTGCGCGTCCAGCTCACGGCGGGCGGCGAGCGCACCCTCGCTGCGAAGAACATCATTGTCTCCACCGGCGGTCGCCCGCGACCCCTGCCCGGTGCCGAGTTTGACCGCCAGCGGATCCTCTCCTCCACCGACATGCTCGGCCTAAAGGAGATGCCTGGCAGCCTGCTGGCAATCGGGGCCGGTGCGATCGGGGTCGAGTTTGCCTCGATGTTCCGCACCTTCGGCTCGGAGGTGACGGTGCTGGAGGCTCTGCCCCGGATTGTGCCCAACGAGGATGAGGATGTCAGCGCCGAGCTGTCCAAGGCATTCCAGCGCCGTGGGATCAAGGCCATGGCCGGGGTGAAGATCGACGGCATCGACGCCGGTGGCGAGAAGGTGCTGGTCGCGCTGATCGATAGCGCCGGCAAGCCTAAACAGATCGCCGTCGATACCATCCTGGTCTCGATCGGCATCCTGCCAAACACCCAGGGCATCGGCCTGGAGGATGCCGGGGTGAAGCTAGATTCCCGTGGCTTTATCGAGACCGACGGCTTCCTGCGTACCAGCGCCGACGGGGTCTACGCCGTCGGCGACTGCACGGCCAACACGCCCTGGCTGGCCCACAAGGCCAGCGCCGAGGGCATCCTGGCCGTCGAACACATCGCGGGCCAGCATGTCGTGCCGATCAGCTACGGCAAGATCGCGGCCTGCACGTATTGCAGCCCCGAGATCGCCAGCATCGGCCTGAGCGAGGCCAGGGCCAAGGCGCAGGGCCACGAGGTGAAGGTGGGCAAGTTTTCCTTCTCGGCCAACGGCAAGGCCCGCGCGATCGGCCAGAACCGCTTCGGCTTCGTCAAGATCGTGGCCGAGAAGCACTACGACGAGGTGCTGGGCGTCCATATCATCGGCCCCAACGCCACCGAAATGATCGGCGAGGCTGCGGTCGCCCTCAGCCACGAGGCCACCGGGGCCAGCCTGCTCCACACCATTCACGCCCACCCCACGCTCCACGAGGTGATCGGCGAGGCCGCCCACGCACTCGTCCACGGCAGCGCGCTGCACATCTAGTGCGGAGGGGTTTCGGGGAGGGCAGCGCCCTCACCGGCCCTCCCAACTCAGCCCTCAACACCCTCCTGCATCAACGCCCACAGCGCCGCCACATCCTCACGCTCGGTGGGCAGCGCGCCGATGCTGACCCGCGCCATCCAGCGACCGTCAAGGATCGACGGCGTCAGGAAGGCCAAACCCGAGCTGTTGATTCTGTTGACCCAGCCCAGGGTGTGTTTATCCAGTTCCTCCCCGTCTAGCCCCGGCGGCTCGTGGCGCACGCAGACGGTCTGGAGCGGCGCGGGGGCCAGGCGAATCCATCCCGGCACCGCATCCACCTGCGCGGCTAGCCACTGCGCGTTGGCGATATCGCGGCGCAGGCGGGCCTGGAGACCGGCCACGCCCTCCAGGCGGATGAGAAACCAGAGCTTCAGCGCCCGGAAGCGCCGCCCCAGCGGCAGTCCCCAGTCGCGGTAGTTCGTGACCTGGCCGTCGGCGCTGGTCTGGAGGTAGCTCGGGTTTGTTGACATGACACTTATGAGTTGCTGCGGGTCACGCACATAGAAAAGCGAGCAGTCGAAGACCGCGCCGAGCCACTTGTGGGGGTTGAAGACAAAGCTGTCGGCGTCCTCCACCCCGGCCCACATCCAGCGACACTCGGGCAGGATCATGGCCGACCCGGCCAGAGCCGTGTCCACGTGCAGCCAGATATCGTGCCTGCGGCAGACCTCGGCAATCGCGGTGAGCGGGTCGATTGCGGTGGTGGCGGTGCTGCCCACGGTGGCCACCACCGCGCATGGGCGGCGACCGGCGGCCAGGTCGGCGGCGATCATCTCGGCCAAGCTATCCGCACGCATCGCATAGTTCGCATCGAGCGGGACCATACGCAGGTTCTCGCGGCCAAATCCGGCCAGCAGCGCGGCCTTCTCCACCGAGCTGTGGCTCTGGCCCGAGGCGTAGATAACCAGCGGGTGCAGCTCGGCCTGAAGCCCGCCCCGGCTCTGGCTGTGGCCGCTGGCCCGCTCGCGGGCGCAGAGCAGAGCCACCAGGGTACTCGTGCTGGCGGTGTCCTGGATCACGCCGCGCCATACATCCGAGATCCCGAGCATCTGCCGCATCCAGTCGGTCGTCAGCTCCTCCAGCTCGGTCAGCGCCGGGCTAGAGGCCCAGCTCAGACCGAGCTGGCCCAGCCCCGAGCTGAGCATATCGCCCAGCACCGAGGCCAGGTGGGCGTTGGACGGGAAGTAGCCAAAGAAGCGCGGGTGCTGCCAGTGCGAGAGGCCGGGGGCGATGATGCGCTCGATGTCGCCCATCAGCGCCTCGAAGGACTCGGCCTCGACCGGCGGCTCGGCGGGCAGGGCGGCGCGCAGCTCGCCCGGACTCAGGCTCGACCAGACCGGCAACTCGGCGATATGCGCGCGGTAGCCGGCGATATAGTCCACGATCTCGTGGCCGCGTCGGCGGAACTCCTCGGGGTTCATACGTTGCTCCTGTTGTCCAAGATAGTCTGTGCCATGATACACCGAGGGGTTTGGATCGCGGAGGGCGCGACGCCGGGCCAGGGGTTTGGATCGCGGAGGGCGCGACGCCGGGCCAGGGGTTTGGATCGCGGAGGGCGCGACGCCGGGCCAGGGGTTTGGATCGCGGAGGGCGCGACGCTGGGCCAGGGGTTTGGATCGCGGAGGGCGCGACGCCGGGCCAGGGGTTTGGATCGCGGAGGGCGCGAAGTCGG
>CAISPW010000325.1 GCA_903887465.1 uncultured Oscillochloris sp. | reverse complement strand
TTGTGCAGGTACAACACCACAGCGATGCCGTGATGGGTTCATCATAGCACACTTGTATGGATTTCGCAACGTCAGCGAACGAAACAAAACGCAATGAAACGCAACAAAACTAAATGGTTCTTATGAACGCAAACGATACCGGCAGGGGCGAAGTATGGAGCTTTGGCGTTTTGTCCCAAGCCTCCATACTTCGCCCCTACGGCCACACCTATATGGTACCGTTCGGTATAGATCAAACCCTCCACACCCTGGCGACGTTCTGCGCGGCCTGTGGCGTCGACGCCTGGCTGGTGGGCGGGGCCGTCCGCGACATCGCCTGCGGCGTCGCGCCCGCCGACTTCGACCTAGCGGTGGATGGCGACGGCCTGGGGCTGGCCCGCGCCCTTGCCGATAGCCTCGGCGGCGCCTTCGTGGCCCTCGACGACGAGCGATCCACCGGGCGCGCGGTGATCCCGGCCCGCACCGACGCCCCGGCCCTGATCGTAGACATCGCCCGCCTGCGCGCCCCCGACATCGCGAGCGACCTGCGCCTGCGCGATGTCACCATCAATGCGCTGGCGATCCCGCTCACGCCCGCTTCACTGGAAGCGCTGAGCAAAGATTCTTTTTCGGCGGGGCCGCTGGCCGCGTCGATCATCCCCGCTCCCTGGCTTGACCCGACTGGCGGCTTGGACGACCTGCGGAGTGGGCTGCTGCGGGCCTGTGGGCCGACGAGCATGGCCGATGATCCGCTGCGCACGCTGCGCGCGGCCCGGCTCGGGGCCGCACTGGGCCTGCGCGCGGCCCCCGAGCTAGAGGCGCAGATCCGCGCCGCCGCCGTGGGCCTAGCCGACGTGGCCGCCGAGCGTGTGCGCGACGAACTGCTCAAGCTGCTCGACTGCCCGGCCAGCGCGCCCTGGCTGTGCTACCTCGACGGCTGCGGCGTCCTAACCAGCATCCTGCCCGAGCTAGAGCCCGCCCGCGCCTGCACGCAGCCCCGCGTCCACTTTCTGCCGGTGCTGGCGCATATGCTGGAGACGGTGGCGTGCCTGGAGTGGCTGCTGCGCGGCTTGGGTGGCGGGTGGGCCGCTGGCGTAGAAGATGCGCTCGGGCCGGTGGCCGTACGCGCCAACCCCGGCCTGCCCCGCGATCTGCCCTACGCCGAGGGCTACGCCGCCCTGATGGGCGAGTCACGCGGCGGCGGGCGACGGCGCGTGGCCCTGCTCAAGCTGGCCGCGCTCATCCACGACAACGCCAAGCCACAGACAAAGCAGGTCGCTCCCGACGGCAAGGTGAGCTTCTACGGACACCAGGAGATCGGTGCGGATGTGGCGGCGCAGATCGGGCGGCGTCTGCGCCTGAGCCGCCAGGACAGCGCCTATGTGGCCCTGGTGGTGCGCGAACACATGCGACCGGGGCAACTGCGGGCTGGCGAGGTGATCACGCCACGCGCTGTGGTACGACTCTTCCGCGACCTCGGCGACGCGGGGCCGGATGTGCTGCTGCACGAACTGGCCGACCACATGGCCAGCAGGGGGCCGCAGTTACAACCCGACCACTGGCGGGCGCACCTAGCGTGGATCGCGGCGCTGCTGGATACGCACTGGGGCCAGCCTGAGGAGCGGCGCGCCCCGCTGCTGCGCGGCACCGACCTAATCGCAGAACTGGGGCTGCCGCCCGGCCCACAGATCGGCGCGCTGCTGCGCGCCATCGCCGAGGCCCAGGCCGTCGGGGAGATCGCCAGCCGTGAGGCTGCCCTCGCGCTGGCGCAGGAAATCCTAGGACGATAAGGGGTCTGCGGCGCACCGCAGAAAACACCAGCTGTCGCCTGGGCCGGAAGGCGTCTGGTGCGAGGTTACTTCAGCACATCGCGAACAATTTGCTCAAGCCGGTCGAGGGGAAATGGCTTTGGGAGGTAGTAATCGACACGCTGCTCACGGGCGCGCTTCTCAAGCTCGGGGGTCGCGTAGGCGGTGATCATCACCACGCGGGTGTCCGGCGAGGTCTCTTTGATCGCGGCCGCCAACTGGAGCCCGTTCATGCCCGGCATGTTGTAGTCCGTGATCACCAGAGGGACTGACCGCAGCGCGATCTGAGCCAGGGCCTCAGCGCCACCGTTCACAGTGACAATATCGTAGCCGCCCGTCAGATCGCGCATCAGGCGATGCAAGATTATCAGAATATCCGGCTCGTCCTCGACGAGAACAATCGCCGGGTTGCGTCCAGAAACATCGGCCATAGGATTGCTCCTCGATCCCCTTTAGGTCAAAGTGATCAGCGGCACGGCAGTTGATACGGCGAGTGGTGAACGATGGTCGCCCGCAAACCCTCAGCCATTCCGAATCCATCGGATGGGCCTGGGATGTGCCGTCACCGGGTGCCTATGTCGGCAATTGTAACATACAGCGTGGGGACGGGCAAGCGTGACATCAATGAGACCGATATGCGGTAGGGACTAAATCAAGCGCCATAGGAAGCGCTCCGCCGCCGGGACGCTCCGCTGTCCGCACTGCGGCAGCAACCAGGTGCGGCGCAAGAGCCGCACCCCGCGCGCCAAGCGCTCCATCGATGCCCAGGACCAGCCGCAGACGGTCGATGTGTTCCGCTCCTAGACAAGGTTCGCGGATACTTTACAGTTCTCCCCCCCTAGCCCCCCGCAGGGCGGTTGCAAAGTCGCCTCCGGCGGGGGTTTGGGGGTGGCAAAGCCACCCCC
>CAISPW010000324.1 GCA_903887465.1 uncultured Oscillochloris sp. | reverse complement strand
TTGTGCAGGTACAACACCACAGCGATGCCGTGATGGGTTCATCATAGCACACTTGTATGGATTTCGCAACGTCAGCGAACGAAACAAAACGCAATGAAACGCAACAAAACTAAATGGTTCTTATGAACGCAAACGATACCGTGGTCTGACGGGATGACACGGTGACAGCGTTGCCTTTTTTTATCCCCGCGTCACCCGCGTCACCCGCGTCAGACCGTCGCCCCGTCGCCCCGCCGCCCGGCCTGCTCGCGAAGCAAGACGAGGGATCGGGGCTGGAGCTGGTAGATCTCGCTTGAGGGAGCGCGCCCGGCGTTGGCCTCAGGGTCGGCGGTGTCAATCAGCACCTCCCAGACCGGGTCGTCGGGCCAGTCGGGCAAGATGAAGGGCACCGCTCCGGGGCTGGCGTTGAAGAGTACCAGCAGGATATCGTCGCGCACCGGGTGGCCCTGCTCGTCGTGTTCGCGCATCGCCTTACCGTTCATGAGCAGGCCGATACAGCGCACGTCGGGACTATTCCACAGGGCGGGGTCAACCTCCTGGCCGTCGGGGAAGAGCCACTCAACATCATACTCGGCGCCGCCGGGGGTGAGGCTGCCGGAGAAGAATCCGCGCCGGCGCAGGATGGGGTGGGCCTTGCGCAGGGCGATGATCGTGCGGGTGAAGCGATGCAGACTGTCGGCCTCAGCGTCGGGCGTCCAGTCGATCCAGGAGATCGGGCTATCCTGGCAGTAGGCGTTATTGTTGCCCTGCTGGGTACGCCCGCGCTCATCGCCGGCCAGCAGCATGGGCGTGCCCTGCGAGAGCAGGAGGGTGGCCAGCAAGTTGCAGATCTGGCGCATGCGCAGCCTACGGATCTCGGGGTCATCGGTTGGCCCCTCGACGCCGCAGTTCCACGAGTTATTGTGATTGTCACCGTCGCGGTTGCCCTCGCCGTTGGCCTCGTTATGCTTCTCGTTGTAGCTCACGAGGTCGCGCATGGTGAAGCCGTCGTGGGCGGTGATAAAGTTGATACTGTGGCTCGGGCGGCGACCGTTGTGCTTGAAGAGGTCGGATGAGCCCATGAAGCGTGAGGCGAACTCGCCGGCCTGGCCGGTATCGCCCTTCCAGAACGAGCGGATGTTGTCGCGGTACTTGCCGTTCCACTCGGCCCAGGGCGCGGGGAATCCGCCGACCCAGTAGCCATCGGGGCCGACGTCCCACGGCTCGGCGATTAGCTTGACCTGCGAGAGGACGGGATCCTGCTTGATGATATCGAGGAAGGCGCTGGGCCGGTCGGCATCGTGAAAGCCGCGCACGAGGGTGCGGGTCAGATCGAAGCGGAAGCCGTCTACGTGCATCTCGTTGACCCAGTAGCGCAGCGAGTCGAGGATCATCTGGAGCGCGCGCGGGCTGACGGTGCTGAGGCTATTGCCGGTGCCGGTGTAATCCATGTAGTAGCGATTATTCTCGGGCACCAGGCGGTAGTAGGCGGCGTTATCGACGCCGCGAAAGCTAAGGGTGGGGCCGAGCTGGTTGCCCTCGCCGGTGTGGTTGTAGACCACATCGAGGACGACCTCGATCCCGGCGGCGTGGAGCGCCTTGACCATCTGCTTGAACTCGGTCACCTGCTCGCCGAGCGATCCGGCGCTGGCGTAGCGGGCGTCGGGGCTGAAGAAGTTGATCGTCTGGTAGCCCCAGTAGTTCGTCAGTCCCTTGTCCGTAAGGTACTGGTCGTTGACGAACTGCTGGATGGGCAGCAACTCGACGGCGGTGACGCCGAGATTTTTGAGGTAGGCGATGATCGGCGGGCTGGCCAGACCAGCGTAGGATCCACGCAACTGCGCGGGCACCTCGGGGTGCTGCTGGGTGAAGCCCTTCACGTGCAACTCGTAGATCACGCTCTCGCGCAGGGGCGTGGCCGGCGGCGCGTCATCGCCCCAGTCGAAGCGCGGGTCGACGACCACCGAGCGGGGCATCGAGGGCGCGCTGTCGCGCTTGCCGATGGTCAAGTCGGTGTACGGGCTATCGACCCGGTAGCCGTACATCGACTTATCCCACTGGATTTTGCCGCTCAGGGCGTGGGCGTAAGGGTCGATCAGCAGCTTGTGCGGGTTGAAGCGGTGGCCATGCTGCGGGCTGTAAGGGCCGTAGACGCGGTAGCCGTAGAGCTGTCCGGGGCCAAGCCCCGGCATGTAGCCGTGCCAGACATCCTCGCTGCGCTCGGGCAGGCTGAAGCGGACGGTCTCGCGTGGGGCGCTCGGGCTATCGAAGAGGCAGAGATCGATGCGGGTGGCGTGAGCCGAGAAGATCGCAAAGTTGACGCCCTTGCCGTCCCAGCTTGCGCCGAGGGGGTAGGGCTTTCCGGGCCAGAGTGCGGGCATGCGGTAGCGCTCCGTCTGTGCATAGGGCGAAGCATCGCGGCCTGATGCGATTGGATGTTGCGTCATTAATTAGGCGGCGCTCCGTCGCTCCCACGCTGTGGGATGGCTTCGCCGCCAACCGCCGACAGAAACGATCATCCCTTGATGCTGCCGTGCTTGGCCGGCTTGCGGGTGGTCTCGCGGTCGCCCTTCTTCTTCGGCAGATCGCGCTCAGTCTCGCGCGAGCGGAAGACGATCACGATTGGCGTGCCGCCAAAGCCGTAGTTTTCGCGCAGGCGGTTCTCCAGATAGCGTCCGTACGACCAGTGGACGAGGTCGCCGTCGTTGGCGAAGAAGAGGAAGACCGGCGGCTCGATCTGGGGCTGGACGGCGTAGTAGAGCCGCAGGTGGGCTCCCTTGCGCACGGCCATGGGCGGCTGATCGAGGACGGCCTGGCGCAGGAAGTTGTTCAGCTCGCCGGTGGGCACACGCTTCTGGCGCTGATCATAGATTTCCTGGGCCAGCTGGATCACCCGGCTGACGCGCTGGCCGCTCAGGGCCGAGATGAACAGGATTGGCGCGTAGTCGACAAACTTGAACTCGCCGCGCACCTTTTCCTCGAATGCCTTGTGGGTCTCGTTATCTTTCTCAAGGACGTCCCACTTGTTCACCATGATCGCGATGCCCTTCTTGGCATCGAGGATCATCCCGGCGATGTGGGTATCCTGGGCGGTGATGCCCTCCTCGGCGTCGATCAGCAGCAGGGCCACATCGCAGCGCTCGATCGCGCGCATGGTGCGCAGCACCGAGTACTGCTCGATCCCCTGCTCGATCCGGCCCGCGCGGCGGATGCCCGCCGTGTCGATCAGGGTCACACGGTGGCCGTAAAAGGTGATGTCGGTGTCGATGCTGTCGCGGGTGGTGCCGGGGACGGCACTGACCACGCTGCGCTCCTGGCCGATCAGCTTGTTGAGCAGCGAGGACTTGCCGACGTTGGGCCGGCCGACAATGGCGATGTGCAGGTGGCGCTCGGCCTCCTCCTCGATCTCGTTTGGCTCAAACGCCTCGACCATGTGGTCGAGTACGTCGCCGGTGCCGAGGCTGTGGAAGGCGCTCATCGGGATCGGCTCGCCCAGGTTGAGCGCGTAGAATTCCACCGCGTCGAGGTTGCGCTCGGTGCTGTCGCACTTGTTGACGGCCAGCACCACCGGCTTGGCGGCCCCGCGCAAGATGTCGGCGACCTCGTTGTCGGCGGTGGTCATGCCCTCGCGGCCATCGACCATAAAGATCACACCGTCGGCCTCGGCGATGGCCACGCGGGCCTGCTCGCGGGTGCGTCGGCTGATCTCGCTGAAGGGCAGGCTGGGATCCTCGCCGCCGAACAGCAGGCCGGCGGTATCGACCACCGTGAACTCGCGACCGTTCCAGAACGAGTCGCCGTAGATGCGGTCGCGGGTGGTTCCAGGGATATCCTCGACGATCGCCCTGCGCTCGCCGATCAGACGGTTAAAGAAGGTCGACTTGCCCACATTGGGTCGGCCGACCAGGGCCACAATGGGCTTGGTCATAGATTCCTCTCCGGCGGGCCGCTCGGCGGGCCGCGCATACTGCCGGATATTATAACAAATCGCGGGGGGCGGCGGGCGAGTCGTCGCGCACGTCCGCCCCACGGATCAGCAGCAGCAGCCCGCCTACGGAACTGACCACCAGCCGCACCGTGAATGCGGTGAAGGCCAGGGCTAGGGCGGTGGCGTTTGTGATGCCGATTTGGCTCAGGTAGATCGTAAACACCAGGTCGCGGGCGCCCAGGTTGTTGAAGAAGATCGGCGCTAGGCCGACGATATCGGTGAGAGGCACCATCAGGGCGTAGATCAGCAGAGGAGCCGGGATATTCAGGGCCAGCCCGCAGACGTAGTGCATGCCGATCCAGAGCATGTGGAAGAGCAGCGAGAGGCCCATGGCCTTCAGCATCGCCACCCGGTCGGCGGCGTAGATGCCCAGTGAGTCGGCAATACTCTGGAGCGGCTTGCGGGCGGTCTTGGGCAGATGGGTATGGAAGCGCCGCAGCAGCCAGGGTGCCGAGAAGGATCCGGCGACGGCGGCGATGGCGACCAGGGCAAACCCGAAGGCCAGCAGCGTCAGGGCCGGCTGGTTCACCAGCCGCATGCCGAGCAGGTCGGTCGAGGTGATGATCAGGGCGACGTTGGCAATCAGGCTGAGGGCCAGAAACCCGCTGAGCCGCTCCATGAACACCGAGGCGCTGGACTGGGCGTAGCTGCCGATTCTGCGACCGAGTTGCACGATGCGGATGGCGTCGCCGCCGACCGAGGTGGGCAGGAAATTGTTGGCGAACTGACCCACGAAGTAGATCCCCAGCAGCCAGGGGTAGGGCTGCTGCTGGTCGTGGGCGCGCAGCAGCACATCCCACTTCAGCGCGCTGATGGCGATGCAGAGCAACTGGAGCAGAACCGCCAACCCGAGCAGCCGCAGGTCGGCCTGCTGCCACGTGGCCCAGATACTAGCGGGGTTGGCCTTCCAGATCAGGTAGGTGAGCAACCCGCCGCTGACCAGGAAGCGCAGGGCGAGCATAAGCGTCGTGGTGGTGCGGCGGGCTGCGGAGCCGCCGGGCGGGCGGGGTATCATGGTCTTCTCCAGCGGGCGCACACGCCGGTGCGTCCCTACGGGGCGGCGGCGATCATCACGCTGCCCAGCAGGAGCGCATCGCCCCCAGCCAGCGCCGGGTCGGCGGGTGGTCCCTCGGCCAGCGGCAACCGCGCGCCGTCGGACGGGTCGTAGAGTCCAAGGGTGATCGTGTAGATACCGGCGGGCATACCGGCGGGCAGGTCAATGGGCAGCGGCACCGCGATCTGCTGGCCCGGACGCCACTGGCCGGTGGGCGCGAAGGCCGCCCCGCCCGGCGGCACATCGACGCCCGCAACTCGCGGGCCATCCGCACGATAGATATGCAGGAACAGCATCTTGTCGCCGCCCACCGGCCCGACCACATCCCACGACGGCGTGACCACCAGGCGGCCCGGCTCCCGAGCCATGGTGTAGCCGCGCAGGCGCAGCCCCGCGCCAAAGCGGGCCGGGCGCGGTGTCGCGAAGGGCCGTGGCAGTTGGTAGATCCAGGCGTAATCGACGCCGTGGATCGTCACCGTGTGCAGCGGCACGGTGGACTGGATGCGCGCATAGCGGGCCGGGTCGGCCTGGCGCTGTAGCGACTCGCGGTAGACCACGGCGTAGTTGGCGGGCACGCGGTCGAGCGCGTCCACCGCCTGCACCGGCACCGGCACGAAAGGCTGGAGGGTGGGTGGCAGCGCCGAGAGAATCTGCCCGGCACCAATATCGGCCTGGCCGCTCAGCCAGCCCCCGGCCAGATCCATCCCTTCGCCCCAGCCAACTAGAAAGATCTGCTGCGCCGCCTGCCCGCCGCCGAGCAGCGGGTTATAGTAGCTCAACTCGTACGGGTGGTACCAGGCCAGGGTGAGCGCCTGGAATACCAGACACCCGGCACCCGGCACCAGGGAAGAAAAATTCCCCCGGTGCTGGGTGCCAGGTGTCGGTTGCCTGAACCGCCCGAAGATCGCGACCAGCCCGCATGCCGCCAGGGTCATCAGGGCTGGCCACGCCGGGAGGATGTAGCGGTCGAACTTCTTGGGGCCGGTCATCATCACCAGCACCCAGAAGAGGGCGAAGATCCCCAAGGTCAGCGTCGCCCGCCGGTCGTCGCCCTTCATCCGCCATAGGGCCACTGGCAGCAGCGCCAGTCCCACCATCTCCAGCGGCGTGAGCCGGAAGAGTCCGGCGAGCGGATAGAAGAGCGCGCCGGGGTCGGCATCGCTGCGCCCGAGGAAGAACTGCCCGTCGCCATTGGCCCGCCCGCCGTTGCCCACGATCTCGCCCACGTAGCTCGACAGGGCCGGCCCCGGCATCACCCATAGCGCGGGCCAGAGGGCGAAGACCACCGCCAGGGCCAGCGTCAGCCAGAGCAGGTAGCGCGGGATGGCCCAGGCGAGCCGCCGGATGATATCGGCGGGAGAGACGCCTTGCCAGGGCGTCTGTACGACAAAAAATACGATCCCCACAAACGGTAGCACGATCAGGGCCGGGCCTTTGGTGAGCAAGGCGAGGCCGCAGAGCATGCCGGAGAGGGCGACCCAGGGCAGGGGCCGGGCCGCCCGGCAGGCGATCAGCGCGGCCAGCACCGTGAGCGTGCAGAGGTCGGCCAGCAGCGCGTCGAGGTGCAGCAGGCGGCCCTGGGCCACCAGAAAGGGCGAGGTCGCCCAGAGCAGCGCGGCGACGGTAGCGGAGGGGCGGAGCAGACGGCGGAGCAGCAGGTAGCCGACCGCGATCAGCAGGGCGTGGGCCAGCACCGGGCCAAAGCGTAGCCATGCCAGGTGGCCGAGTTGGTCGGGCGCGGCGACCAGGCCCATGGCCACGGTCGCCCGCTCAAGCTGGAGGCCCAGCCCGCCGAGCCACATCAGCGTGACGCCGGGGTGGCCGGTGAGGATGGTCTCGGCCCAGCGGCCCGCGCCGACGGCGGTGGCGAACCGTTCGGTGCGGCTGATCCAGTGGTACGCCTCATCGGTGGTGAGGAAATCGCGCAGACCAATCGCCCGTGGGAGCAGGGCAGCCAGGAAGATCAGGACGACTTGTGCGCACGCGCGTTGCATCGGCGCGATTATAGCATAGAAGCCCGCGCGCCCCCGGCGATCCTCAGGGCGGTTGCCGGGTGGTTGTCCCGGCACTGGGGCGCAGCCCCGACCCAGCTTTTTGGTACTGCTTGGTGGCTTTGCCGCCAAGCAGTAGGCATGGTTCAAACGCACGTGACCGTTCAGCGAGGAGGCGAGGAGGCGATACTATCGCCTCCTCGCCTCCTCGCCTCCTCGCTCAACAGATCTTCTGCCAGCGACGACGTTGCACCCGCCCTCGCTGGTGCCTATTCCTCAGAGCGAACCCTGCATGAGTTCGCCAGGGTGCGGCATCGTTAGGATGCTGTTGAGTATGGCCTGCGGCCCTGGCAGCAGGGCGGCCTGGAGCACCTGATCCAGCGTATCCACCGGCACGAAGGTCAGCTCGGCGAACACCTCGCGCGGCAGGTCGTCGAGGTCGGCCTCGTTGCGGCGCGGCAGGATGATCGTGCGGATGCCGGCGCGGTGGGCCCCCATCGCCTTCTCCTTGATCCCGCCGATGGGCAGCACCCGCCCGCGCAGCGAGATCTCGCCGGTCATCGCCACATCGTCGCGCACCAGACGCCCGGTGGCGGCCGAGGCCAGCGCCGTGGCCATGGTGATCCCCGCCGAGGGGCCATCCTTGGGCACCGCGCCCGCCGGGACGTGGATGTGGATGGCGTGGCGGTCGAAGAACTTCGGGTCGATCCCCAGGTCGCGCGAGCGCGAGCGCACGTAGGTCAGGGCGGTCTCGGCGCTCTCCTTCATCACCTCGCCCAGCTGGCCGGTGATCTTCAGCTCCTTGTTGCCCTCCACCGCCGTGGCCTCAACAAAGATGATGTCGCCGCCCACCGGTGTCCAGACCAGGCCGGTGGCCACGCCCGGCTGGTCGATCCGCTCCTTGGCCTCGTTGTAGAAGCGCTGGCGACCGAGGGAGGCACGGACAAAATCGGCGTCGACGACGACCGGTGCGAGGATGACCAGGGGTTCAGGTGACTGGGCACCCAGATCGGGTGTCACCGTATCCCCTTGCCAGTTTGGCAGCGTGGCAGCGCCCTCGGCCAAGCGCTTTGTCACCTTGCGCAGCACGGTGCCAATGTTCCGCTCCAGGTTGCGCACACCGGCCTCGCGAGTGTAGTCGCCGATGATCGTGCGCAGGGCGCCCGCGCTCACCACCGCCTCGGCGGGGCGTAGCCCGTTGGCCCGCAACTGCCGGGGAACGAGATGGCTCTGGGCGATCTGCACCTTCTCGTCCTCGATGTAGCCAGAGAGTTCGATCACCTCCATGCGGTCGCGCAGGGCTGGCGGCACCGTGTCCCAGGTGTTGGCCGTGGCGATGAACAGCACCTGCGAGAGGTCGAACGGCAGGTTGAGGTAGTGGTCGGTGAAGGTGTTGTTCTGCTCGGGGTCAAGTACCTCCAGCAGGGCGGATGCCGGGTCGCCCCGGTAATCGTTGCCGAGCTTATCGACCTCATCGAGCAGGATGACCGGGTCGGAGCTGCCGGCGCGGCGGATCTCCTGAATAATCCGACCGGGCTGCGAACCGATGTAGGTGCGGCGGAATCCGCGCAACTCGGCCTCATCGCGCACACCGCCGAGGCTCATGCGTACGAAGTTGCGGCCCAGGGCGCGGGCGATGCTCTGGCCCAGGCTGGTCTTGCCGACGCCGGGCGGGCCGACGAAGGCCAGGATGGGCTCGCGTCCGGGGCGTCCGCTATCCTCGCCGAGGGTGGCGCGGCGCTGACGCACGGCCAAATACTCCAGCAGCCGCTCCTTCACCTGGGCCAGGCCGTAGTGATCCTCGTCGAGCACCCAGCGGGCGTAGGCCACATCGATTGGCTTGCCGGTGGGCGTGTTCCATGGCAGCTCGGCCAGCAGCTCCAGGTAGGTGCGTACCATCTGGTACTCGGGCGAGCTGCCGTTGATGCGCTGGAGTCGGCCCAACTCGCGGTCGGCCTCCTTGCGGGCCACGTCCGAGAGGCGGGCAGCGGCCAGCCGCTCGCGCAGGTCGTCGAGCTCCGCCATCTCGGTGTCGTCCTCGCCCAGCTCCTTCTGGATGGCGCGCATCTGCTGGCGCAGGTAGAACTCACGCTGCTGCTTGGCCGCGCTCTCCTGCACCTCCTGGCGCAGGCGGGCCTGCACCTCTAGCACGGCGACCTGCTTGTGGTAGAAGTCGCGCACCTTGGTGAGCCGCGCGGTCACATCGAGGGTCTCGATCAGATCCTGGCGCTCGGTGAAGGTGTAGTCTGGCGAATAGCCGGTGTTATCGGCGAGGTGGCCAGGATCCTCGATCGAGCGCACAAAATTACGGATCTCCTGGGTTACGCCGGGGCGCAGGTCAAGCACCGTGTCGATGGTGGCGCGGGTCTCGATCACCAGGGCGTCGAGTTCGGGCGTACGGACGATCAAATCCGGGCGGCGGACGAACATGAAGCACGGGTAGCTCTGGTGCGCGACCTGCGCGCCGATCTCGGCGCGCATGATGCCGCGCACGACGATCCCGCTCACGCCGCCGGGGAGCATGCCAGACTGCTCGATCCGCACGATCACGCCCACGTTGAAGAGTTGCTCGCGCAGGGGGGCCGAGTCATCGGCGTCGGGACGGCGGGCCACCAGCAGGAGCTGCCGGTCGGCCTTCATGGCCGCATCGACCGCCGGGAGCATGGCCTCCTCAAGACTCAGGCTGATCACGGTATGGGGGAAGACCACCGCGCCGTCGAGGGCGAGCAGCGGCATGGTCTGAGGGCTATCGGGGGCTGGCTGCATGTGAATGGGCTCACTCATCGTGTGCTGCTCCGTTCATTGGAAGCGGAATGATCATTCCGCGTTAGACGTATTATGGGGCGGTTGACTCGGCTTGTCAATGGCAAGCGCGGAATTCTACTACAGCGCTAACAGAAGGAGCGAAAGCGGAATTTCACTTCCGCTTCGCCCCATCCTATGCTATACTGCCGCCGATAGCGTGGACGGCGAGCGAGGAGTGTGGGATGGCAGTGGATACCGAGGATGCGGGTGCGCGGCGCACGCGGCGCGATGTGCAGCGGAATATGGAGCGGGTACTTCAGGCCGCCCAAGAGCTATTTGCCGAGCGCGGCCCCGACGTGAAGATGGAGGACGTGGCCCGGCGGGCGGGTGTCGGTATCGGCACGATCTACCGACGCTTCCCCAGCAAAGAGCAACTCTTCGCTGCGGTGAGCGCGGTCGCCTGCCAACACACCCGCCACTGCTTGGCTCAGGCCGCCGATGACGCTCACGATCCGCTGGAGAAGCTGCGGGCGATCATCCTGGCGCAGTATCGCCAGAGCGCGCGCCAGGCCGCCCTGATCGACCTGCGGCCCGATCCGTCCGGTGTTCCGCCCGACCTCGACCGCCCCGGCCTCTACGCATCGATCCATACGCTGCTCGCCCGCGTGATCGCCGCTGGCCAGCGCCAGGGCAGCATCCGCAGCGGTGACGCGCAGATGCTCGCCGCAATCTGCCTGGAACTACTCAGCCCGCGTACGGTGCAGAACCTGAGCCGTCTGGCCGATGATGATGTGGACGCCGCCGCCGACCAGGTCGTGGGCTTCCTCACCGCCGGGCTGCGATCCTAACGTAGGCACGACTCGCCGTGGGGCGGAACCTCTCGGCTACGGGTGACGAAGGCCGCATGCGCGGCCTCATGCAGGCCGTGCAGGCGGCCTTCGTCACTGGTAAGCCCGCCCGTTTACGGGTCGGGCGCGTAATGTGACCGGGCGACTTCTGCGGTAGGGTCTTTGCACCTACGTTTTTATGATCTCACGGGCGATGGCACCGAGCAGGGCCAGTTCGCGTGCGTCGGGATCGGCGCGCATCAGCAGGGCGCGCAGGGCGCGCTCGGTGGTCGCGCCGTCGCCAGACTTGTGGAAGTCGATCCTGCGCAGGGCTGCGCTGACCAGATCCAGACAGCGGTCTATCTCGCCGACCGGCGCGGATGATCGCGGCGGCGGCGGCGGGAGATCGCCGATGGCGGCGTGGCGCAGCTCGTAGAGGGCCAGCAGAGCGGCCTGGGCCAGGTTCAGCGAAGGGTAGATCGGGTCGCAAGGCAGGTTCAGCAGCGCGTGGCAGCGGTCGAGGGCGGGCGTATCGAGGCCGTTATCCTCGGGGCCGAAGAGCAGGGCCACTGGGCCGGTGGCGGCGCGGGCCAGCATCTCGCCGGCTAGGGTCGCCAGATCGGCGCGCGGGGAGCGCCCGGTGTGGGGGCGGGCGCTGGTGCCGACGACAAACTGCACGTCGGCCAGCGCCGCGCCGAGATCGGGGTAGACCTCCATCGCGGCGGTGATCGCCTCGCTGCGGTGGGCGATCCCGCCGATGTCGGCCCGGTCGAAGGGGGCCGGATCGACGAGGCGCAGGCGGGCAAAACCCATATTCCGCATGGCCCGCACCACCGCCCCGATGTTGCGCACGTCGCGTGGACGATGTAATACGATCAGGATGTTGTGGATCATAATGGGTGCCACGTAGGAACAAAGCATGTTGGCATTGGCACAGAGCGCCCGCCCCAAAATGCTTTGCCCTTACGCCTGTGGTACGATATATGTGATTATCGCACACAAACGAGGAATCCTCCCATGATCCTTGTCCTTGCCGGCGGCGTCGGTGCTGCCCGTTTTATCGAGGGCCTCGTCCAGGTCGTGCCGCCCGAGTCGATCACCGCTGTGGTGAACACTGGCGACGATATGGAACTGCACGGCCTGAAGATCTCGCCCGATCTCGATATCGTCACGTGTACCCTGGCCGATCTGATCGACCGCCAGCAGGGCTGGGGGATTATCGGCGACACCGATGCGTGCATGTCCTGGCTGGTGAAGCTGGGCGGGCCGGGCTGGTTCAAGCTGGGCGACCGCGACCTGGCTCTGCATATCCGCCGCACGGCGATGCTGCGCGCGGGCGCGACCCTCAGCGAGGTCGTCGAAAGCTTCCGCCAGTCCCTTGGCGTGGCCGTGAAGATTATGCCGATGAGCGACGACCCGGTGCCGACCTATATTCTCACCGACCTGGGCGAGATGCATTTTGAGGAGTATTTTGTGCGCCGACACGCCCAGGATGCCGTGCGTGGGGTGCGCTATGTGGGTATCGAGACGGCCCGCCCCGCCCCCGGTCTGCTGGAACTGATCGCCGCCGCCGAGACCATTCTGATCGCCCCGAGCAACCCGGTGGTCAGCATCGGCCCGATCCTGGCCATCCCCGGCGTGCGCGCGGCAATTGTGGCCAGCCCCGCCCCGGTGATCACAGTCAGTCCGATCATCGGCGGTGCCCCGCTCAAGGGGCCGGCTGCTCCGCTGATGCGCGCCATGGGCCTGGAGGTCTCCGCCGTGGGCGTGGCCCGCGCCTATGCCGGCCTGCTCGACGGCATCGTGATCGACCAAGTTGATGTGGCCCTGGCCGCGCAGATCGAGTCCCTCGGCATGCGCGTGGCGGTGACCGACACGATCATGCGCGGCCCGGTCGAGAAGGCCAATCTGGCCTGGGTGGCGCTCCAGCTCGCCGAGGCCCGCCCGGCGGCGGTGTGATGCAGATCCACACGGTTGTGCCGGTCAAGGATTTGACTCGCGCCAAGAGCCGCCTCGCCGGCCGCCTGAGCCTGGCCGAGCGCCGCGATCTGGTGGTCGAGATGCTCGGTCGCGTCCTGGCGACTCTCCTGGCCAGCCGGGGCGCGGCCCTCGCCGAGATCTGGGTGATCAGCGCCGACCTTGAGGTGCTGGCTCTGGCGGAGTCGGTCGGTGCTCGCACGATATTTGATCGCGCTGGCGACCTGAACGGTGCCCTTGACCAGTCTAGGATTGCCCTGACCGCCGCCGGAGCCGCCGCAATGCTGGTAATCCCCGCCGACGTGCCGCTGATCGCCCCGCAAGATCTGGCCTCTCTGGTCGCCACCCTCGCGGATGGTGCCGACCTGGCTCTGGCGACGGATCGCCAGGGCGATGGCACCAACGCCCTCGGCCTGCGCCTGCCCAGCGCCCTGCCCTTCCACTTTGGCGCGCAGAGCGCCCGCCTGCACCGCGAGGCCGCCGCCGCCCTCGGCCTGCGTCTCAAGCTCTATGCCTCGCCCACGCTCAGCCTCGACGTTGATGATGTCGAGAGCCTGGGGCGCTATCACGAGCTGAACGATACCAATCGCACCGCTACTGAGCAGTAGTTCCCTGACTGCCACCAAGTTCGGGTAAAATACTATGCGCAACCCTGTTCTGATAAGGCAAGAGAGGTGTCGCAGATGACCATACTATCTTCAGTCGAGATGTGCGCGGGCGGTGGCGGCCAGGCGCTCGGATTGGAGCAGGCTGGGTTTTT
>CAISPW010000323.1 GCA_903887465.1 uncultured Oscillochloris sp. | reverse complement strand
TTGTGCAGGTACAACACCACAGCGATGCCGTGATGGGTTCATCATAGCACACTTGTATGGATTTCGCAACGTCAGCGAACGAAACAAAACGCAATGAAACGCAACAAAACTAAATGGTTCTTATGAACGCAAACGATACGCTATTGTGCGGTGCGGTCGCATGGTCTCTGCGTAGAGTATAGGCCAAACCTGGGCGAATCTCAAGTGGTAGATCGTGATGGCTCCCAGGGCCGGTAGCTGATCCGCAGCGAGTCGCCCGCACGGGCCTCGACGCATAGGGCGGCGACAAAGCCCAGCGCCGGACGCATGGCGCTGATCCGCCAGCGCCCGGCTTCGTCCAGGTCGGCGTCGACGTACCGCAGTTCGGCGGGCGTATCCGGCGCAACGCTGACCGCGAACTGGCTCAGGGCCAGCCCGGCACCACGCGCCTTGACGAACGCCTCCTTGCAGACCCAGCAGTGGTAGAACGCGGCCCGGCGCTGCGCGGACGGCAGCGCGTCGAGGTCGCGCTGCTCGACCGGGGCGAAGAAGTTGCGGGCGATTACGGTATAATCTGCATCGCCGATCAGTTCAACATCGACGCCCACGCGGATCTCGCGGGCCACCGCCAGCAGCGCCAGATCGTGGGAGTGGGCCAGGTTAAATTCGATACCAGTGCCGAGGGATTCGTCGATCTGGGGCTTGCCGGCGGGGCCGTAGCGGAAGCGCAGCGCGGCCGGTGCCACTTCCCCGTAGCGGGCCAGGATTGCCCGCAGCATGCCGCGCGCGGCGACAAAACGTGCGCGGGCTAGCGGGATGCGCAGCCGCTCGGCGCGGGCCACCTCGTCCAGGCTGAGGGTCTGCCCCAGGACGTCGAGGTTGTCCGCAGCGACCGCCAGGTCGATCCGCCAGAGGTGAACCTCGTCGGCTTCTGGCAGATCCAAGATGTCTGACGAGATCCCGTCTTTTGCATTTGGGTGTGAGGAATGCGTGTCGATGGCCTAGCGTATCTTTGGGGTTTGGCAAGGCTGAGATCCGCTTTGCCTGCACCCCAAGCGTGTACGCTAGCGCACCTCCGTAGGACTGTCAAGCTGGAATGGCCGATTTTGAACCATGCCTTACAGAAATAGCCGCCGGGCGATGCCGCACCAGGGTGGCGTTTGCGCGAGCGCCTAGCTCATTTGTACAAGTCGCCCAACCGCACTTGACATATCTGAGACAACCTTGTATAGTGTGGTTCAATACTTAGCCGGTTCTTAATCCTTTTGCCCTGGTGCAAAGACGCTCTGACGAGAACTCGATGACCAGAGTTCCCGTCATTTGTGCTAGGCGCATCTCACCGCCGGTTCCGGCGACCCAACGTTATCTTTCGGCCCCCACGGCACCGCCGGCAGCTACAGCGACGCGCTCCGGCAAGCCCCCTCTCGCGCGATGACGCGCATCGGGGGCATTTCGCTATCTACCGCAGATTGTGCGGCGTCCCAACCGACGCGACAATGATGCTCGCCCCCTCCTCAGCGACGTGAGGATGTGGCGAGCGTCTGTGCGTTTTTTAGCCAGTTGTAAGGGTGACAGCGATGCAACTTCCTGAGCGAGACGTCCACGGCCTCTATGACCCCCGCTTTGAACACGACGCATGCGGGATCGGCTTTGTCGCCCGGATTAGCGGCGAGGCCAGTCACGGCATCCTGACGATGGCCCTTGAGGCGCTCTGCAACCTAGAGCACCGTGGCGCGGTAGCCGATGACGCCAAAACCGGTGACGGGGCTGGCGTTCTGATGCAGCTGCCGCGCGATCTGCTGCTGCGCGAACTGGCGGCCCAGGGCCGGGTGGCCGACCCAGATCGGCTGGCCCTCGGGATGTTTTTTTTGCCCCAGGACGCGGCCCTGCGCGACGCGGCGTGTACCATCGTCGCCCAGATCCTGGAGGTGCGCGGCTTCACCCTCCTCGTCTGGCGCGACGTGCCGGTGAACCCCGACGCCCTCGGTGGCCGCGCCCGTCAGGCGATGCCCCACATCAGCCAGGCGATCATCGAGCGACCTCACGGCGGCCCGGCCACCCTTTGCGAGCGCGGCCTCTTCCTCGCCCGCAAGCAGATGGAGGCCACCTTTGCCGCGCAGGGCATCTCGGCCTATGTGCCCTCACTCTCCTGCCATACCGTCGTCTATAAGGGTTTGCTCCTTGGCAACCACCTGGCCAATTTCTACCCCGACCTGTGCGACCCCATCGTCAGCACCGCCCTCGCCGTCTACCACCAGCGCTACTCGACTAACACCTTCCCGACATGGGAGCGCGCCCAGCCCTTCCGCATGCTCTCGCACAACGGCGAGATCAACACCGTCCAGGGCAACGCCAATTGGATGCGCGCCCGCGAGGCCGCCCTCGGCCTGCCCGCCAACTTCCTGCCCGGTAGCCCCGATGCCTCGGCCCTGCTGACGCCGGTACTCGATACCACCGGCAGCGACTCGGCCCAACTCGATAACGCCCTGGAGTTGCTCGTCATCGCCGGTCGCGACATCCGCCACGCGATGACCATGCTCGTCCCCGAGGCGTGGGAGAAGATCCCCGACATCAGCCCGGCCCTGCGCGCCTTCTACCAGTACCACGCCTGCCTCATGGAGCCCTGGGACGGCCCGGCCGCCCTGACCTTCAGCGATGGCCGCGTGGTCGGCACTACCCTCGACCGCAACGGCCTGCGCCCGGCCCGCTATATCGTCACCAACGACGGCCTGGTGATCTCCGGCTCAGAGGTCGGTGCCGTGGCCATTGATGACTCGCGCATCGTCCACAAGGGCAAGCTTGGCCCCGGCCAGATGATCGCCGTGGACACCGCCACTGGCCAGATCTACACCGATGAGGATATTAAGTCCGGCCTGGCCGCCCGCCAGCCCTACGACCTCTGGCTCAGCCAGCACATGCAGGATCTCGGGAGTAGGGAGCAGGGGCTTGACGACCGTGCTGATGATCCGAGCGGGTTGCCGATGGCCTCTGACCAACTGCCTGTCCTCCAGATGGCCTTCGGTTATACCTCCGAAGAACTGAACGTGGTGCTGCGACCGATGCTCAGCAGCGGCCACGAGCCGGTGGGATCGATGGGCGATGATACGCCGACCGCTGTACTCTCGCAACTGGAACTGGGCCGACCGCTCTTCCAGTTCTTCAAGCAGCGCTTCGCCGAGGTGACCAACCCGCCAATCGACTCACTCCGCGAGGAGTTGGTGATGTCGCTCAGCGTGGCCGTCGGCACCCGCCAGAACATTCTGGCCGAGACTCCCGCCCACGCCCACCTGCTCCAGCTCACCTCGCCCGTCCTGCGTGACTCCGAACTCGCCGCCCTGCGCCGGGTGGCCGACCCGCTGCTGCGCAGCGTCACCATCTCGGCCCTGATGCCGGTGGCGGGTGGCGGGGAAGCGCCCCTCCAGGCTGCGGTGGCCCGGCTCTGCGCCGAGGCTGAGGCCGCCATCCGCAGCGGCGCGGCGATTTTGATCATCAGCGACAAGGGTGTGGACGCCGCCCACGCGCCCATTCCATCCCTGCTCGCCGTAGCAGCGGTTCACCACCACCTGATCCGCATTGGCCTGCGCTCGCGGCACAGCCTGCTGGCCGAGACCGGCGAACTGCGCGAGGTTCACCACCTGGCTTGCCTGGTGGGCTACGGTGCCGAGGCGATCAACCCCTACCTGGCCCTAGCCAGCGTTCGCCAGATCGCCCGCGACCGTGACGCGCTCAAGGAGCGCGCCGCCCGACGCGAGGGTGTGGTCAGCGGCGACCCGCGCGCGCTCACCCTGGACGATGAGGCCGAGCAGCACTTCATTCACGCCCTGGAGAAGGGTCTGCTCAAGACGATGTCGAAGATGGGCATCGCCTCTATCGACAGCTACTGCGGCGCTCAGATCTTCGAGGCGGTCGGACTCGACTCGGCCCTGGTGAACCAGTGCTTCGTCGGCACGCCCACCCGCGTCGGCGGGATCTCCTTCACCAAGCTGGAGGCCGATGTGCTGGCCCGCCACGCCTACGCCTTCCCCGTCGCGGAGGAGGAGGTCGCTCTGCCGCACCCCGGCTTCTACAAGTTCAAGCGGGACGGCGAGAACCACACCTTCAGCCCGCCGGTGGTCAACGCCTTGCATACGGCTGCCCATAGCCATCACGCCCTCAACGGTGATAGCTACAGCGCCACGCCATCGAGCGAGGGCTATGCGGCCTACCGCAGCTACTCCGCCCTAGTGAACGGGCGTCCGCCATCCGAGCCGCGCGACCTGCTGGATCTCACGCCCGCCGGCGCGCCCATCCCGCTTGATGAGGTCGAGCCGATCGAACTGATTGTCGCCCGCTTCTCGACCGCCGCCATGAGCCACGGATCCACCAGCTCTGAGTCGCACGAGACCTTGGCGATCGCCATGAACCGCCTGGGCGGTATGTCGAACAGCGGCGAGGGCGGCGAGGCCGCCGAGCGACTCAAGGACGAGCGCAACAGCCGGATCAAGCAGGTGGCCTCCGGGCGCTTCGGCGTGACGCCGGCCTACCTGGCCAGCGCCGCCGAGCTCCAGATCAAGATGGCCCAGGGTGCCAAGCCCGGCGAGGGCGGCCAGCTCCCCGGCCACAAGGTGAATGAGGAGATCGCCCGCATCCGCCACACCGTTCCCGGCGTGGCCCTGATCTCGCCGCCGCCCCACCACGACATCTACAGCATCGAGGATCTGGCCCAGCTGATCTACGACCTCAAGCAGGTCAACCCCTCGGCCCGCGTCTCGGTGAAGCTGGTGGCCACCTCCGGTGTCGGCACAATCGCCGCCGGTGTGGCCAAGGGCTACGCCGACGTGATCCTGATCAGCGGCTATAACGGCGGCACCGGGGCCGCGCCGCTCAGTAGCATTAAGAACGTCGGCATCCCCTGGGAGCTGGGCCTCGCCGAGACCCAGCAGACCCTGGTGCTCAACGGGCTGCGCGCCCGCGTGCGCCTGCGCGCCGACGGCGGCCTGAAGACCGGCCGCGATGTGGTGATTGCCGCCCTGCTCGGTGCCGACGAGTTTTCCTTCGGCACGGCGGCCCTGGTGGCCGAGGGCTGTATTATGGCCCGCGCCTGTCACAACAACACATGCCCGGTGGGCATCGCCACCCAGCGCGGCGACCTGCGCGCCAAGTTCCCTGGCAAGCCCGAGATGGTGATGTCGTTCTTCCGCTACTTGGCCCAAGAGGTGCGCGAGATCCTGGCCTCGCTCGGCCTGCGCTCGCTCGATGAGGCCGTTGGTCGGGCCGACCTGCTGCGCCAGAAGCTGACCGGCGTGGCCGGTGCCGATATGCTCGACCTGACTCCGGTACTCGGCGCGGCGCGCATGATCGCCGGTAACGCCATCCGCCACGGCGGCCGTCCCAACCAGATGCCCGTTGAGGAGGGTCTGCACGACCGGCTGATTCACGACACCAGGGGTGCGCTCTCGGCCCGTGGCCCGGTGCAACTCAGCTACAGCATCCGCAACCGCGACCGCTCGGTGGGCGCACGGCTCAGCGGCGCGATCGGCCAGATCTACGGCGACAAGGGCCTGCCCGCCGGCACGATCAAGATCCAGTTTCAGGGCAGCGCCGGCCAGAGCTTCGGCGTCTTCAACTCGCCCGGCGTTGAGCTGAGTCTGATCGGCGAGGCCAACGACTACGTCGGTAAGGGTATGGCCGGCGGCCTGATCACCATCGCGCCTAGCCAGGCCGCCCGCTTCGCCTGGCACGAGAATGTGATCGCCGGCAACACCCTGCTCTACGGGGCCACCGGCGGCGAACTCTACGCCGCCGGGCAGGTCGGCGAGCGCTTCGCGGTGCGCAACTCGGGTGCCACCGCCGTGGTCGAGGGCATCGGCGACCACGGCTGCGAGTATATGACCGGCGGCACTGTGGTGGTTCTCGGGGCGACCGGGCGCAACTTCGGTGCTGGCATGACCGGCGGCGTGGCCTATATTCTCGACGAGGCCGGCACCCTGGCGCAGCGCTATAACCCCCAACTGATCGAACTGCGGCCCCTGAGTGTCCGCGACGAGGCCCGCGTTATGCAGCTCATCCGCCGCCACGCCGAGCTCACCGGCAGCCCGCGCGCCAACGAGATTCTGGCCCGCTGGGATACCTACCGTGGCCGGTTCCGCACCGCCATCCCCCGCGACGCGGTGGCCAAGATCGAGGCCGCCGTCGAGGGTACCGAAGAGGGCCACCCGGCCAAGCACGCCGCCTAAAAGGGGACAGGGAAGAGCGAACAGGGGACAGGGACAGCTTGACTGTTCCCTGTCCCTTGTCCATTGGGGGTGTATGGTTGAAGATGGACACACCCGCCCCGCACCCCGCCCGCCAGACATGGAGCAAGAGGTTTCTGTGCGCCACCGTGGCATCTTCGTGATCATTCTCGCCGGACTGCTGGCCGCGTGCGGCGGCGGCCCGCAGCCCACGCCCACGCCCACGCCCGCCCCGCGCGAGATCAGCGCGATGATCGGCCGGGCCACTCAGGACGCTCAGAGCGTCCACTTCGCAATCACCCTTACCGGCAAGCCGGTACTCGCCAATGCGGACGGTGCCTTCACGCTCAACCGCATGGAGGGCGACCTCAAGCGGCCCGACAGCGTCCTGGCCGTACTCAGCGTCAGCGCGAGCGGCGGGGTCGCCGAGATCCGCACGGTGACTCTGGCGGGCAAGCAGTACATCACCAACCCGATCACCCGCGCCTGGGGCTGCCTGGAACCCGGCAGCAGCTTCAACCCGGTCGTCCTCTTCGACCCGCAGCAGGGCGTCGAACACCTGCTCCAGGCGGACCTTGAGGATGTCAGCCTAGCGGGGGTTGAGGATCTGGACGGCCAGCCTAGCTACCACCTGCGCGGTCGCATCGTCGGCACGAAGCTCCAGCCGATCAGCATGGGCCTGCTCGGTACTGGGCCGGTGGCGGTGGATCTCTGGGCCGACCGTGCCACCATGCGCGCCAGCAAGCTCGTGCTGGTAGATACCGCCAGCGACGCCGTCGCGCCGAGTACCTGGACGATCACATTTAGCGACTACGGCAAGACGATCACCGTGCGGGCACCAGCGCAGTGCTAGTACTGCCCCCGAGACGCGCCGTGAAGCCGTGACCGGCCTGAGCCGTCTCCTGCGGCGCACGCATGCAGGCTAGAGTCGCAGGAAGCCCGAGGGCCGGGGCTATCACTAAGGATAACCCCGGCCCTCCGCGTTGTACTGCCGCGATGTGTGGAGCCAATGGAGAGGCTCGAACTCTCGACCTGCTGTTTACGAAACAGCTGCTCTACCAACTGAGCTACATTGGCGTAACCGCTCGCATTGTAGCGAAAAGGGACAAAGCTGTCAAGCTGACGGTTTGGGGCCAGGACATGAGCAACGTCCTTGGGGCTGCGCCCTAGACCGAGCTTTTGGTAGGTTTTTGGCAGCAAGGCCGCCAAAAACCTACCAAAAAAGAAAGATCGTTCGGGGGTGGCGTTGCCACCCCAAAATCCCCGCCGAAGGCGATGGTACACCCGCCCTGCGCAGCCCCCGCGACGTTGCATCAGCCCTGGGAAGAGGCGGTATAATAACCGCGCGAGATCGTGTGACAGCTTCGGAGGTCTTATGTCGAGCCATGAGCTTGCCAGCCTAGTTCGAAACATCCCCGACTTTCCGCTCCCTGGGATCGACTTTAAGGATATTACCACGCTGATCGCCAATGGGCCGGCCTTCAGCAAGGTGATCAGCGCCCTGACTGAGCGCTACCGTGGCCGTGGGATTACCGCCGTGGCGGGCGTGGAGTCACGCGGGTTTATCTTCAGCGCGCCGATCGCGCTCAACCTCGGTGTGGGCCTGGTGCCCATCCGTAAGCCGGGCAAGCTGCCGGCTGATACCTACCAGATCGAGTACGCGCTGGAGTATGGCACGAACAAGCTGGAGATCCACCGCGATGCCTTTGAGCCGGGGGCGCAGGTGCTGGTGGTGGACGACCTGCTGGCTACGGGGGGCACGATCGCGGCGGCCAAGCAGTTGATCGAGCAGGCCGGCGGCACCGTGGTGGAGATGGCTTTTGTGATCGAGTTGACCTTCCTCAACGGCCGCGAGAAGCTTGTCCCCTGCCCAGTCTACTCGCTGATCCAGTACTAACGGCACGCTGCCGGTGACGGTTTGGGGCTGGCTGCGCTAGTTCCAAAGATTTTCTACAGAATAGTTGGCGGCTTTACCGCCAACTATTCTGTAGAAAGCTGGGTCTCGGGGCGTAACCCCAGGGACGAGGAGCGACCGATTGCCGCAGAAGACGATCCTGATTGCGCCGGAGATGGTGGATCTCGCCGAGAGCCACCGCATGGCGAGCTTTGCGCGCGCCTTCCACGAGCTGGGGCATCAGGTGGTGGTGCTTGGCGACGGACGCTACGACTATCTCTTTGCGGACATCCCCTGTCGGCGGGTTTTTATCGAGTACGACTCGCTGTGGATGAACGACGAGAATTTCCGTCAGATGCACAACATCGACGAGTACGGCATGAACTGGATCGCGCCGGCTGAGCTGTCCACGTTCATCGCCGCTGAGGTCGATCTGCTCAAGCAGATCCGCCCCGATGTGGTGGTCACTGGCTTTCGCCCGAGCATCCGTATCTCGACGCGGGTGATGGGGGTGCCCCTGGTTTGGGTACTCTCGGCCGCCGTGTCAGAGCCGTATTTTCAGTCTGGGCTGGGAACAGCGCCCCACGGGCTGTTCGTCAAACGCCCGTGGATGGCCCTGGCACCGCCGCCGCTGCGCAACTGGGTTGCCAACATGGCTCCGCTGCACTTCCCGATTAAGCTCGCCGCATGGAATAAGGTCGCGCTGAAGTGGGGCATCGGGCGCTTTGAGAGTACCCTGAGTATCTTTCGGGGCGACTTCAACCTGCTGTCGGATGCGCCCGAGCTGTTCCCTGAGCTTGATGATCTGCCCCCCGGCTATGAGTTCTGCGGCCCGCTGCTGATGGAGTACCCGATTCCGATGCCCGAGTCGGCGCGGGCCTATCAGAAGATAGCTGGGCGGCCGGTGATCTTTTTCTCGATGGGATCGTCGGGCAGCCCCGCGCTGTTCAAGGCCATTGTCGCGGCGTTCGCCGACCAGCCCTACGATGTCTTTGTCGCCACTACCTCGATTATCGAGCGATCGGCGTTCGGGCACATCCCCGACAATGTGATCATTGAGAAATTCTTCCCGGCAATTGATATTGCGGCCCTGGCCGATGTGGCGATCATCCACGGTGGGCAGGGTACGGTCTATAGCACGCTGTTCGCGGGCACGCCGTTTGTCGGGGTGCCGATGTTCAGCGAGCAGCAGTATAACCTTGAGGCGATGGTGCGCCGGGGCTGCGGGCTGGTGTTGCGCCGGGATCAGTGTACGCCACGGACGCTGCTGGGCGCGGTGCGGCACGTCTTGGCGAATGGCGACTTTGCGCAGAGCGCGGGCTACATCCAGGAGTTGCTGCTGAAGTACCGCACGCAGCCGGAGCTTCACCCGCCGCGCGTGGGGGCCGAGAAGGTGATCGCGTTTCTGGCGCACATGTAGCTGATGCTCACGATCTCCCAGATCTACAAGTCGTACGCCGGCACCGAGGTGCTGCGCGGGGTAAGCCTGGAGTTGTCGGCGGGGACGATCACGGCCCTGCTCGGCCCCTCGGGCTGTGGTAAGACTACGCTGCTGCGAGTGGTGGCCGGGCTAGAGCATGCCGACAGCGGGGAGATCCTGCTCGGCGGCACGCGCATCGATGGTGTGCCGCCTCACCTGCGTGGCTTCGGGATGATGTTCCAGGACTACGCGCTCTTTCCGCACATGGATGTGGCGACGAACGTGGCCTTTGGGCTGCGCATGCGCGGGCTGGGGCGGGCGGAGGTCGCGGCGCGGGCCAGCGAGGCGCTGGATCTGGTGGGGATGTCCGGCTACGGGCGGCGGCGGGTCTTTGAGCTGTCGGGGGGCGAGCGCCAGCGCGTGGCTCTGGCCCGCGCCCTGGCCCCTGGCCCGCGCCTGCTGATGCTCGATGAGCCCCTGGCGGCCCTCGACCGGGAGCTGCGCGAGCGGCTCCAGGACGAGCTGCGTGCGGTGCTGCGCCGGGTGGGTGTGATGGCGATCTATGTGACCCACGACCAGGAGGAGGCGTTCGCCTTGGCCGACCGGGTGGCCTTGCTGAATGCCGGGCGGCTGGAGCAGATTGGCCCGCCGGAGGCGATCTACCGGCGACCGGCGAGCCTGTGGGCGGCGCGCTTCCTGGGGCTGCGTAACCTGCTGCCGGGGGCTTACCTTGGCGCGGGGAGGATCGCCACCGCACTCGGCACGCTCACGGGGGTGGCGATGGGCGACCTGGCGCCGGGCGCGGCGGCGACGGCGGTGATCGCGTCCGATGCGGTCGATCACGCGACCGGCTCCGGCGGGCAGAACTGCCTGAGCGGCGCGCTGGAGTCGGCCCAGTTTCGTGGGCGGCACTACCGGGTGCGCCTGCTCGCGACCGGCGGGCCGCCCCTTGATTTGGATATGGCCGAGTTGCCCGGCGATGGGCCGCTGACCGTGTGGCTTAGCCCCGAGCGGGTGCTGATCTATCCGGTGTAGGGGTTGGATCGCGGAGGGGGTTTGGATCGCGGAGGGGGTTGGATCGCGGAGGGGGGATTGGATCGCGGAGGGGGTGTGGATCGCGCAGGCGCGGAGGCGGGCGAAT
>CAISPW010000322.1 GCA_903887465.1 uncultured Oscillochloris sp. | reverse complement strand
TTTGTGCAGGTACAACACCACAGCGATGCCGTGATGGGTTCATCATAGCACACTTGTATGAATTTCGCAACGTCAGCGAACGAAACAAAACGCAATGAAACGCAACAAAACTAAATGGTTCTTATGAACGCAAACGATACGCCCCCGGCATGTTCAGGAACCGGTCATTGATCTCCAGGTTAAGGATCGGCTCGCCCGTTGCGATCACCTGGTGGTAGATCGACTCCACGATGGAGGCGAGGGCGGGCAGCACTTCCGCAATGGTGCATCCCAGATGCGCTTCGGGCGACCGCCTGTTCATCTCGGCCAGGGAGGTGTTGATATGCTGGAAGCGCAGCGTCATATCCAGCAAGGCGATGCCGACTGGGGCGTGAGTGATCAGGCTATTCAGGCGGGATGCTTGCGTCTCAAGCTCGGCATAGGCCGCTTGCAGATCTTGCTCGGTGTGGTCCAACATCGTGACCTGCTGGCGCAGCGCGATATCGTCACGTTCACGTTTGCGCTCGGTGATGTCCTGAACGGTGAGGAGTATGAGAAGGCTCGTTCCGTTGGGATCGTGAAGCGGCGTCCCGCTGACAGCCAGACAGCGCGCGGCGTGATCCGCAGTTGCGGGCAGGGCGATCTCCCGCTCACTGAACGGCACACCCCGCAGCACCTGCGCGCAGGGCGCAGCCAGCTCTAGCGCCAGCCCCGGCCAGAACTGCGGCAGCGCCTGCCCATGCAGGGCTGCGGTCGGCTGGCCCAGGACGGCCAGCAGAGCGGGGTTGCTCCGCTGGATGTGCAGGTCAGCATCGAGCAGCATAACCCCGACAGGGAGCGTCGCGAGTACCGTGGTGAGCAGCGCCAGGGACTGGTCGCGCTCGCGGGTAAGCCGGACGGAGGCGATGGCGTGCTGGATCATCAAGCCCAGGCGTTCGGAGGTGAGGGCAGCCTTGACGACATAGTCCTGGGCAGCGTACGGGAGTAGGTCGACGGCCATGGCCTCGGTACCCACGCCGGTGAGCACCACCACCGGCACATCGCTTCGGTCCCGAAGCGCGGCGAGGACAGACTTGCCATCCATGTCGGGGATGCGGTAGTCGAGCAGGATGCAATCGAGAGGGGACCTCTGGCATGCGGCGAGGGCGAGGTCGCCGCAGTCGGCCTCGGTGATCGTGTAGGTATCAGGCGATGCACGGGTAAGGAGCTGGCGCAGGGTCAGGCGGTCTTCGGGCGAGTTATCGACGATGAGGATGTGCAGTGCGGCGGGTTCCATCGCCCCCCCCTTCTTCGGATGTGTGCGAACGCAGGCCACAACACCACGCTACGCCAAAGGGGGCTGGCGACTGAAGTCGCGCCACAGGGGCGCTACGCGCCGGGCGTCGACCGACACCGACGCCGTTCCGCCCACGTAGGTGGGAGGCCGGCCATCGGCCCCCGCGCCGCGACTTCAGTCGCCGGCGACGTTGCAACCGCCCTGGGCCTAGTATACAAGGCAAATGTTGCCGCGACCGAACGACGTCTGCGGTACTACCTGCTGTGAAAATAGCCGATAGCCGATAGCCGATAGCCGATAGCCGGGCATCAGCGACCATGTTCAGCGCGGCGGTGTGCGCCCCGCGCATGAACGTCTTTTTTGGCAATACCGCAGAAGAGCGCCCGGCCCGTAAACGGGGCGGGCGAGGTCTACGACGGCCGCTGAAGCGGCCTCAGACAGGCCGCGCAGGCGGCCGTCGTCACCCTCGCCGAGGGGTTCAGCCCCCGGCGAACGTTGCCGCGACAGGCTAATCTCCGGCGAGAACTGACGCGGGGGCCAAGACGGCGGGAGCAGGGGCGCGGCGCGGGCCGGGCAGGGTGATGGCGAGCAGGGCCACCGGCAGGCCAAGCAGGGTCATCCCGAGCATCACCGACTGCAGGCCAACGACATCGGCGATGAGACCGGCGAGCCAGGTGCCGATGGCGCCGCTGGCGAAGGTAAAGCCAAGGATCAGGCCGGCGGCGAAGCCCTGCTTCACCGGCAGAAGCTGCTGGGCGTACACCACCAGCACGCTGTGCTGGCCGCCCACGAGCAGGCCGGTGACGGCGACGGCGGTGAAGATCTCCCAATTTGTCGGGGCCAAGAAGCAGATCAGGCCGGTGGGAATGCTCAGCAGCAGCGGCCAGATCACCGTCAGCCGCATGCCGAAGCGGTCGGCCACTGCGCCGCTCGCCACCTGGCCGATCGCCCCGGCACCCATAAAGACGCCCGCCAGCAGCCCAAACATCGCCGGATCCCAGCCACGGTCGCTGAAGAGCTTGGGCAGGAACGCCTGGTAGGTGGCCTGGATCGACGAGCGCACGGCCACGAGCACGATGAAGGCCACGATCAGGCTGGTGGCGATGCGGGCGCGCTCGCCCTGCGGGCGCGTGGGCCTAGCCGTGCGGTGGACGTGGACGGCCTGATTGCGGCTGGCGGTGAGGAGCAAGATGGCAGGGAGCAGCGCGATGGCGGCCAAGGGGATTATGCCGATGCGCTGGAAGTGGCCGATCAGGTAGCCGGCCAGAAACGGCCCGATGGCCAACCCGGCCTGCCCGCCGAAGAAGAAGATCGCCGTGGCGCTGCTGGCCCGCTCGGGGTCGGACGCCGCCGCCGCCGCCGTGCCGATGGGGTGGAACAGACCGCTGCCCAGGGGCGCGAGCAGGAAGACCGGCAGCAGCAGCGACCAGTTCGGGGCCAAGGCCACCAGGGCGGAGAAGATACACATCCAGATCAGGCCGCCCCCGGCCAGCAGCATGGTCCGACCGTGCATCCGGTCGGCTAGCAGGCCGAACAGAGGTTGCGAAAGCGAGCCGACCAGCACGTAGGCGGTCAGCGCGGTGCCGATCTGAATATTGCTCAGGCCGAGCGGCCCGGCCAGCACTGCCAGGAGTACGGCACCGGTGCTGTTCAGCATGTCGATCATGAAGTGGCCGCTGACCACGGCCATCAGCTGTCGGTTACGCAGCATGCGCTCTTCTCTCTCGCTAGGGGCCGCAGGCCCTCGAAAATTAGATATGATTGCGCTGAAGTTTGCCAGTGAAGCTGGCAAACTTCAGCGCAATCATTAAGGCGTTTAGGGCCACAGCCCTACCGCTCAAAGGCGATCTTGCCGCCCACAAGAGTCATCGCGGCGGTGATCGCGTGCAGCTCGCCGGGCGCGCTGTGGAACGGGTCACCGGTGAGGACGGCCATATCGGCGCGCATGCCGAGGGCGAGGCGGCCCTTCTGGCCCGCCTCGCCGCTGGCGATGGCCGGGCCGATGCAGTAGGCAGAGATCGCCTCGCCGATGCTGAGGCGCTGCTCGGGGTGCCAGCCGCCTTTAGGGTGGCCGTCAGGCAGTTGCCGGGTGACGGCGGCGTGGATGCCCGGCCAGGGGTTCAGCGTCTCGACCGGGGCGTCGGAGCCGAAGGCCAGGGTGGCCCCGCTGGCCAGCAGCTCGCGCCAGGCGTAAGCGTGGGCGCAGCGTACGCCCCACAGCGCTTCGGCGATGGCCATATCGCTGGTGCAGTGGATGGGCTGCATCGAGGCAATCACACCCAACGCGGCGAAGCGGGCGATGTCTTGGGGGTGAAGAACCTGACAGTGCTCGATGCGGTTGGGCATCGCCAGCGCCGGCGGCTCGCCGTCGCCACGGGCCAACTCAATCGCGTCGAGTACCTTGCGGTTGGCCGCGTCGCCAATGGCGTGGATGGCCACGCTGATCCCGTTCGCGTTGGCCTGGGCCACCGTCGCCTCCAGCACCTCGCGCTCAATCGTGGCCATGCCCAGGTGGCGGCGGCTCTCGTAGTGGCTGAGCATCTCGGCACTCTCCGAGCCGAGCGAGCCATCGGCGAAGAGCTTCAGCCCGCCGATGCGCAGCCAGCCATCGCCCAGGCCGCTGCGCAGGCCCAGGGCGATCGCCGCATCGAGGTTGCACGCCGAGAGGTGCGCAAGGCAGCGCAGGCGCACCTCGTCATGTTCACGCATAACCTGAAGGTCGGCCAGGGTCTCTTCCCCATCGCTGGGACAAATACCGGGCGTGATGTGGATACTGGTGATCCCGTAGCTCAGCGCCTCGTGCATAGCGATGCGCAGGGCGGCGCGGCGCTCGGCGGGGCTGGCGGGTGGCGCCTCGGCGCGGATCAGCTCAATCGCCGACTCCAGCAGGATGCCGGTCGCCGCGCCATCGCGGTCGCGCTGGATGTGGCCGCCGACGGGATCGGGGGTGTTGGCGCTGATACCGGCCAGGGCCAGGGCCGCGCTGTTCACCCAGATCGAGTGGCCGTCCTTGCGCAAGAGCATCGCTGGCGTCGCTTGACAGACCGCATCGAGGTCACTGCGCGAGGGCCACTGGCCGCCCCAGAGCGAGTGATCCCAGCCGCCACCGCGCAGCCAGGTTCCCGGCGGCAGGCTGCGGGCGTGGTCTGCCACTCGGCCCACCGCCTCAGCGATGCTGCGCGCCCCGCCCAGTTGCAGCTCCTGGCTGGCGAGCCCCTGGTACGTGAGGTGGACATGGGAGTCGGTGAGGCCGGGCACGACGGCTCGGCCTTGGAGGTTGATCCCCTCGTTGCGGCCAGCCGAGGCGGTGGCGGCCTGCACATGGCCCTCGCTGCCCACCGCGATGATCCGTCCATCGCGGACGGCCACCGCCCGCACTACCGGATGCTGCGGGTCGAGAGTATAGATCGGGCCATTGTAGAGTATCAGCGTTGGCACTAGGCAACTCCTCTCGCATGCCGGGCGGCTCACGCGCCCAGCAGTTAAGGGATGGTATATGTTTCATAACCGATTGTCAACTTCACGGGAAAATAACGCCAGGGCTGAGGCAGCGTCGCCTCCGGCGGGGCGCTTCAGCGACCGTCGTAGACCTCGCCCGCCCGTTTACGGGCCGGGCGCTTGGGATGGCAGGGTGAACTGATGTGAAAATAGCCGATAGCCGATAGCCAATAGCCGGGCATCAGCGACCATGTTCATCGCGGCGGTGTGCGTCCCGCGCATGAACGTCTTTTGCGCTACTGCGTTTTTTGTTAGTTCTTGGCGGCTTCGCCGCCAAAAACTAATAAAAAAAAGATCTTTCGAGGGTGGCTTTGCCACCCCCAAACCCCCGCCGGAGGCACCGTTGCAACCGTCCTGCGCCGGGAGGTCGCTCGCCGGGGCGGAATCGCCCCGGTGTGGTATGATGCTGCGGGCGCGTTACAGACGCCATTTCACGAGTGTGCGCGAGGATTAGGAGCAGCATCGATGACCGGCACCATCTACCTCATCCGCCACGGCGAGACGGACTGGAACCTGGCGGGGCGCTGGCAGGGCCATGCCGATGTGCCGCTGAACGACCTCGGCCTGCGCCAGGCCCGGCTGCTCGCCCAGCGGGTTCAGTCTGAGCAGATCCAATTTGATGCGATCTACAGCAGCGACCTGACCCGCGCCTACCAGACCGCCTGGGAACTCGGTGCCGCCACGAACGTGCCGGTGCAGCTCTACCCGCCGCTGCGCGAGATCGACCTGGGCGCCTGGAGCGGCTTGCACTATGATCAGATCCGCGAGCGATTCCCCATCGAGGCCAAACTGCTTGAGCAGGGCCAGGACATCCCTCGCGGCGGCGGCGAGACGCTGTCGGCCCTGCGCAAGCGCGTCGTCGAGGCGCTTGAGGCGATCCTCGCCCACCGCGATGATGAGACCATCGCCCTGGTGACCCACGGTGGCTGCATCCGCATGCTCCTGGCCCACGCCGATAGCTTTCACGGCGACGGTTTCAAGCGCTTCCCGCATATCGGCAACACCTCGATCAGTATCCTCCGCTGCGCCCCCGCCGGCTGGGATATCCTGCGCATCAACGATATGGGCCACCTGGAAGCCACGCACGAGGCGGGCCTGGTCTCCTCGCCCCCCGACGACGCCGAGCAGCCTGCCTTGTAGGGACACACCTACAAGGCGGCGATGATACGCCGTGGACGACCGCTACATCGTCGAGACGCCCGAGATCGTCGAGCTGACCTACGAGGTGGCCGGCCTGGGGTCGCGCTGCCTAGCGGCGACGATTGACACCCTGCTGATCCTGACGCTCATCGGCGGCCTGGGCACCGTACTCTTCCTGGTGGTCGGGCAGTTGGTCGGCGATGCTGGCAGCAGCCTAGTGCAGGCGGCCTGGGCGCTGCTCTCTTTCGCCACGCTCTGGGGCTACTATCTGATCTTCGAGCTGATCTGGGGCGGGCAGACGCCGGGAAAGCGCATGCTCGGCCTGCGGGCGGTACGCGAGGGCGGGCGGCCGATCACCCCCGGCGCGTCGGTCATCCGCAACCTGGTGCGGGTCATCGACCTGCTGCCCTTTGGCTACGGCATCGGCGCCGTGGTTATGTTCGCCGACCGGCGCTCGCGCCGCCTGGGCGACCTGGCCGCCGGCACCCTGGTGGTGCGCGAGGGCAGCGCCATCTCCCTGGATCACCTGACCGGCCAGTCAACGCCGGCGCTCGTCCCGCCGCACGCCCCCGACGCCCCGGCCACGCCGCTGCTGCCCAACCTCCAGCGCCTCGCCCCCGACGGCTACGAGCTGGCCCAGGATTTCCTGCGCCGCCGTAACCGCCTCGACACCGCCGCCCGCACGCGCATGGCCGTCCTGCTCGCCGCCGCCCTGCGCGCCCGCATCGACCTGCCCGACGGCGGCGACCCCGAGCCGTTTATCGAGCACCTCGTGCGCGAGTACCGCGTCTATCTGGCCGACAAATCATAAGGATCTATCAGGTTGAAATTGCCAGCTTCGCTAGCAATTTCAACCTGATAGATCCCTCCACTCGGCCATCTCCGGCGTCCACAGCTCAAGATTCGGCAGACGGCGGAACCACGCGCCCTGGCGACGGATAAAGCTGTGGGTATCAAACTTCAGCCGCTCGGCGCAGACATCCAAGCTGGCCTGGCCCTCCAGAAAGGGCCGCAGCTGGATGTAACCCAGGCTCGACATAGCCGGTAGCTCCCAGCCATAGCCAAGATCGCGCAGGCCCGCCACCTCAGCGGCCAGCCCGGCGGCCAACATCGCGTCCACCCGCGCATCGGCGCGCTGATAGATCTCCGCCCGCTCGCGGCTCAACCAGATTGTACGGATGCGATACGGCGGCGGTTGCCGCGTCTGCTGCGCCGAGATCGGCTCGCCGCTCACCGCGTACACCTCCAGGGCGCGGATGACTCGGCGCAGATTGCGCGGCGCGATCTGCGCGGCGGCGGACGGATCCACATCAGCCAGGCGGGCGTGCAGCGCCTCGGCACCCAACGCGGCAGCCTCGCGCTCCAACTCAGCCCGCAACTCCGGCTGCGGCGGCACCCGTGGGATCTGCCAACCCTCCAGCACGGCGGCGAGGTACTGGCCGGTACCGCCCACCAGCAGCGGCGTCCGACCCCTAGCCACAATATCGGCGATCACCGCCATCGCCAGATCCTGATAGGCAGCCAGCGAGAACTCCTCGTCCGGGTCGCGAATATCGATCAGATGATGCGCCGCACCCGCCAGCTCGGCGGGGGTCGGCTTGGCCGTGCCGATGTCCATACCCCGGTAGATCTGCCGCGAGTCAGCCGAGACGATCTCGCCGCCCACGCGGCGGGCCATGGCGATGGCCAGGGCCGTCTTACCCACAGCCGTCGGACCGACGATCACGGTAAGCGTTGGCTCGGTCATAACACTCCCTCGCACTGCCACTTTCTGCATATTGGTTACTGAGCGTTTTTCTCCCGTGATCACATTGGGTATTACGACGTATTTATGCGTATAATGCAAAGGCTATGTTAAAGCGCCCTCCGCACCCCCGCCACGCTGGCGTAACCCCCCCATGATACACTGTGCCATGTGATTTAGCGCGATGCCCATGCAAGGCGGGAGGCCCATATGCCAGAGAGACTAAGCGCAGACCAGCCCGATCTCCAGGCCCACATACCGCTCCAGGTACGTGACGGTCGGGACGTGCAGGTGCGCCATATGCGCCGCGAGGACGCCGAACTGCTTGAGCGTATGTTCTACCGGCTCTCGTCGGAGACGCGCTGGCGGCGCTTCTTTATGCCGCTCGATAATATTGACGCCGACCAGGTGCGCCGCGAAACCGTCCGCCTCGCCACGATCCACCCGGATCGCGAGATGGCCCTGCTGGCGACGACCCAGGAGGACGGGTGCGAAGAGATTGTCGCCGTGGCCCGCTACGGGCGTGTCGGCGACAATCACGAGTGCGCTGAGGCATCGATTGTGGTGCGCGACGACTACCAGAGCGCCGGGCTGGGCTCCCAGCTCTTCGACCTGCTGGTGCAGGTCGGCCTGGCCCGTGGCGTCCACCACGTCATCCTGCTCACCCACGCCGACAACACCGGCATGATCGGCCTCATCCACCACCTCGGGCTGCCCTACACGGGCAAGTACGCCTCGGGCCTCTACGAGATCGATGTGCAACTCACCGATAATGAGCCGCCGATCTTCCCCTATTGAGCGCGGCAACTCATCGCATATACAGTAAGAGCGTAGCAGCGCCGCGCTGCTACGCTCTTACTGAGGTACCTATGCCCCGACGAAGAATCCTCCTGCCGCTGCTGGCCAGCGCGGCCCTCAGCGCCGCCGGCGGCGTGTTCGGCGCGGCCTGGTATGTGACCACCCGCGTCAGCCCGCAGCACCGCCGCAGCTACCAGGACACCTACACCTTCACGCCGTGGGAACTGGGCGTGCCCTTCGAGGCGATCCGCCTGCGCAGCGCCGACGGCCTAGCCCTAACCGGCTGGTGGCTGCCGCGCCCCGAGTCGCACGCGGTGGTGATCGGCTCGCACGGCCACAGCGGCAGCAAGGACGATATGCTTGGCATCGGCACGAGCGCCTGGCGGGCGGGGTTTAACGTGCTGCTCTTCGACTACCGTGGTCGTGGCGACTCGGATCCCTGGCCGCACACGCTGGTCAGCCGCGAGGTGGACGACCTGCTGGCGGCGGTGGCCCACGCCCGCGCGCGGGTGGCGGGCGCGCGGGTCGGTGTGGTGGGCTTCTCGATGGGCGCGGCGGTGGCGATCATGGCGGCGGCCCGCGAGCCGGCGATCTCCGCACTGGTGGCCGACAGCGCATTCACCGCCGTGGCCGACGTGGTGGCCCACGGGGTACGCCGCACCCTGGGCATCCCGCCCGCGCCCCTGGTGCGCGCCGCCGATGAGGTGCTGGCCCGCCGCCACGGTTACCGCTTCACCCGCGCCCGCCCGATCGACGCCGTGGGCGCGATCTCCCCCCGCCCGATCATGATCGCCCACGGTGCCGCCGACAGCACCGTGCCCGTGGAGCAGGCCCGCAGGCTCTTCGCCGCCGCTGGCCAGCCCAAGCAACTCTGGATCGCCGAGGGTGCCGAACACTGTGGGGGCTACTTCGCCGACCGCGAGGGCTACTGCACACGGGTGAATGCCTTCTTCGCCCAGTATCTTGCGTAGGGGCGCAGCCCTCAACCCTGGTTTCATGTTGGGGCTTGGCGGCGAAACCGCCAAGCCCCAATAATGAAAGATCGTTACCAAACCTCCGCGAAGGCAGGCACGATGCATTTCGACATTTTGACCCTCTTCCCCGGCATGTTCGCCGGCCCATTCGGCGAGAGCATCCTCAAGCGGGCGCAGCAGGCCGGCCAGATCAGCGTGGGCCTGCATAATATCCGCGACTGGGCCAGCGACCGCCACCGCACCGCCGATGACGCGCCCTTTGGCGGCGGTGCCGGCATGGTGATGAAGGCCGCCCCGCTGGCCGCCAGTATCCGCGCCGTGCGGGGTGATCCGGCGGCGGTGCCCCCGCCCCCGGTCATCTTGCTCTCGCCCGACGGCGAGGTATTTAGCCAGGCCATCGCCGCCGAGTTGGCCGCCGAGCCACGGCTCATCCTGGTGTGCGGGCATTACGAGGGGCTCGATGAGCGCGTGCGCGAGGCGCTTGTCACCCGCGAACTAAGCATTGGCGACTATGTGCTCACCGGGGGCGAGCTGGCGGCGATGGTGGTGGTCGATGCCGTGGCCCGCCTGGTGCCGGGGGTGATCGACGGCGCATCGATCACCGAGGAGAGCCACAGCGATAGCCTGCTGGAATACCCGCACTACACCCGCCCCGCCGTCTGGGAGGACCGCCCGGTGCCCGCTGTGCTGACCTCGGGACACCACGGCGAGGTGGCGAAGTGGCGGCGACGCGAGCGGCTGCGGCGCACCCTGGCCAGGCGACCCGACCTGCTGATCCGCGCCTTCGCCCAGGGTCTGCTCGACACGCATGATCTGGCCTACCTGGCCGAGCTGGGCTGGCGTCGGCTTTGACAAAACCTTAGCCGCAGGCTACACTACCAACACTCAGGAGTCCCCCCTTCAACGCCGCCCGCGCAGGCACCGTCGCCACCGGGCACCAGCCGCAGCGCCCACGCGGCGTGTCACCGCCTCACCACAGCCAGATGAGGAGACTGTGGCCGAAAAGCCTCTTCCCTCGCTACAGCGGATCACCCCGGCAGCTCCCGCATCAGCAACTCCGGGGGCGTCGCTGCGCGCCGCCGTCCGCCGCAGCCTGCCCGTCGCCGGGGTGATCGTCACCCTGCTGATCGCCTGGGAGGCCAGCAAGCTGGCCTTCGGCATCTCCGACCAGCGCCTGCCCCACCTCGGCGCGATCATCGAGGTCATGTTCACGCGCACCCAGGGCGGCACCGGCAACATCCTGCTGGCGCAGATGCTGCTCAACGCCTGGTCGACATTTCAGGTGGCCCTCGGCGGCTTCCTGCTGGGCGGCATGCTCGGATTCGGCCTCGCCGTACTCTTCATGCAACTGCCCATGCTTGAGCGCGGCCTGATGCCCTACGTGATCGGCTCGCAGACGGTGCCGATCCTGGCAATCGCCCCGATGGTGGTGGTGGGACTCGGGCGCATGGGCGCGCCCTCCTGGGCCGCCAAGATCACCGTCGCCGCCTACCTGACCTTCTTCCCGGTGACGATTGGCATGCTGCGCGGTCTGCGGGCCGCCTCGCCGATGAGCCTCGACCTGATGCGCTCCTACGCAGCCAGCCCGGCCCAGATCTTCTGGCGGCTGCGCCTGCCCAACTCACTACCCTACCTGTTCACCTCGCTCAAGGTAGCCGCGTCGGCCAGCGTGATCGGGGCAATCGTGGCCGAGTTGCCCGCCGGTGCCCGCGAGGGCGTCGGCATGATGATCCTGAACGCGGCCCAATCCTATAACTCGCGTCCACCCGCGCTCTACGTCGCCATCCTGGCCGCGAGCCTGGTGGGTGTCACCTTCTACGGCATGGTGGCCCTCGCCGAGCGGCTGATCGTGGGTTCCCAGCGGACGAACGGAGGTTAGCCCTCTAGGGCTGCGCCTCACTGCTTTACAAAAAGAATCGCAGGGGAGTCTCCGCATCCCCCGCACCTCCACCGGATTGAGAGCTATGAGCGCACCGATGATTGAGTTCGACCGGGTGAGCAAGATCTACCAGAGCGGCGGCGGCCCGGTCAACGCGCTGCACGACGTGAGCCTGAGCATCGCCGCCGGCGAGTTTATCGCCCTGATCGGGCCGAGCGGCTGTGGCAAGAGTACTCTGATGCGCCTGGTGGGCGACCTGGAGCAGCCCAGCGCCGGCGGGCTGCGCGTGCGCGGGAAGACCGCGCACCAGGCCCGGCTCGACCGCGACTACGGGATCGTCTTCCAGTCCCCGGTACTCTACGAGTGGCGCAGCATCCGCAAGAACGTCGAACTGCCCCTGGAGATCATGGGCCAGCCCGGCCCCCAGCGCCACGCCCGCGCCAGTGAGTTGCTACGCCTGGTGGGCCTCAGCGACTTCGGCGACGCCTACCCACACCAACTCTCCGGCGGCATGCAGCAGCGCGCCGCCATCGCCCGCGCCCTCTCCTTCGAGCCGGCCATCTTGCTCATGGACGAGCCCTTCGGCGCGCTGGACGAGATCACCCGCGAACGTATGCAGTTGGAGTTGCTGAGCATCTGGGACGGCGGCCCCCAGCGCACCACGGTGATCTTCGTCACCCACAGTATCCCCGAGGCGGTCTTCCTGGCCGACCGGGTGGTGGTGATGTCGCCCCGCCCCGGTCGGGTCGAGCGCCTGGTGACGGTCGACCTGCCCCGGCCGCGCAGCTTCGAGACCCGCGAGGATCCGCGTTTCTTCGCCCTCGTCACCGAGGTGCGCGAGGGGCTGCGCGAGCATTAGGGAGGGGCAGGTTTCAGCGAGGGTCGCGCCCTCCCTGGCCATCCCCCCGAGGGTGAATCAGTGATGGTGGCCATTCCACAGTCCACATTCAAAATTCAACATGCCTTCATCCCCCCCCTGATCGCCTTTATTCTGGCGGTGGGGTCGTGGGAGGTGCTGGTGCGCGGGCTTGGCATCCCGCTCTACCTGCTGCCCGCGCCGAGCCAGGTGGTGGCGACGTTCCTGGAGCGTCCGGCCTACCTGCTGGGCATCGGCGTGGCCACCTTCAGCAACGCCCTGGTGGGCAGCCTGATCGGCTGTTCCCTCGGCTGTCTGGTGGCCGCCGTCTGCGTGCGCTGGCCCCTGGTGGCCGATGGGCTGGTGCCCCTGGCCGTGGCCGCCAGCGCCGTGCCAATTATCGCCCTCTCCCCGCTGCTCGGCATCTGGCTCGGCAGCATCTCGCCCGCCTCCAAGGTCGCCGTCGTCGTGGTGATGACCTTCTTCCCCACCCTGGTGAACGTCTACCGTGGCCTCATCTCGCCCCGCGCCGACACTCTGATGCTCATGCACTCCTACGCCGCCAGCCAGCGCGACATCTTCCTGAAGCTGCGCACCCCCGCCGCCCTGCCCTTCCTGTTCAACGCCCTGCGCATCTGCGCCACCCTGAGCATGATCGGCGCAGTCGTGGCGGAGTTCTTCGGCGGCCCACAGAACGCCCTCGGCGTGTATATTAAGACCGAGGCCGGGATCCTGCATACCTCCGAGGCATGGTCGGCCATCCTGGTGGCATGTCTCTTCGGCCTGCTCTTCTACCTGGCGATTGTCCTGGTCGAGCGGCGCGCGCTGCGCTGGAAATAGGGGTGAAGCATCGGCACCCGCAATGACGCGGCACATGGGTAGGCGTCCGCTGCCGCTGTTTTGTCCCTATCCTTAGAGATTAGGAAGGAGGTGTTCTCGCCCCCAAACTACCGGCCTCTGTACTCGCTGTTCTATCCCGTATGGTGTCTAAGGAGGTTCCCCCGTGCAAATGCGCAAATTCTTCGGGCTGTTCGCTGCCCTCGTGATGATCAGCTCGGCCCTGGCCGCCTGTGGCGGTGCCCCCGCTGCCAAGCCGCCGACCGCGCCCGCCGCCACCGTCCCGGTCGCCACCGCCGCCAAGGCTCCGACCGAGGCCGTCGCCACTGAGGCGGCTGAGGTCACCCAAACCGGCGCGACCGAGGGACCCGAGGGTACTCCGGCCCCGGTCGCCACCGCTGCTGTCACCGCCGCCGCCACCGCCGCCGTCACCCCAGTCGCCGCCGGTGCCGCCGACAAAGTCACGCTCCAGCTCAAGTGGGTGGTTCAGGCTCAGTTCGCTGGCTACTTCGCCGCCCTTGAGCAGGGCTACTACAAGGCCGAGAACCTCGATGTCACCATTCAGCCCGGCAGCCCAGACATCGTGCCCGAGCAGGTGGTCGCCGGCGGCCAGGCCCAGTTCGGCATCGACTGGATGGCCAGCCTGCTCGCCACCCGCGAGACCGGCGCGCCCCTGGTGAACATCGCCCAGGTCTACACCCGTGCCGGCATGCGCACGCTCTCATGGAAGACCAGCAACATCACCTCGCCCGCCGACCTCAAGGGCAAGAAGGTCGCGGTCTGGTTTGGCGGCAACGAGTACGACCTGCTGGCCACCCTCAACAAGTACAAGCTCGACAAGACGACCGACCTGACCCTGGTGACGCAGCCCTTCGACATGAACATGTTCCTAAACAAGGAGGTCGATGCAGCCGCCGCGATGACCTACAACGAGCTCTACCAGGTACTCAGCGCCGGCCACAAGATCGACGAGCTGAACATCATCGACTACAACGTCGAGAGTACCGCCATGCCTGAGGACGGCATCTTTGTCAACGGCGAATGGCTCAAGGACGCCAAGAACAAAGACATCGCCGCCCGCTTCCTGCGCGCCTCGTTCAAGGGCTGGGCCTACTGCCGCGATAACGCCGACGCCTGCGTGGGCTACGTGCTCAAGCAGGACAGCAGCGGCGTGATGACCAAAGAGGCCCAGAAGTGGCAGATGGACGAGGTCAACAAGCTGATCTGGGGCGACCCGATCAACCCCAAGACGAAGATCGGCTACCTCACGCCCGAGCTATTCACGTTCGCCGCCGATACCGCCCTCAAATTCGGCGTGATCAAGCAGCCCGCGAGCCCGGACGCCTACACCCACGAGATCTGGGATCTGGCCACGAAGTGACGAGGTGACCCGTACGGGCGCAGCAGCGCAGCGCTGCTGCGCCCTTGCTGCGCAGCGCTGCTGCGCCCTTGCTGCGCTGCGCTGCTGCGCCCTTGCTGCGCTGCGCTGCTGCGCCCTTGCTGCGCTGCTGCGCCCGTACCTTGTGCTATGGAGGCGCTCATGGAATTCGGCATCACCCTCAAGCTCGACATGCCGCCCGCCCGCAGCGTGGCCCTCACCCGGCAGGCCGAGGCCGCCGGATTCAGCTACGGGTGGGTCTTCGACTCGCACGTACTCTGGCAGGAGCCCTACCCAATGCTGACGCTGATGGCCAACGCCACCGAGCGCATGCGCCTGGGCACCTGCGTGACCAACCCCGCCGTGCGCGATATCACCGTTACCGCGAGCGCCCTGGCCACCCTCAACCTGATCTCCGGCGGGCGCATGGATCTCGGCATCGGTCGGGGCGACAGCTCGCGCCGCGTACTCGGCAAGCGCCCCACCACCCTGGCCGACCTTGAGGATGCCGCGCTGAAGATCAAGGCGCTGGCCACCGGCGCCGTCATCCACCACGATGCGCAGGCCGTGCAGATGCCCTGGGCCGCCGCGTCCGCGCCCCTGCCGATCTGGCTGGCGGGTTACGGCCCCAAGGCGCTCAACATGGTCGGTCGCATCGCCGACGGGGTGATCATCCAACTGGCCGACCCGGCGCTCATCCGCTGGTTCATGACCTTCGTCCACGCGGGCGCCCGCGAGGCTGGGCGCGACCCCGCCAGCATCCGGGTCATGGCGGCCGCGCCGGTCTGGGTCTCCGACGACCTGCCCGCCGCTCGCGAGCGGGTGCGCTGGTTCCCGGCCATGGTCTCCAACCACGTGGTCGATCTGCTCGCGCGCTACGATCCGGCCCAGTTGCCGCCCGAGCTGACCGCCTTCGTGCGCGACCGCCAGAGCTACGATTACCTGAAGCACGCCGAGGTCGGCAGTTCAAACGCCGCCTTCGTCAGCGACGAGGTGGTAGACCGCTTCTGCATCGTCGGCCCGGTCGCCGAGCACAGACGGCGGTTGCGCGAACTGGCCGAGGCCGGAGTGACGCAGCTGAACATCTACCTGATGTCGGGCGACGAGGAGCAGTGCCTAGAGATCTACGGAAAAGAGATCGTGCCGGCGCTTGCGTAGGGGCCGAACAGCCCTCACCCCCCGGCCCCTCTCCCGCTGCGCATATCTTTACCCACATCTTTTTTACCGCATGACAATGAGGTTTATCGGTCCCCCCGGCGGGCGACTGAAGTCACCCACCCGTCCTTTCAACGAGATCGCCGTGGGGCTAAAGCCCTCGGCTACAGTTGCGACGCCCGCC
>CAISPW010000321.1 GCA_903887465.1 uncultured Oscillochloris sp. | reverse complement strand
CTTCGCCGCCAAAAACCAACAAAAAAAAGATCTTTCGGGGGTGGCAAAGCCACCCCCAAACCCCCGCCGGAGGCGACTTTGCAACCGCCCTGCGGGCTTCGTCCCTACATTTGACGAATCGCACCCTCCAGAGTACTATACCCGTTAACCCAGAGAACCCCAAGTGAAGACGCTACGGCAACGATGCCCTGACGCCCTCTCTGCGAGCGTGATCCCTTCGTAGATCAGGACTCGATGCACGATGCCTAACGAGCGCAGCGCAACGGATATCGGTCGGCCCCCCTTCACCAGTTACCAGCTTGACGTGGCCTACGATGAGATGTTCACACCCCTCGGGCAGGTGCGCGAGCACTACCGAACGCTCTATGATCGGCTGCGCGAGATGGGCGCGAGCGAGTTGCTGCAGCGCCAGCGCTACGCCGACGCATCCTTCCTCAACCAGGGGATCACCTTCACCGTGTACGGCGAGGATGCTGGCACCGAGCGGATCTTCCCCTACGACCTGCTGCCCCGGATCATCACCGCCCGCGAGTGGGCCACCGTCGAGCGCGGGCTGGCCCAGCGCATCACCGCGCTGAACCACTTCCTGCGCGACATCTACCACGACGGGAAAATCTTTAAGGACGGGGTCGTCCCGCGCGAGCTGATCTACACCTGCCAGCACTACCGCCGCGAGATGCGCAACGTCCACGTTCCGCGCAATGCCTATATCACGGTGGTGGGCACCGACTTGGTGCGCCTGCCGGATGGTAGCTTCGCCGTGCTGGAGGACAATCTGCGCGTGCCGAGCGGGGTGAGCTACATGCTCACCAACCGCTCGGTGATGAAGCGGGCCTTCCCACGGCTCTTCGCTAACTACGGCGTGCGCCCGATCGATAACTACGGCAAGGCGCTGCTCACCACCCTGCGCGCCCTGGCCCCCGCGCACCGCTCCGACCCGACGATCATCCTGCTGACGCCGGGGGTCTATAACTCGGCCTACTTTGAGCACACCTTCCTGGCCCGGATCATGGGGATCGAGCTGGTGGAGGGGCGCGACCTGCTCGTCCACGATAATATTGTCTATATGCGGACGACGGCGGGGCTGCGCCGGGTGGATGTGATCTACCGGCGTCTCGACGACGATTTCATCGACCCGCTGGCCTTCCGGCCCGACTCGATCCTGGGCGTGCCTGGCCTGCTCAACGCCTACCGCTCGGGCAACGTGGCGATGGCCAACGCCGTGGGTACCGGCATCGCCGACGATAAGGCCGTCTACGCCTACGTCCCGGCGATCATCCGCTACTACTTGGGCGAGGAGCCGGCCATCCAAAACGTCGAGACCTACCTGTGCGATAAGGCCGATGAGCGGGCCTATGTGCTGGAGCATCTCGAAGAGTTGGTGGTCAAGGCGGTGGGCGAGTCCGGCGGCTACGGCATGCTGATCGGGCCGCACAGCACCCGCGAGCAGCGCGACACCTTCCGCGACATGATCATCGCCAACCCGCGCAACTACATCGCCCAGCCCACCCTCAGCCTCTCGCGCGCGCCATGCTATGTGGACGAGCAGGTCGAGCCGCGCCACATCGACCTGCGGCCCTACATCCTCAACGGCGAGCAGGTGACGATTGTGCCCGGCGGGCTGACTCGCGTGGCCCTACGCCGTGGATCGCTGGTGGTCAACTCCTCGCAGGGCGGGGGCAGCAAGGATACGTGGGTGTTATTTGAGTAGGGGCGCAGCAGTAAGCCGATTTGCGGCTTACTGCTGCGCCCCTACGAGGGGGGGACATGCTCTCACGAGTCGCTGATAGCCTCTACTGGATGAGCCGCTACCTGGAGCGGGCCGAGCACACGGCGCGCCTGATCGCCGTGGGGCTGAACCTCATGCTCGACCAGACGCCGCAATCGGTCGGGCCGCGCTGGGAGCGCCTGCTGGCCGCCCTGCGCGCCTACCCGCCGCCGAGCGGGTCGGGCGACGCCTACGCAATCGCGCGCATGCTCACCTTTGATACCGCCAACGATGGCTCGATTGTCTCCTGCATCGCCTCCGCCCGCGAGAACGCCCGCCAGGTGCGCGAGCAGATCAGCTCGGAGATGTGGGAGCAGCTCAACCGGCTCTACCTCAAGGTCAAGGGCAGCAGCATCGATCAGATCTGGCAGGGCGAGCCGCTGGAGTTCTACCAGGATGTCAAGGAGGGCGCGCACCTCTTTCAGGGTGTCACCGACGCCACGATGACCCACGGCGAGGGCTGGCAGTTCATCCAGGTGGGCCGCTACCTGGAGCGCGCCGGGGCCACAGCGTCGCTGATCGACCAGCACTTCCGGCCTTTCCTGGAGGCTCCTAGCGATGCGCCCGTGGCCCTCGACTATATCGACTGGGTTGGCCTGCTCAAATGCTGCACCGCCTTTGAAGCCTACTGCAAGGTCTATACCGCCGACATCCAGCCCGAGTGCGTGGCCGAGTTTCTGCTGCTCAACGCCGATGGCCCGCGCTCGCTGCGCTTCGCCGCCGATCGCGTCCAGCACGCGATGCAGGCGGTCTCGCATGCCACCGGCACGCGCAGCGCCGGCCGCGCCGAGCGCCTGGCCGGGCGCCTGCGCGCCGCCTTGGACTATGGCCAGGTCGATGAGATCATCGCCGAGAATATGCACACCTACCTGGAGAACATCCAGCGCCAGTGTGGCGCCATCCACGGCGCAATCTATCAGGCCTACGTCTCCTACCCGGTGGATACCGCACTCACTTCGTGAGCACTGGGAGGGGCTTGGGGTGGGCTGGCCCGCCCCAAAACCCTCTCCTTCCCGAATGTATTACTCGATCCTCCACAAGACCCGCTTCCGCTACAGCGCGCAGATCAGCGAGAGCTTCACCGAGGCGCGCATGCGACCGCTCAGCGAGGGCATGCAGCGCTGCCTGAAGTTTAAGCTCAGTACTAGCCCCACCGCTACGGTGAGCAGCTACCAGGACTGCTACGGCAACACGGTACACCACTTCGATATCCCCAGCCAGCATCGCCAACTCACGGTCACCGCCGAGGCAATCGTGGTCTTCACCGACCCGCCTAAGCTGCCGCGCAGCCTCGGCCAGGAGGCGTGGAACCTGCTCGACGATATGGCCGCCGAGGAGGAACTGTGGGATTTCCTGGCCCCCAGCCAGTTCGCCCATCCCTCGCCGCTACTCGATGCGCTGGCCAGCCAACTCGACCTGCGCCGCCGTGGCGACCCGCTCTCGCTGCTGCATGAGGTCACCGGGCGCATGTATCGCACCTTCGCCTACGCCCCGCAGACCACCAGGGTGGACTCGCCGATCGACGAGGCTCTGGCCAAGCGCAAGGGCGTCTGCCAGGACTTCGCGCATATTATGATCGCCCTGGTGCGACCGCTGGGCATCCCCTGCCGTTATGTGAGCGGCTACCTCTACCATCGTGCCGAGGACCACGACCGCTCTGAGCGTGACGCCTCACACGCCTGGGTCGAGGCGCTGCTGCCCGGCATCGGCTGGGTTGGCTTCGACCCGACCAACAACCTGATCGCCCGCGACCGGCACATCCGCACCGCCGTCGGTCGCGATTATGCCGACGTGCCGCCCACCAAGGGCGTCTTTCGCGGACGTGCCGAGAGTACCCTGGAAGTCGGTGTGAAGGTGATGCCCACCGAGGCGTTCATCCCCGACACCGACCTGCTCCCGGCGGTGCCGGCCCCCGCGCCCGGCGAGGCCGAGGCTGACCTTGAGGCCGCCCAGCAGGTGCAGCAGCAGCAGCAGTAGCAGGGGGTTTGGATCGCGAATGACGCGAACGGTGGCGGATGACACGAACGCGAAGGTCGCGGAGTTCGCGATCCAACCGTCCCCGCGATCCAACCGTCCCCGCGATCCCCTGGATCGCGAACGGCGCGAACGGTGGCGGATGACACGAACGCGAAGTTCGCGGAGTTCGCGGACTTCGCGATCCAACCGTCCCCGTGATCCCCTGGATCGCGAACGGCGCGAACGGTGGCGGATGACACGAACGCGAAGTTCGCGGACTTCGCGACCTTCGCGTTCGCGTCATTCGCCCGGCTTCGCGTCATCCGCGATCCAAACGCCCCCACGCCCCCACGTCCCCACGTCCCCACGTCCCCGCCCCCCCACGCGCCGTCACTCGTGTTCCGTCGGCGCCAGCACTTGCCTGATCGCCGCGACCAGGGCGCGCATGCTCACCGGCTTGGCTAGGTAGACGTTCGCCCCGGCTTCCAGACAGCGCTCGCGGTCGCCCGGCATCGCCAGGGCCGTCAGCGCGATGATCGGCACCGTCGCTACGGCGGGGTCGTCCCGGATGCGCCGGATCACCTCCAGCCCGTCTACCCCCGGCATCTGGATGTCCAGCACCGTCACATCCGGGCGGGTCGCCTGCACCTTGGCCACGGACTCCCCCCCCGTGCGGGCGACCGCGACCTGACAGCCCATCTCGGTGAGTACCTCATAGTAGAAGCCGAGCGTAGGCTCGTGGTCGTCCGCGATCACCACCCGTGGGGGTGTGGCCCAGTCAGGGAGCGCGTGTACCGGCGGCTCCGCGCTTGCGACCTGCGGCCCAACGTTGTCGCCTGCAGCCCAGGGCAGGCTGACCGTAAAGCGACTCCCCTGGCCCGGCGTGCTAGTCAGGCTGATGCTGCCGCCGTGAAGATCGACCAGCCGCCGCACCAGCGCCAGCCCCAGCCCGATCCCGCCGTACTGGCGTGAGAGCTTTGCGTCCACCTGCGTAAACGGCGTAAAAAGCCGACTATAATCGGCCTCGGTGATGCCGATGCCGGTGTCCCAGACCGTGAACGTGATCTGCTCCTGGGCCACGTCCGTCGTCACCTCCAGCCCGACGGTTCCGCCCTGCTGGGTAAATTTGACCGCGTTGTCGAGCAGGTTGACCAGAATCTGGGTCAGGCGTCGCTCGTCGGCGCGCAGCCCCTTGATCCCATACGTCACCGTGCGCAGCAAGCGGATGTCCTTCTGCTGGGCGGCGGATTGGACGTACTCCAGGGCCGTCAGGCAGAGGAGGTCCACCGCCACCGGCTGGAGATCTAGGTTCGCGGCCCCGGAATCAAGGTGGGCCATATCGAGGATGTCAGAGAGGATGCCCAGCAGGTGCTGCCCGCTCTGGGTGACGCTGTCTAGGGCTGCGTGCTGTCGCTCAGTGAGCGGCCCGTAAAACTCTTCCGCCAGGATTTGGGTGTATCCAAGGATGACGTTGAGCGGGGTGCGCAACTCGTGGCTCATCATCGCCAGAAACTCGCTCTTGAACTGTAACGCATGGGTCAGATCGTTGTTGGCTTTGCTCAGTGTCTCCGTGTGCGCCACCAGCACCGCCTCGGCATGCTTGATCTCGGTGATATCATAGTTGACCCCGATCATACGCTCGGGTGTGCCGTCCACGCTCCAGATCACATCAGCAAATGCCTTCAGCACATGAATGGAGCCGTCGGGCCACACCACGCGAAACTCG
>CAISPW010000320.1 GCA_903887465.1 uncultured Oscillochloris sp. | reverse complement strand
GCGTCATTCGCCCCATTTCGTGGCGTTCGCGATCCAAACGCCCCCCCGCGATCCAAGCGTCCCCGCCCCCCATCCCCTGGAACGCGAAGGACGCGAAGCCGAGCGAATGACGCGAACACGAAGTTCGCGAACTTCGTGTTCGCGTCATTCGCCCCATTTCGTGGCGTTCGCGATCCAAACGTCCCCCCGTGATCCAAGCGTCCCCGCCCCCCATCCCCAAAAATGCATGCGTAACCGTGAGTGGTACAATGTGCCCCATTGCGCCGCGACGGAACGCTAAACAAACATCTGAGAGCATCCTCATGAATAGTTGGGATCCTTTTTATGGCCCGAACGCCGGCTACCTGATCGAGATGTACGAGCGCTATAGCGCTGACCCTGGCTCGGTCGATGCGCAGACTGCGGCCTTCTTTGCCCAGTGGACGCCCCCCGCCGACGACCCGGAGGTCGTCGCGATTGCCGCCGCCTCGGTTGCGCCGGTTCTCGATGTGACCAGAATTGTCGGCGCGGCCCGCCTGATGCGCTATATCCGCGAGCTTGGCCACACCGCCTCGCGGATCGACCCTCTGGGCAGCGCCCCGCCTAGCGACCCCGGCCTGGAGCTGTCGTCCCACGGCGTCACTAAGGCCGACCTGGTCGCCCTGCCGGCGGCGATGGTGCGCGGCCCGCTGGCCACGCTCTCTACGACCGCCGCCGACGGCGTCGAGCGCCTGCGCCAGGCGTATTCCAGCCAGATTGGCTATGAGACCGATCATATCCAGAACTATATCGAGCGCGAGTGGATCCGCGAGAAGGCCGAGGATCGTCACTTCTTTGTGAACTTCGACACCGACCGCCAGCGCGAGTTGCTGGAGCGGCTCACTGAGGTCGAGGGCTTCGAGCGCTTTTTGCACAAGGCGCTGCCGGGCCAGAAGCGCTTCTCCGTCGAGGGCACCGACATGGTCATCCCGGTGATCGACGCGATCATCCGCAACGCGGCGGTCGCTGGTACCCGCGAGGTGGTGATCGGCATGGCCCATCGCGGCCGGCTCAATGTACTCGCGCATATCCTGGGCAAGCCCTACTCGTCGATCCTTAGCGAGTTTCACGCCCCCGACTATAGCAAGGAGACCTACACCGGCTGGACGGGCGATGTGAAGTACCATCTGGGCGCCCGCAAGGCATACCGCGAGAGCGGCGTCATCGAGATGCCGATCACCCTGGCGTCAAACCCCAGCCATCTGGAGTTCGTCAACCCGGTGATCGTTGGCCGCGCCCGCGCCGCCCAGGAGAAGCGCACGCGCCCAGGCTATCCTCAGGAGGACGAGAAGGAGTCGTTGGCGATCCTCATTCACGGCGACGCGGCCTTCCCTGGCCAGGGCATCGTGGCCGAGACGCTGAACCTCTCGCGGCTTGAGGGCTACCAGGTCGGCGGGTCGATCCACATTATCCTCAACAACCAGATCGGCTTCACCACCGACACCAAGGACTCGCGCAGCACGCTGTACGCCTCCGACTTGGCCCGTGGCTTCGAGATCCCGATCATCCACGTGAACGCCGACGAGCCGCATGCATGCATCGCGGTGGCGCGCATGGCCTGGGCCTATCGCGAAAAGTTCCAGAAGGATTTCCTGATCGACCTGGTGGGCTACCGGCGCTGGGGCCATAACGAGGGCGATGAACCCGAGTTCACCCAGCCGCGCATGTACGAGAAGATCCGCAACCACCCGACGGTGCGCGAGATCTGGGCGCGCGATCTGGAGCGCCGGGGCGTGATCACGCAGAACGAGGCCCAGGATATGCTCGATGAGGTGATGAACCGGCTTCAGCAGGCGTTCGACACCGTGCGCGAGCGCCAGCGCCTGGCCGCCGAGGCCCCGCCGCCGTCGGCGAAGAGCCGGGCCGTGGCCAAGCCTAAGCTGCGCCCGAGCGTCTACGCCAAGCCGGTGTCGGCCAACAAGCTGATCGAACTGAACGAGGCGCTGCTCGACCGACCGGCTGAGTTCACGCCCCACCCCAAGCTTGAGCGCATGCTCCAGCGGCGACGCCAGGCCATCCACGATGTGGGCGGGATCGAGTGGGCGCACGCCGAGTCGCTGGCCTTCGCCGCCATCCTCGCCGACGGCACGCCCATCCGGTTGAGCGGCCAGGATAGCGAGCGCGGCACCTTCAGCCAGCGCCACCTGGTGCTGCACGACGCGCTCACCGGCGAGCGATTCATCCCGCTGCATAGCATCCCGCAGGCCCGCTCGGCCTTCGCGGTCTACAATAGCCCGCTCTCCGAGGCGGCCGTGCTGGCCTTCGAGTACGGCTACAGCTCGCACGCGCCGGGCACGATGGTGCTCTGGGAGGCCCAGTTTGGCGACTTCGCCAACGGTGCCCAGGTGATCATCGACCAGTTTATTGTCTCGGGGCGGGCCAAGTGGGGCCAGGATCCGGCCCTGGTGCTGCTGCTGCCCCACGGCTACGAGGGCCAGGGGCCGGAACACTCTAGCGGGCGGCTTGAGCGATTCCTTCAACTGGCCGCCACCGACAACATCCGCGTGGCCAACTGTAGCACCGCCGCGCAGTACTTCCACCTGCTGCGCTACCAGGCCGCATCCCTGGCTGGCTACCCGCGCCCGCTGATCGTGATGACGCCGAAGAGCCTGCTGCGCAACCCGCGCGCCAATTCTGCGCTGGGCGATCTGGCCGACGATAGCTTCCAGCCGATCCTCGGCCTCGGCGCGGACGCCCCGCCCGCTGAGGAAGTTACCCGGCTGGTGCTGTGTAGCGGCAAGGTGGCAATCGACGTACTGGCCAGCGGCGAACTGGAAAAGGCCGGTGCGGTCGATATGCTGCGTGTCGAGATGCTCTACCCCTTCCCCGCCGAGGAACTGGCCGCGCACCTGGCGCGCTACCCCGACCTGCAAGAGTTGGTCTGGCTCCAGGAGGAGCCGCAGAACATGGGAGCCTGGAGCTACATCGCCCCGCGCCTGCGCGAGATGCTGGGCCAGAATATCCCCATCCGCTACGTCGGTCGCGGCGAGTCGGCCAGCCCCGCCGAGGGCTTGCATAGCCAGCACAGCCACGAGCAGAGCCGGATCGTCCGCGAGGCTGTGCAGGGTGTGCCGGTGACGGCGGCCCATTGATGTCGTATCCCGTAGGGGCGAAGCATCGTGCCCTGATGCTATGTTCAGGTCACGAACAATGATCTGCGCGATACTTCGCCCGCACACCAGATAGAAAGATTACCTATGTCCTACGAGATCAAAGTCCCCACCCTCGGCGAGTCGATCATCGAGGCGACGGTGGCGCGGTGGCTCAAGCGCACGGGCGAAACGGTAGCCGCCGGCGAAGCAGTGGTGGAACTGGAGACCGATAAGGTGAACCTGGAGGTCGCCTCGAATGAGGCTGGTGTGATCGAAACAATCGTCAGGGCCGAAGGCGAGATTGTGGCGGTCGGCGATGTACTCGGTTCGGTGCTGGCGGGCGCGGCCCCGGCCAAGCCACCGCCGCCCGCCGAGGCGGGGCCAACGGCATCCGCCGTGAGCGCCACCCCGGTCGCCCAGCGCGTTGCCGCCGAACACGCGGTTGATCTGAGCGGAGTATCTGGCAGCGGCGCGGGCGGTCGGGTGACGAAGGACGATGTACTCAAGGCGGTGAGCGTGCCGACCCCGGTGGCCCCGGTGGCCCCGGTGGCCCCGGTGGCCCCCGCTGTCCCCCCCCGCATCCTGCATCCTGTGACGGCCCCCGGTCGTCCCGAGGAGCGCCAGCGGCTCAGCCGACGCCGACTCACCATCGCCCGGCGTCTCGTTGAGGCCCAGCAGACCGCCGCCATGCTCACCACCTTCAACGAGGTGGACATGAGCGCGGTGATCGATCTGCGCAAACGTCACAAGGAGAACTTCAAGGCGCGCAACGGGGTCAACCTGGGCTTCATGTCCTTCTTTACGCGGGCCGTCGTCGGTGCGCTGAAGGCGTACCCGATGGTCAACGCCGAGATCCAGGGCGACGAGGTGTTGCTCAAGGGCTACTACGACATCGGCATCGCCGTGGGCGTGGACGAAGGACTGGTGGTGCCGGTACTACGCGACGCCGACCGCAAGAGCTTTGCGGCGCTGGAGCGCGAGATCGGCGCGCTGGCCGCGAAGGCCCGCGAGGGTAGCCTGGGCCTCGCGGAACTCCAGGGCGGCACCTTTACCATCACCAACGGTGGCGTCTACGGCTCGCTAATGTCCACGCCCATCCTCAACGTGCCCCAGGTCGGCATCCTGGGCATGCACAAGATCGAGGAGCGCCCCGTGGTCATCGGCGGCCAGATCGTCATCCGCCCGATGATGTACCTGGCCCTCTCCTACGACCACCGCTTGATCGATGGCGGCACATCGGTGCGTTTCCTGGTGCGGGTCAAGGAACTGATCGAGGATCCCGAGGCGCTGCTGCTAGAGGGGTAGAAATCGTCACGAATAGACAATCACCAAGCGACCGCTAAACGGTCGCTTGGTGATTGTCTATTCGTGACTTATTTTGGTTGGCAGACCACGTGCGACTCCGCGAACTCGGGCTTACCCACGGCCCTCTGGTCGCTGGTGAGCGCGCGGACGAGGGTGCGCGTCAGGGTACGGTAGCCCTCGCGCTCATAGAAGCCGAGCGGCCCAGCGGCAAACTCCCAACAGTCGATCTGGAGTTCACTGGCCCCACGCGCATCGGCCCACGCCTCGACGGCCCGGAGCAGCCGCTGGCCGACCCCGCACCCGCGAGCCGCCTCGGTCACGATCAGGCTCTGCAAGTGGCCGTAGATGCGCTGGGCCACCGCCGTGCCCTCGCTCGTCTGCCGGATATAGATCTCGGCCAGGCCAAGCAGCACGCCACCGGACTCGGCGACCAGGATATTGCAGCCGTGGGTGTTGATCAGGTGGCGCAGGTTCGCCTCTAGCCTCACGCAGTCGAAACCGCCGAGGCTGTCCGACCGGGCCAGCCGGTCGGGCACGCCGCACAGGTTAAAGTCGTGGAATTCGATGAACAGCGCGCAAAGCGCACTGAGATCGGCGGGTTTGGCGGCGCGTACGATCACCTCGTGTTGGTTATCCATGGTGAGACCATCTCCTTTGATGGCTGCTGTGCCGTCAGTGGCGCTTGTCATTCTAGCTGGCTAAACATACCAGCGAAGTTGGTACGTTCAAGCAACTATAGCATCAGCTCATTTCCCCATCAACCTGCGAGAAACATGTCAGTACGGCGTGCATGGTCGCATGGTAGCAACTACGGATGTCGGCGATCTGCCGGGCGAGATCGGTGAGCGGGGCATCGGCGGAGGATTGCTCCAGGGCGGCGCAGCGGCTGGCCATGCCCGTCGCCCCAAGCTGGCGGCATCCACCGAGCAGCTTGTGGGCAGCCTGCCGGACACCGTCGCGGTTGTGCATGTCCACCGCCTGCGCTAGCCCCTCGATCTGCGCCGAGATCTCGTTGCGGTAAAGCCCGATGAGGATCTCCCGCGCCTCTGCGTAATCATCGCTGAAGGTGTCGATAGTCGCGGCGATGCTGACCACGTTGATCAGGTCGGCGCAATCGTAACCTGGGCTGCTGGGCTGCTGGGGCGAGCCAGAGGGTGCCGCCCGGCCAAGGGCTAGGCGCAGGTCGGCGATCAGCACCGGCTTACTCAAGTAGTCATCCATGCCAGCGGCCAGGCAGCGATCACGGTCGCCGTCCATCACATTGGCGGTAACGGCCACAATAATGGGCTGATGCACGGCGTCGCCGAGATCGCGGATGGCGCGGGTGGCCATGTTGCCATCGAGTTCGGGCATCTGCAAATCCATGAAGATCAGGTCGTAGCGCTGACGGCAGACGGCCTCCACCGCCTCGCGCCCGTTGATCACAGAGTCAGCCACGTAGCCCAGGCGCTCAAGCTGGCGCAGGGCCATGGCCCGGTTGACCGGATTGTCCTCGGCCACCAGGATGCTGAACGCCGCCCCGTGCGATTCCGGCGCGAGATTGCGCGTGTCGGCGGCGGCGGATACTTGGCGGGCCGACGCGGTCGGCGCTGCGGGCGTCATCTCGCCCGGCGGCCCCGGCTGGGATCTGGCAGCATCGATCTGGCAGCGCAGGGCCGCCTCGCGCTCGCGCAGATCGGCGACGAGCGCATGGAGGGCGGCCCGCTCGCGCCGCCCCCGCCAGATGCACAGGGTGAGCAAAACGCCGAGCAGGAGCGCCCCGCTCGCCAGAACAGTGATCCGCAGATCGCTGCTTTGAAGTGTCGTCATAGGTATTTGCTCGGCATGAAAATCTCAAGCGGTACGCTTCATACCATCATACACCACTGAGCGCCCAATTCATGATCGTCATACCGCAAAAGGCACTACCGCAAACGTCGCCCTGTCCGGCTGAGCGCCCGGCCCGTAAACGGGCGGGCGAGGTCGACGACGGCCGCTGAAGCGGCCTCAGACATGCTGCTTCAGCGGCCGTCGTAAACCTCGCCGGGGGCTGAAGCCCCCAGCGAACGTTGCCGCGACAGGGTGACGTTTGCGGTATTGCCTTTTTGGCAATTTTGGCAGCAAAGCCGCCAAAATCACCAAAAAGTTAGATCTGGAGCACAGCCTCAGCGACGTTGCAATCGCCCTGACCCTGCGGGTAGGGCCACCGATGCCTATAGCTCCTCATGTTAAAATAGGGCCATCGCTCACTTCGCAGTCAACCCGAAGGAGGCTCTATGGCCGACCGCACCGCTACTGCGCCCGCCGAGCGTCTATCGTTGAGCGCCAAACTCGCCTTTGGCGCTGGCGATCTCTCCCCCGCCATCGCGGCACTCATCCCCTCGTTCTTCCAGTTCTTCTTCCTCACCACGGTCGCGGGCCTGAACCCGCTGCTGGCCGGCAGCGTGCGGGCCATCCTGACGATCTGGGATGCGGTGAACGACCCAGTGATCGGCTGGCTGTCCGACCGCACCCGCTCGCGTATGGGGCGGCGGCGACCGTGGATCTTCTACGGGGCGGTGCCCTTTGGGATCATCTACTTCCTCCAGTGGGTGGTGCCGCCCTTCGGCGACACCGGCAAGTTTATCTACTACTTGGTGGTGGGCCTGCTCTTTAACATCGCCTACACGGCGGTGAATGTGCCCTACACCGCCCTCACCGCCGAGCTGACCCAGGACTACGACGAGCGCACCAGCCTGAACGCCTTCCGCTTCGCCTTCAGCATTGGCGGCAGCCTGGTCGCCGGGGTACTCCACCCGCTCATCGTCGGTCGCTTCGCTGAGGTAACCACCGGCTACCTAGTTTCGGGCGCGGTGTGGGGCGGCCTGTGCATCCTGCCCTTCTTCTGGTGTGTGGCTGGTACCCGCGAGCGTTTTAAGGCCGATGATGAGAGCGCCGCGATGGGCATCATCGAGCAGTTTCGTACGGCCTTCGCCAACCGGCCCTACCTCTTCGTGATCGGCATCTACCTCTTCTCCTGGCTGGCCGTGCAATTCACCTCGTCCATCCTGGTGCCCTACGTCACCTTCTGGCTCAAGCAGCCCCAGCTCATCCCGCTGATGCTGCTGGCGGTGCAGGGATCGGCCTTCGTCTGCCTCTTCTTCTGGAACGCCGTCTCGCGGCGGCTGGGCAAGAAGGCCGTCTACATGATCGGCATGGTCTTCTGGATCGGCGTGCAGGCCGCGCTGTTCTTCGTGCAGCCCGATCAGTCGAACCTGGCCCTGTTTCTGGCGGCGCTGGCCGGGGTGGGCGTAGCCACCGCCTACATCGTGCCCTGGAGCATGATGCCCGATGTGATCGAGTACGACGAACTGCGCACCGGCCAGCGCCGCGAGGGCGTCTTCTACGGGCTGATGGTGTTGCTGCAGAAGTTTGGTCTAGCGGCCGGCCAGTTTATCATCGGCCTGGTACTCCAGTTGGCCGGCTACATCTCCACCGAGGGCCAAACCCCGACGACGCAGCCCGACTCGGCGCTCTTCGCCATCCGCCTGCTGATCGGCCCCATACCCACGGTCATCCTGATCTTGGGCATGATCACCACCGCCTTCTACCCGCTCACCAAGCAGAAGCACGCCGAGATTATGGCCGAGTTGGCGCGGCGCAAGGCCCAATCCTAGCGCATGATGCCTACGGTCACACGAAGATCGCCCACCTGAAACCTTGTTATCGTGCGTGAGATCAGGGAGTCCACGGTGTCGATGAACCCCAAGCCCGGCCCGCGCCGTACCGCCTACACCGGGGAGACGGTGGCGGTGCGGCGGCCGCCCGCCGCCCGCTGGTCCGGCGGCACGCTCTGGCGGCGGGCGCGCCTGGGCCTAACCATAATCCTGGCGGCCATCCTGGCGGGCGCGGGCCTGCTCTACTGGCAGGTTCACCGGCTGGCAGCGGCGATCACGGTATCCGAGCTGCGGCCCAATCCGCCCCTGGCCACGCCGCTGGTGGGGGCCAACCTGCTGCTGATTGGCGTGGATGCGCGGCCCGGCCATCCCGAAGAGGGTGTGCGCAGCGACACGCTCATTCTGGCCCGCCTGGACGCGGCCGGGCGCTGGGTGAGCCTGCTCTCCATCCCGCGTGACTCGCAGGTGGATCTGCCCGGCGTGGGCATCACCAAGATGAATGTCGCCTACGGTCAGGGCTACGCCCGCGCCGAGGAACTCTACGGGGCGGGCGCCAGCCCCGCGCAGGGCGGCATGGCCCTGGCGGCCCAGACGGTCGAGCAGTTGCTCGACCTGCACCGGCGCGGCATGCGGGTGGACTACACCGCTCAGGTGAACTTCGACGGCTTCGCGGGGGTGATCGACGCCCTCGGCGGGATTACGGTGGATGTGCCGACGCTGATCGTGGACGAGGAGTATCCCACGCCTGACTTCGGCACGCTGCGGGTGGAGTTTCAGCCTGGCCCGCAGCATATGGACGGTGCCCGCGCGCTGATCTATGCGCGCACCCGCCACGCCGACAGCGACTTCGGGCGGGCCGAGCGGCAACAGCAGGTGCTGCGGGCCATCCTGCACGAGTTCCAGGCGCAGAGTTGGCCGGGTCGGGTGGCTGCAGTACCGGCCCTGCTCGGCTCGGTGACTGGTGAGGGCGGCGCGCCGCTCGTGATCACGACCATGCCGATCGACCGGATCGATGTGCTGCTCGGCCTGATCAGTCTGGCCGGCGGGCTCGACCCTGACGCGATCGGGCAACTGCGGATCACCCCGGATGTGGTCGGCTTGACCGAGGACGGCTCGAACCTGATCTGGAATCCCGCTGACATTCAAACCCTGCTCGACTCCTTCGTGTCCCCGCCGAGCGAGGGCCGCGAGACGGCGACGGTGCAGGTGTTCAACGGCACGGGCGAGGCCGGCCTCGCCCGTACGGTGAGCATGGAGCTTGAGCGCGCCGGATTCCGTATTCTGGTGCCCGACAACGCGCCCGTCGGCGACTACTCGCGCACTACGGTCTACGATGTGGCCGGAAAGCCGGCCACCAGCCGCCGCTTGGCCAAAATCCTGAAGGCCGTCCTGGTGCGCGGCGCGCCGCCGGGGATGTCCAGCCAGGCGGATGTGGTGGTGATCCTCGGTGCGCGTATGGGACAGCCGTGACGGCGATACGGGGCCAGGACGATGCACCCGCCCTGGCCCCGTCCCCAGATCGGGTGCAACGTCGCTGGGGCTGCGCCCCAGACCTCGCTTTTTGTGGATGTTTGGCGGCTTCGCCGTCAAACATCCACAAAAAAAGATCTTTCGGGGGTGGCTTCGCCATCCCCAAACCCCCGCCAGAGGCGACGTTGCACCCG
>CAISPW010000319.1 GCA_903887465.1 uncultured Oscillochloris sp. | reverse complement strand
TGGTGCTCGACAAGCTGCATTGAGGATGGCTTTCACACGAATGTGCGTATACGTAGAGTATAGCAGGAATGACGCCTTTCCGCAATAGGACGCAATAAAACGCGATGAAACGCAATGGATCTTATGAACGCAAACGATACCGCAGAATTCACCCTGAGCGGCGACACCCGCCGGGGGCTGAAGCCCCCGGCGAGGTCTACGGCAGCCGCCCGCTAACGCCATCGGCTGAATCACAAAGGGCACAGGGTTGGCGTGTACCAACCCCGTGCCCTTTGTCTGGAGGGCGTTCGCCCTCCAGACCCGGTATCGCGATTAGTACTACAGTTGTAGTCTTCCCGGCGGGGAGGCTCGGAGGGGCTTCGCCCCTCCGAAAGAAAAGAAAAGGATTTTTTCGGGGGCCTGCGGCCCCCAAACCCCCGCTAGGAATGGCGATGTTGGCAACTACAACTGTAGTATTAGCCGGTTACTTCCACTCAAGCGTCAGCACTTCCTGGCTAATCTTGTGGTCGGCGTCGCCGGCGGCATCGGCGACTGCGAGCCCGAAGGGCGTCGGCTTGGACGGAATGAGCACCGCATCGTCGGGGTGGGTGGTGTTTAGCATGCGCCGCTGCACGACTACCCACTTACCGTTGGCCCACACGCCATTGGCCTCAATATCACCGAGTGAGCCAACCGCCTTCGCCAGCACAAAGCCGGGAACAGTGTCGCCAGCCGCCAGCTTTGTCTTGTCGAAGGCTACCTTGTCGGCGTCCAGCAGCAGAAGTGATTTCAGATCCTTGCTACTCATAAACTTGGGGGAGGGATTCTCCGTGGCACCGTCGGTATTATCCACGAAGCCACCCGAATCCACCGCGTCGGCCACACGCGGGCTGCCCATGTCGGTGGGGTCGCTGAGAATGCTCCAGCCAATGTCGTTGGTGTAGCCAACCGGGTTTGTGCGGGCCGACATCCAGAACCAGCCGTCATAGCGCACATCGGCGCCGTCCGAACCCATCCACCACTTCGCCTGGTCGGGGCTCGTGTTGTGGCAGGTGGCGGCGCAGCCCTTGCTGGCGAAGGTTGCGTTGTTGCCAATCGGCCAGATAAATGAGATGAAATCCTCTTGGCCCGCCCGCGTAAACTTCGTGCCATCCCACGTCCAGGTGTTGCGAGTCAGGGTGTTGGTCGCGTCGGGCCACTCGCTGCGGATCACGAGGTACTTGTCATCGTAGGCGGCCTGGATTGAGACGGCGGGGCCACCCGGCTTGCCAGGGAGCGCGGTGATCGTGGAGACATCAAGCTTGGGAGCCTGCGCCCAGTAGGGCGCGGCGGCGTCCAGCGTGGTCGCATCGACTTTGACGGCGGTTAGGGTGTTTGGTTTACTGGCCGGGGCCGGGGCAGCGGTGCCGCCCTGCGGCGCGGCGGCGGGTGCCCCCCCACATGCGGCGATGACAAAGGCCAGGGCGATTGCCAGGGTCTCGACAAACAGTAGACGTTTCATGGATTCTCTCCTCATGCATACGCGGCCATCGCCAGGATCGTAAAGATCACAATCACGACGATGTAAAAGATGCTGACCAGGGTGGTCACGGGCTTACGCCAGGGGCGGCGCTCCTCGCTGCGGTCGACAAAGGGCAGCAGCACCATGCTGCCGAAGAGGAACAACGGGATGATGATCGTGGCCACCGGCTCCAGCACGCCTGGGAAGTACTTGAGCAGTTGGAAGTAGAACAGAAAGTACCACTCGGGGCGTGGCACGTAGTCGCTGCGGGTCGGGTCGGCGGGGTACTCCAGCGGCGCGTGGTTGGCCCAGGTCATGGCCACCAGCAGCGCCAGCAGGCCCAGGCCGACCAGCGTGTCGGTGATCACCCACTGCGGGAAGAACGGTACGAAGATCTTCGCCTGGGACTGGGCCTTTTTGGTGATCGCCGGGGCCATGCCGTGGAAGCGCATCTGGAAGATGTGGGCAACCACCAGCAGGGCCACCGACGTCGGCAGCAGCAGGATGTGCCCCGCGTAGAAGCGCGTGAGCGTCGCCTGGCCCAGCGTCGCGCCGCCGCGCATCAGGCGCATCAGCACATTGCCGACCAGCGGCACCGACCCGGCAATCTCCGTGCCGACCTTGGTGGCCCAGTAGCCCTTCTGATCCCAGGGCAGCAGGTAGCCTGTGAAGCCGAACGAGAGGACCAGAAAGAGCAGCATCACGCCGGTGAGCCAGTTCAGCTCGCGGGGCCGCTTGTAGGCGCTGAAATAGTAGGTGCGCAGCATATGCAGCGACGCCAGGATCACCATCGCGCTCGCCCCGTAATGGTGGATGCCGCGCACGAGCCAGCCCAGCGGTAGCTGGTAGCTGATGTAGTCCACGCTGTTGTAGGCACCTTCGGTACTCGGGTCGTAGTAGAAGGCCAGCAGGATGCCGGTGACGACTTGGAGCAAGAAGGCAACTAGCGTCATCCCGCCCAGCGTGTACAGGAAGTTGCGGTGAACGTACTTGGGCACCGGGTAGTTGAGAAAGTCGCGAACCGGCCCGCTCAACCCGGTCCGCTCGTCGATCCACTGGAAGATATGCTTCATCGCGCTGTCCTTCGGCTAGATCTCGGCGAGGAGCGCCCCATCTTTCACCTTCACCGCGAGCTGGCGTAGGCGGTGCGGCGGCGGGCCGCTGATCACCTCGCCCTCGCGCGTGAAGTGGCCGGAGTGACACGGGCAGACAAACTGGCCATCGCGCTCGTTCCACTGCACAATACAGCCCAGATGCGTACACGTCCCGTCGAGGACGCTGAAGGTCGCGCCGCCGTCGGCGCTGGAGACATACACCGTGCCGCGCTGGGTCACCTCGCGCCAGGCGTCGGTGGCGCGGGTGCTGTAGCTCACCTGCGTCACTGCGGTCGGTAGGTCGGCGACCTTGCCGAGCTCGACCCACTTGGTGGCGCTGGACTCCAGGGAGTTGCCGACCAGAAATCGCACGCTGGGGATGGCGACCAGCAGCGCGCCGATGCCGGCCAGTACCCCGAATACCGCCTCAAGAAATCCGCGCCGGGTGATCGCGTGGTCATCCCACACCCCCTTGTCGCTGGGGAGCGGGGGAAGCTTCGATGCGGCCATAGGCATCTCCTTGAATATGAACAGAAGGTAAACATAGCGCCCACTGTAACACCGCCCCCCGTCTGAATGGTGTCGCAGGTTGTCGCAATTGTGTCTCAGATTGATCCAGATGATCGGGATTGTGCTATCGTGAGCGTACAACAATCATACGTACAAACCGGCGTGTTGTAGCGAAGAGGTGATGCCATGCGCGCCATACATATGCCGCAGCCCAAGCGGTCGACTGGCGCGAGCCTGCGTGTGGTCGCGATCATCCGCTTCGTGCTGCCGCTGGCCCTCTGCCTGCTCGCCCTGGGGTTTGAGTTTGGCGAACACGGCGGAGAGAGCGGGGAACAGCCCGCCGGCTGGCCGGGTATGACCGAGATGCTGATCTTCGGCATGATCGGGCCGACCGCCGTCTTTGCGACCATGACCTACGTGGTCACGCTGCTCCGCGAGGTCGAGGCGATCCACTCCCGCGTCACCGAGCTGAACCAGGGCCTTGAGCGGCTGGTGGCCGAGCGCACGGCGGATCTCCAGGCCAGCAACGCCGAACTGGCCCAGGCCAATCGCCAACTGCACGAACTCGACCAGATGAAGTCAGATTTTGTGGCCCTGGTAAGCCACGAGCTGCGCGCACCCCTGGCCACGCTCAACGGCGGGCTGGAGGTGGCCCTTCAGCACCCCGAAGACCTGCCCGTGCGCGCGCGGCGGGTGCTCGACCTGGTGATGGGCGAGACCCTGCGGCTTACCCAGTTTGTCCAGACCGTCCTCGATGTCTCGCAACTGGAGGCGGGCAAGCTCCATTTCAACTACGGCCCGCTGGCGGTGCGACCGATGCTGCGGCGGGCGACCGAGATCGTGTTCGGCCTCGATGACCAGCACCTTGTCTGGCGCATCCCGGCCAGCCTGCCGCCAGCCTGGGCCGATGAGATCTATGCGGAGGAGGCCATCCGCAACCTGCTGCGCAACGCCCAGAAGTACACCCCGCCCCATTCGCCGATCGAGCTGGCGGTGCTGCTGGGCGATCACTGTATGCGCGTGTGTATCACCGACCACGGGCCGGGCATCCCCGTCGGTGTCCAGGATCGGATCTTCGAGCGGTTCTACCGGGCGGGCCAGAACGACGAGCACGCCCCGCACGGCTGGGGCCTCGGCCTGCACTTCGCACGCTCGCTGATCGTCGCCCAGGGCGGCTCTGTGTGGCTCGAGTCGCCAGCCCACGCCAACCCGGATGCGCCCGGGGCGCGCTTTATTGTCGAACTTCCGATCGCCGAGGAGGTGCTGGACGATGGCAAAGCTGCTCCTGATTGACGACGACCCGTCGCTCACCGAGCTCCTCTCCGTCTACCTCGATGAACTCGGGCATAAGGTCCACCGCACGCAGAACGGCGAGGATGGCCTGCGTGCCTTCTTCTCCCTCCAGCCGGATCTGGTCATCCTCGATGTGACCATGCCGCATCGCGATGGCTGGCAGACCCTGGAGCGCATCCGCGAGCTGGCGAGTACGCCGGTGATCATGCTTACCGCGCGCAACGAGGAGGCCAGCGTGCTGCGCGGATTCGCCCTCGGTGCCGACGACTATGTGACCAAGCCGTTCTCGTTTGCCGAACTGGCCGCGCGGGTGCGCAGTGTGCTGGGGCGCGTGCAGAGCCATGCCGACAAAGATACCGCCGCACCCCAGCTCCAGTATGGCAATCTGATGGTTGATACCACCACTCGGCAGGTCTGGCGACAGCGCGAACTGCTCCACCTCACGCCCACCGAGTTTAAGCTGTTGGTGGCGCTGATGCAGCACGCCGGCGAGGTGCTGACGCCCCAGGATCTGGTGCGTATCGTGTGGGGCGAGCAATACCTCGACGACGTGGGCTATGTGCGGCGCTACGTCTGGCACCTGCGCAAGAAGATCGAGCTGAACCCGGCCCAGCCGCGCTATATTCACAATGAGCACGGCTTTGGCTACCGCTTCTTCCCATCCGAGGCCGACACCGCGCCCGAGGGAAGGGGCTAGCTCGCCGGGGGGCTGAAGCCTCTCCGGCTAGGTGCTACGAAGGTCGCTGAAGCGGCCTTCGTAGCACCTAGCCCGCCCGTTTACGGGCCGGGCTGTTGCAAAGTCGCTGGGGCTGCGCCCCAGACCGCGCTTTTTGTTGGTATTTGGCGGCGAAGCCGCCAAATACCAACAAAAAAAGATCTTTCGGGGGTGGCG
>CAISPW010000318.1 GCA_903887465.1 uncultured Oscillochloris sp. | reverse complement strand
TTTTTTGGTTGGTTTTTGGCGGCGAAGCCGCCAAAAACCCACCAAAAGCGAGGTCTGGGGCGCAGCCCCAGCAACTTTGCATCAGCCTTGTAGGATTGCCGCCCTGAAGATCCCGCTGGTGTGGCCCGTACTACCCTACAAATGCAGATCGCTGAAAGAGATAGTCATCGGATCGGCGCAGGCTGATCAGCCGCAGGCGCGGCGGGTCATCGGGGCCAAAGCCGACGCCCTCAACCAGGCTGGGGCGCGGCGGGCGACCGGGGGGGCTGCCGATCACAATTGGGCTGATGGTAAGGAAGGTCTCGTCGATCAGGCGGGCCGCGATCAGCGCGCCGTAGATCCGGGCTCCGCCCTCGCTCAGCAGACTGCGCACGCCGTAGCCTGTCCTCAGCTCGCCCATAAGCGCCGTAAGATCGACCGAGTCGCCGGGGGAGATATGGTAGGCCAGGCCGGGGCGGTCGCCGAGTGCGGCGCGGGCGCGGATCTGACCGGCGGCGGTGGTGGCAATCAGAACCGGCTGCCAGTCGCCGCGCAGGGCCACAGCGTCGCTCGGCAGATCGCCACTGGCGCTAGCCACCACCAGGAGCGGGGCGGGCGGACGGCCCTCGGCGGCGCGCAGTTCGGCGAAGAATGCCGCATCGACGGGGAAAACCTGGCCGGGGGTCCAGAGGTGGCGACGGGCCACGCGCAAGGTACCCACCCCGGTGATCACGGCGTCAGCGCGGGCGCGGATGAGGGCCATAAGCCATGAGTCGTGACGGCTATAGCGGCTCACATCGCCGCCGCCGGAGCGACCGGGCTCATCGAAGGAGATCCGGCCATCGTGCGAGGCCACAAAATTAGTGAAGACGTAGGGGCGGTGGGCGGGGGCGGGGGGCAAATGCCAGTTACCGGCGTAGATCGCGCGGGCCGACGCGGGGAGGCCGGGGCCGACGGTAGCCCCCTCATCGAAGAGCATGTCGTAGGCTGAGCCTGGGCCAACAGGTTGCATCAGGTGCGCCCCTACGACGGCGGCGTCACCTCGCCGATGCGCGTCATCCCGGCGACGAGATGCTTGCCGGGGCCGACCAGCAGGCGGGCGGCGTCGCGCTGGATGAGCAGGTCGGTGCGCGAGCCAAAGCGCACGATGCCGAGGCGGGCACCGGCAAGCACCTCGTCACCGACCTGCGCCTTGCAGACAATCCTCCGCCCGAGGGGACCGGCGATCTGGATGATCAAGATCGGCCCCCACGCCGTATCGATGCCGACGTAGACCCGCTCGTTACGCTCGGCGGCCTGCGGATCGCTTGCGGGGCGGTACTCGCCAGCCTCGTGAGCAACGTAGCGCACCGTGCCGGCGGCAGGGCTGCGGCAAATCGGCACATCCAGGGGCGACACCCCCGTGACGACCCGCACGCAATCGGTATGCATAAAGCGGTGCTCGTAGACCTCATCAATCAGCAGAACAGCCCCATCGGCAGCAGCGAAGAGCCCGCACATGTCAGGTGGCGTTATCCGATCAGGGTCGCGGTAGAGGGCGGCGGCGAGGGCAGTGAGCGCGAGGGGCAGGGGCGCAAGTCGCGGGCGCAGGCTGAGGACGATGCCCGTCAGGCCGAGGCCAATGCCGAGCAAGGGGGTCGCCTTCGCATCAAAGCCAGGGATGTGCGACGTGCGATCCCTCGCGGCGGTCTGCTCTGGCGTCGGTACAGGGGTATACGGTTCCATGAGGATGATTCTAGCACGGCTACGGCATGAGCGCAACTGAGGCTCTGGATCGCGAAGGCGCGAACAATGGCGAATGACGCGAACGCGAACTCACGAACTCACGACGCGAAGCCGAGCGGTGCAACCACACCGCTCGGCTTCGCGCCTCCGCCCCATTTCGCGCCTCCGCGATCCAGCGGCTTCGCGCCTCCGCCCCATTTCGCGCCTCCG
>CAISPW010000317.1 GCA_903887465.1 uncultured Oscillochloris sp. | reverse complement strand
GCCGGGGCCGCTCAGCCCCGCCCTCCGCCCTGGCCCCAGTGTCAAGTGTTTCGAGCGGGTGCCGGGAGGCGCCCATACGGAAAACTGGCCCAAAGATTGTGCTTGACATGGGGTCCACCATACGGGGCGGGGCTTCTTCTGAAGGATGATCAGGTCGGCGGCGCTCTCGGATCCGCTGACCTGCCGGAAGACCCCGTTGGGCAGGCGGAAGGCACCCAGCAGATCGGCATGCTCGGCGAGGTGGGCGCGGACGGAGCGGGAACGCTTGTCGAGGGTGCCCCAACTGGTGAGGAAGACGACGATGCCGCCGGGGCGGACGAGGCGCAGCGCCTCGGGGGCGAGCGGGTCGTGGACGGCCAGTTTGCCGAAGGGCACGTTGGAGATCGCCAGGTCGAACCAGCCCGAGGGCAGGTCGGCCTGCTCGAAGCCCACGCCGCCGTGCAGGGCAACGTCGGGGTGGATGCGGCCCAGGATGCGGGCCGAGGTCGGGTCAAGCTCGACTGCGGTGATCTCAGCGTGGGCGCGCAACGCGGGCGGCATCGTTGAGATGAAGTGGCCGACACCAGCGGCGGGCTCCAGGATGCGCGGGCGATCTAGGGCACCCAGGCCCAGCCGCGTGACGGCACCCCCGATCGCGTGGGCGATGTCGAGGGGCGTGTAGAAGGCGGTCAGGGCCGCCCGGCGCAGATGCCGAGCCTCGTCAGGGCCAAGAATGGCGGCATACGGGTCGAGGAGGACGTAGCGCGCCGCAGCGGCATCGTAGCGAAAGAGCCGGTTGAGCAGAGCCGACTCGCCGAAGGCCGTGTAGTGGGCCAAGGAGAGTCGCTCCGCATCGGTGGCTGGCCGCCCGCTGTCGGACAGATCGCGGGCCAGGGTCAGGGCGGCGATGTTCCGGTGGAAGCGGTCGGCCGCGCCGCCGAGCGCCAGGGCGTCGGGAGCGAGGTGGAAGGGCGAGAGATCCGGGGTGGATGCCACGGCAGTGCTCCTTCAGAAGAGAGGAAAACTGCGGTGGCGTCACCACGCCGCGCACGCGGCGTGGTAGGTGGAAGGCATTGATGTATGGCGGCGATCACGAAGCAGAGGCGGAACAAGGAAAGCGCACGGCATGTATTGAGGATGTGATCCGTCGCTCGCCCGTTAAGATAAAGTGCTGCCAGTGCCGCACTGATCAGCGGTACTCTGGCCTAGCGCGGCGGCCCCCTAGGCCGCTGCGCGCCGGCGGGGCGATGGGCCAACAGCGCCCGCGCTCCGCAGCGGTGCGCGGGCTACGGGTCGCGGGGACGGGTGACGGGGAAGGTGATCACGCCGCGCTCGCGTGTGGTTGGCGGCGCTCCGCAGCGGGGCGCCTTCCGCGTTTGAGGGTTGCCGAACACGGGATACGACGGCGCGGCGGGCAGGCGAGAGCGACGCTGAGTCGCCTGCCGCCGTGCCGCTGCCTACAGCGCACTGGGGGGCAGCCATTCAATGGAGACCGTGAAGTACCATCACCGTTTTGCGGTGACGGCACCCAGGCAAACAATGTACCGCATGTCATCAGCCTGCGCTAAACACCCCAATGACAGTGGCCTGCGGATCAGCGCTGTCAGCCATAAGCGCTTTAAGCTCCTCCATCGCGGAATCAAGCTCCGTACTACTCCGAGTCACCCATGTTGTGAAGACCAGATCATCTTCCTGACCCATGAAGGAGATGAACGCCTTGATACGGTAGTCCATGGCGTTGACGAGGTGGCCATGCACGCCACGTGCGCAGGCCGGAGGGGTGAGCCTATCAAGCTGGCGGCGCACCTGCTGGAGCTGTGGGATCACCTGGGGGAGCGCGATACGTGCAGTGCTGTTCGCCAGGGATGCCGAGTCATCCCACTCGACCAGGAGCGGTTTGATTTCATCGACATAGGCATTGGCTAACTCGGCACACGTCGGCTGTGGCGTTGCCGTGGGGGCCGGGGTTGCGGTCGGAACCGGGGTTACCGTGGGAGCCCAGAAGGCCAGCGCGCCCACCGTCCCCCCGGAGTCAGCCCAGCGCACCAGCATCCACCCGCCCATGCCGCCGACGCCGATCGCGCCAGCAATGATGACGCTGATGAGCAGGAGGGCGATGCCGCTACGGCGGGGAGGATGAGCGCGGGATGACAGCGCGGGCGTGGGGCTGGCTGATGCGGTGGGCATCGGTCGTAGGGCTGAAGCGCGGGGTGTGTCGATTACCTCCTGCCGTGCTGGCGGCTGCGTGGGGATCGCCGCTGCCGCATAGCGGATCTCAGACACCGCAGGATCCTGGGCTGGCGGGGGCGCGTCGGTTGGGGATGAGCGCGGCACGTGCGCCAGCATGCTCAACCCACGCTGGGCGGCCGGATGATCGGGGCTGATAGTCAGCACGCGCTGAAGGCAATAGCGCCGCTCATCGTCGCTCATGGCCGTCTCTGAGAGCCACAGCCATGCGTGGAGGTTACACGGCTCCTGTTTGACTGCTTCGATAAGCAGAGATCGTCCCTGTGTATGATCGCCATGCTTGAGCGCGGCAATTCCCGCAGTGGTGAGCGTAACAATATCGCTGATCATAAATTCACCTCGGGGAGGGTGCGGTAAGTGCGAAGATCGGCACCGCTGTAGAGTACTGTAGATCATAATATGCAACAAAAACCAACGTGTTACAACTCCGCTAAAAAAACTTAATTTAAACCTCAAGTTGCGAGTTCTCTACAGCTTGGGATGTGCCGCTGTTAGGGGCGCAACCGATATCCGCGCCCGCGCCCTGGTAGCGAGGCGCAACAGCGATCACCAGCCCGCACCTCTGGAGTCTCCCATCGCCGATCCGTCTCGTGGGTCAGCGCGCCGATACGCTCTGCCGAATCACCTATAGCGCACTACCGCAAAACTCGCCCGGTGCGGTACCACCCGCCGGGGGGCTGAACCCCTCGGTACGGGTGCCGAAGGCCGCCTGCGCGGCCTCCGGCAGGGCGCGCAGGCGGCCTTCGTAGACCTCGCCCGCCCGTGTACGGGCCGGGCACTTGGGATGGCAGGGTGACTGATGTAAAAATAGCCGATAGCCGATAGCCGATAGCCGATAGCCGGGCATCAGCGACCATGTTCATCGCGGCGGTGTGCGCCCCGCGCATGAACGTCTTTTGCGGTCGTGCCCTATATCCAATGTGCGATCAAGATCGAAGCCCAACACCTGCTATGATAGGCCAAGCCGCACGATGAGACACAGAGGCGCCATGCGATGAGCATCTCCCACGGCATGGAGATCACCAGCCTGATCCAGGCGCACTGGAACCTGCGCGCGCTCCGGCTCACGCCCGCCCAGCAAACGGCCTTGCGCGGCCCACGCAACGATACCCAGCGACTGATCGCACGTGATCTCACCCTTCAAAGCGCCGCCGCCGTGGGGCAGCATCTCTTTCGCGTCGGCTATGACCAGGGCGTGATCGTCATCGACGAGAATGGAGCGCATGGCGGGTTCGTCGCCTTCGCGCCGGTACCCGCCGCGCTCCATGGCCTGCCTGACGCGGCGCTTGCGCTATGCGGCGCGGGCGCTGGTGGATGGGCTGCTGACCCCAGGGCGGGTGTGGGCAGACGTGCCGCATCAGGTGGCGACACGCTTGGTTCCTGCGCAGCGCCGGTAGCGTTCCTGATCTTCGCCGAGGCCAGCGATCTCACCCTGAGCGACTACGCACGAATCATCCGACCGCAGCCACTGCCCACATCACCTATCGCCACGGGAGAACCCCAATGGATCCGCATGCCCTCGCACCACGGCGCATCGTCTTCTTCGGCGACTCGCGCGCAGACTGGTGGACTGTTCCACAGATGGAGGGCGTACAGTGCGTCGCCCGAGGAGTTCCCGGCGCATCGTCGAGCTATCTGCTCCAGCGCTTCAGCGCCCTCGTGGCACCGCTGCGACCAGACATGGTCGTCGTGCAACTGGGGGTCAACGACCTAGCCGATCTGATGCTGGGGAGTCGCGATACGGCGCAGGTGATGACCACAACCCGCAGGGCGATTGAGGCGGTGGTCGTCAAAGCCCGCGAACTGGGCGCACAGGTGGTGCTAACGACGATCTTCCCGCTCGCCCACGGCCCGCTGCCGGACGCGGCGGTGCAGCGGGCCATCGCCGAGGTCAACCGCGAGCTGCTGGGCCTACGCATGGTGGGCGTGGCCGTGCTGGACAGCGCCGCCGTGCTGGCCGGGCCAGACGGCTACGTGCGCGACGCCTACGCCGACGACGAGTTGCACCTGAGCGCGGCGGGCTACGCGGCGCTCAACGCGGCGCTGGTACCGCTGCTGAGAGATTACCGTCAGGGCTGATGCGCGGGCGGCGGTGGGGCGTCGTATCGAACTGTAGTTGGTGTCTTGGCGCCAAGACAGTTCTACGCTTCGGGATGGAACGTGGCGGCGATCTCGGCGCTTAATGTATTGATAGCGTCGAACGAAATCATCGTCACCTCGCGGATGCGTGAGTCGCAGCATACTCCCGCATGGTATGTCGTGACGTGTACCACGTCAACCCAGCGACATCTCCGGCGGCATCAACAGGCGATCCCGCGCTGAACGGTCACGTGTGTTTGAACCATACCTAAGGTTCTGGATGGCGAGTAAGGTCGTATAGTCGGCGCTGAGGATGGCAGGGGCAAGTGGGGTTCGCTTTGCATCCATAGCAGGGTTCTCCCTTTGCGGTTTGCTGGTCCACGACGTGCGCTCCACGACGTGCGCTCTTCATAAGAGTACGCATGGTGTGGGTGAAGTGGCAATCGCTCGACAGTAGAGAAGTTGCTATTTTATGTGAACTGAGTTCACATCGCTCAGAATTGAATTTGCACATCGCAGAACTGAGTTCACATCGCTCAGAATTGAATTTGCACATCGCAGAACTGAGTTCATATCGCTCAGAATTGAATTTGCACATCGCAGAACTGAGTTCACGTCGCTCAGAATTGAATTTGCACATCGCTCAGAATTGAATTTGCACATCGCAGAACTGAGTTCACACAATACCACAAAAATTACTCTATCACGCAGAGCGAAGCGTGACATGTGTGACAGAGTGATTCTTGCTCTATTGCGAATCTACGCACGGTAAAGTAACATTGCCAATCCTGAAACCTTGTCCAACGGGACAATCAAAAAGATCAGATTCCCTGAGCGTGGTCATGGTACAATTCGGCGCACTCATCAACGACGACTCATGTCCTCTTGTACATCATACGATCCCGGTTCGTCTGCTTAGGCATGGTACAAACACACGTGACCGTCCTGCGACGAGGCAACGAGGCGATGACGCGCTCCTATCGCCTCATCGCGTCATCGTCTCGTCGCTGAACGGTCACGTGTGTTTGTACCATGCCTGAGTTTGCGAAGGATATGAAGCCGGGCGGAGGCCACGAGCGCGGAGAGCTTTGGATCGCGAAGGTTGTAAGAATATAGGCGCGCTATAGTCACGAAAGATACACATTCCATGAAGCTTGCGATCATTGGGCTGGCGAATAGCGGGAAGACGACGGTGTTTAACGCGCTGACCCGTGGCACAGCGGAGACAACGGCGTACTCATCGGGGCAGATAGAGCCGAATTTAGCGATGGTGAAGGTGCCCGACCGGCGGCTTGAGGTGTTGGCGCAGATGTTTAAGCCACGCAAGATAACCTATGCCGATGTGCAGTATGTCGATGTGGCCGGCATCAGCGGCGGGGGGGACGAGCGTGGGGGGTTGCCCCCGGCCCTGCTGAACTATCTTGGCACCGCCGACGCGCTGGTGCATGTGGTGCGCGCCTTTGAGGACTCCACGGTGCCCCATCCCGAGGGATCGGTGAACGTGTCCCGCGATATCGCCACGGTTGATCTGGAGTTGATCTTCTCGGATCTCGCGATCATCGAGAAGCGGCTGACCCGGCTCACCGCCGAGATTACCAAGATGGCGACGAAGGATAAGGAGTTGCGCGTCGCCGAGCGCGACCTGCTGCTGCGGCTTCAGGCAGCCTTGGAGCGCGAGACGCCCATTCGCAACGTGGAGATAAGCGATGAGGAGGCACGCATGATCCGTGGCTTCCAGTTCCTCACCGCAAAGCCGATGCTCCTGGCGCTGAATGTGGGCGAGGACACGATCAGCAACCCGCCCTCGGTGAGCTACCCTTTCCGCAACAGCGCGGTGGTGGCCCTCTGCGGGAAGATCGAAGCCGAGCTTTCCCAGCTTGATGATGCGGATACGGGGTCATTTATGGCCGACCTGGGGATCAGCGCGCCCGCTCGCGATGTGGTCATCCAGCGTTCTTACGAACTGCTGGGCCTCGTGAGCTTCCTCACGGCTGGCGAGGACGAGGTGCGGGCCTGGCCGATCCGCCGCAACACGCCCGCCGTCGAGGCCGCCGGGACGATCCACTCCGACATCCAGCGCGGCTTTATCCGTGCCGAGACGGTGGCCTATGACGATCTGATACGCGCCGGTGGCATGGCGGACGCGAAGAAGGCCGGCACGGTGCGCCTGGAGGGGAAGACGTATATCGTCCAGGATGGGGATATCTGCCACTTCCGGTTTAATAAGTAGCGCTTAGTTCGCTCTCGACCGAGATCGTGAAGAGGTCGCTGTGCTCGGGCGACGCGATCTGCGCCGAGTCTTGCCAGTCGCGTAGCGGGATGGCGTTGGCGCGCTCGGCGCCCAGGCGCATGGCCTCCTCGCTCTCCCAGATCGTGATCGACACGGAGCGGTCGTCTGCGGCCTCGCCCCAGTAGCCAGCGACAAAGCCGGTCTGGCTGCGCAGGGCCGGCAGAAAGCGCTCCTGCAGGTTGCGGCGGACGGCCCGTGGCTGGGAGGTGGAACGGGTTGCCCGCACCAGCCTGGCCCAGCTTCAGGCCGCGTGGGCTGAGGCCATCGGCCAGGAAGCCTTTGCCCAACTGTACCTGACACTGGAGAAGTTGAGCGAGCTTTTCCGTAGCCGATAGCGGCCAGGGCGATGGATGCGTGAAGCATCGCGTCTCACCCTGTTGGAGCGGTTCCTCCCGGCGCAGCGGCATCTCCTCATTGACGCGAACGTGCTGCTGCCTGAGTACGAGCGCCCACAGGATCAGCAGGGTGAAACTGCCGATCCCTGCCACCGTACGCAGCGTGTGGGCCCTGTTCCACTGTTCACGGACGACCTGCCAGTCCGTCGGTGGTGCCTGAGCCGACCATGTCATGATCTGGTCGTTGAGCGGGAACCGCGCGAACCGCGTCAGCAAGCCCATCGCGAGCAGCCGCACTGCCCCACCAAGCGTGAGTCATAGATGAGGGCGTCGCCGCTCCAGATAGGCATGGAGCAGCACAAGCCCCGTCGTGCCCACGCCGAGCGGCACGAGCGTCGCGGTCAGCACCGGGATCTCCCACGGCATATGCCAGGGCCAGTCGAGCCCCTCCCCGCATCGGAATCAGCAGAGAACGGTAGCGTGGAGGAACGCAGCGGGTGAGCGGTGGCGCATTACAATCCGCTCAAAGACATAAAAAGGCCGTCGATATTATATCAATACCGATTTATACCCGCCTCCCCGACTTTTTAGTACTCTCCATAATCGGAACTATCACCGAGATCCCTATGCAAACCTCTTCCCTGTCTCGTCTCATGTTGGCAATCATCGCACTTGTTGCGCTACTGCCTACTAGCCACGTCCGTGCCGCTCAGTCTCAGGCCATTCCGTCCTCTCCCATCCTCACCCTCAGCCAGTCAGTCAGCGCAGAGCCTACGCTTGGCGGAGGCGTGACCTACACAATCCAGGTTCGCAACACGGCTTCCACGCCGGTGATCGGCAGAGGCTACAATCTCACGATCAGCGATACCATCCCAATTGGGCTGCATGTCGTCAGCGCAGACCCACCGCCCTCGCTGATCGCAGCGCAGGCCGACGGTAGCACGCTCGTCAGTTGGGATAACATCGCCGACCTGGAGGCGGGCGAGTCTCTGTCCCTGACGCTCAGCGCCAGCCTGGATGCGAGCCTGGGCATTGGCGCGATGTTCAGCACGACCGCTACCGCTGCGGTCAACACGATGTCCGACAACAGCGGAGCTTGGGTCAGTGTGACGCACAGCCTCGCGGCTCACCCCCAGGCGATTGATCTGGAGGCGGCGGTCGAGCAGTCCACCCAGGGCCACCAGGCCAGCGGTGCCGGTGAGATGAGCAGCGCACCGGGTGCGCGGGCCGGGGCCGACTGGCCCTACCGCTACCGGCTGACCCTGCGTAATAATCGGGTCGGCAATACCGCAATGGTTACGGTGACTGCGACCCTGCCGCCGGGCGCGGCCTACCTTGGTACGCCCAGCATCAGTCCTAACCCGACCAGCGCTGCCACCAGCCCGACACTGGCCCTCCAGAGCGACGGCTCGCTCACGCTGCGCTGGGGGATCGGCACGCTGACCCCGGCCCAGTATGATGCGCCGATTGTGATCAGCTTTGATGCGGCGGTGCCCCATAGCTATCGCACGGCCGCAGACATATCAGCGGCGGCGGGGCCGTTCGCCGGTCCGATGCACGGCGCGCCCATCCCTGAGGATACGCTGATCAATCTGACCTACGAGGCCAGCGGGGTCTACGCTGGGCTTGCCACCGCTGATGGCACCCAGTCTACGCCAGCGGATGACGCGCCCGTCACGATCACCGCCGACTACATGACCGTCCACAAGAGCGCCCAGCCGGACACGGTTGGAATCGGCACCTCGGTGAACTTCCAACTGAGCGTGTATGTTGCGGAATATTACACGGCAACCAATGTAATCCTCACCGATGTGCTTCCCGACGGGATGAGCTATGTCGAGGGCAGTGCATCGCCGTCGCCGCGTGAGGTGCAGGCGAATACGCCCAGCGCGGGACTCACAACCCTGATCTGGGCGCTTGACCCGGCGACGACTGGGGCAGGCACCACGAGCCAGGTCAGCTTCAGCGCCAAGGTAGACCCGGTCTACGATGCCGCACCCTACACCGGACAGCCGGTGGTGTCGTCTGACCGCCTCACCAACAGCGTCATCCTCAATGGCACCTGGACCGATCTGAGCAACCCGAGTCGAACGGGGGCGTCCTCGCCCGACCAGTCCGCCGCAAGCGTGACCACCCGTATGCCAACCTTCACCAAGGAGGTCTGGCGCACCGACCTGAACGCATGGTCAACGAGCGCCAAGGGATTCACGGGTGACACGCTGCGCTTCCGGCTGAGCTATGCCAGCGCCGCTGATGTGGATGCGCGGGCGATCATCATCCGCGACTTTCTGCCACGTGGCATGCACTATGTGGCGGGGAGCGCGAGCCACACAACCGTCGGGACGTTCGCCAGCAGCAGCGATTGTGTCAGCGCCCCGACGATTCCCGTTGTCGGCGCACTCGGCGGCCTGGAGTACCTGGAGTGGCGGCTCTGCCACGCGGCCCGTGGCGCAACCTGGCAAGTAACCATTGATGCACGGCTCGGCGATATTCCAGATATACAGCCAGGTTGGCTAGTCGCTAACTTCGGCAAGCTCACCGGCCAGGGCACCAGAACAACGGTCTATAGCCTACGCGGCAGCACAGATGTCGCCTACGTTGCGCCGGAACTGACCCTGACCAAGAGTGCCAACCCAGCCACGAATCTTGTTGGTGGGAGTCATGTGAATTTTACGATCAGCGTGACCAATAACGGGGCCGCAACGGCCTATAACCTCGTGGTCAGCGACACAGTGCCGAAAGATCTGATCATCTCCGCCAGCGGTGGGAGCGCCACCCCGACATCAAGTAGCTACACGACCACCAGCGGTGACCCGGCCAATGGCCAAGGTGGCATACTCACCTGGGCGACGGTGCCCAGCCTTGCGCCGGGAGCTACCCAGAGCTTCAGCTATAGCGCGACGGTGCCCACCGGCCTAGCGGCCGGTGCCCAGATGACCAATCTCGCCAGCGTGGCCTATAACAGCCGCGCCGACAGCCTCGGTCATCAGTGGGCCGCGACAACCAACACCGACGACCTGAACACCAATAGCACAACCGTCTATCTGCGCGGGGTCACGCTGACGTTGAGCGCCAGCCCGACTAGCGCGAGGCCGGGTGATACGGTCGCCTGGACGATCACCGGCAGCGTCCCGACCGGCGTGGTGGCTTACTGGCCGGTGATCCAGGCCAACAGTCTGCCCCAGGGATTCGCCTACCTGCGCACCACCTCAGTAACTGGCGCGACTCTCGACGGTACGGCAGGGCACCACCTGCAAAACCCACTTTCCGACGGTCAGCGTGAGCTACGGTGGTTTCTCAATACGCTCGACAACAGCGCGGGGAGTACCGCTGCGACATTCGCGATCCACTTTGATACCCTGTTCACCGGCTACAAGCCCGGCAGCCCCACCACGCAGTACTACACCAATAATGCCGTGCGCAGCTCGGCCAGCACCAGCGTCTACGCTGGCTGGTACGACAGCGCCGCTGGCTACCAGACGACGAGCGCGGCCTTCGATGGCCTTGACACCAGTAAAACCACGCGCCGCAGCCCACGCGCCCAGGCAACCGTGACAATCACCCAGCCCTACCTGGCGCTGAGCGCCAGCATGGACAAGACCGTCATCGGCGCGAGCGAGAGTCTGACCGTGCGGCTTCAGGTGCAGAACCAGGGCTACAGCCCGGCCTACGATATCACCCTGGAGCAAATTCTTCCCGCTGGACTGAGCTTTGTCGCCACCCAGTCATCGCAGGTCAGCCTGCCGACGAGTTGGACTGGCCCGGCTCCGATCCCCAGCGATACGAGTGTGGCAGGGGCGACGACGACACACTACGGCCTCGATGTGCTGCCGAACGGCGCAGCCTGGATCGTCCTGCTGAGTGTACAGGCCGACGCCGGGATCGCCGCCGATCTGAAGATGAGTAGTTCAGCGAGTGTGCCGGTCTACAGCTCACAGCCCGGAATACCTGGCGATGTTGATAACGATGGGCGAGCCGACGAGCGCACCTACAGCGGCCCGACGACCACCGTTACCCTGACGACCCCGCAATCGGCGCTGCACAAAGAGGTGAAACTTAGCGATGGCGAATTCACCCACGGCGGCATGCTCAGCTACACGATCACCGTCCCGACTACGCCGATCAACGCCACGCTCTACAACGTCACCCTGAGCGACCCAATCAGCGCTCGTCTCACCGTCACTGGCGTGAGCGCGGGAACAGTCAACGCGGGCAACCTGAGCGTGCCGCTTGGCACGATCCCGCCGGGCCAGCAACGCAGCGTGACGGTCAGTGCCCAGCTACCTGCGACCAGCCCGGCGCGTGACGGCGAGGTGGTGGCGAACCAAGCCAGCTACACCACATCCAACGTTTCCACACGCACGAGCAATCCGGTGGCGAACAATGTGATGGATCCGGCGCTGACCATCACCGCCGCCGCTGACCGCGCCGAGGTTCATGTCGGCGACCTCGTGGACTATCTCGTCACCATTGTTAATGTGGGCAGTGGGCGCGCTGAAAGCCTGACCCTCGCCGCAATACTGCCGACAAACAGCAGCTTTGTGGCGGGATCTGCGCAGGTTGACGGCGCGCCCCTGGCCGACCTGACGGGTGCGCCCTGGAATCTGCCCGCACTGCCGGGCGGCGCGTCCATGAGCATCAGCTTTAAGGCCCGCGTCAACAGCGCAGATGCCGACGCGAGCTATCCGGCAACCTTCACCGCCGCCGGTCGCGACATCCGCGCTCAGCCCATCCCGACAAACAATAGCGCCCGCGTGGTGGCCGACAACGACCCGGACGACCAGGCCATCGCGGCGGTCTACGGCCCGCTCGTCTGGAGCACCGACCGCAGCATCGTCGCCTTCGAGGATCTCAAAAAGTACAACTGGTCGGACTGGGACTACAACGACTTTTTGGCGCGCATCACCATCAAGCGCGGCGCACTGACCTCGGGCGACCTCGCGGCGGTGGAGATTCACTACGAGTCCCTGGCCCGTGGTGCCGGTTTCCTCAACCACGTATTCCGCCACCAGTTGCCACTGACTGGCGACGGCTGGTACGCGCTGAGCGTGACCAATCCACTGGGTACACAAGTGCGCGCCGAACGGACTGGCTTTCGTATTGGCGATCCGATGGTCACGATCTTCAGTCGCACCCGCGAGGCGCTGCCGCAGCCGACAGCGACAATGGAGCAGACCAACACCCGCGTCGATCAGCAGGGCGTGATCGCCGGACAGCAGGCGACGCTGACGGTCGTGCTGAGCGACCCATCAGCGAACCCAATGGATAGCCTGCGGCCGCTGCCCTGGGATCCCTACCTGCACGTGGTGGAAACCGGCCAGGACATCCATCTGGTGCAGCCGGGCCATCTCGACAACACACAGACGGTGACCAGTCGCTTTGATAGCACTGCGCCCCTGATCGGCTACGACATGCCGTTAGCCCACGTCTTCCCCGAGGGGTGGCGCTGGCTCCAGGAGTTTGCTGGCATTTGGCGCGGCTACCCGTCCTACGTGCAATACATCCAGAGCGGAGGCTCCCAATCACTAAACTGGTCTGACCTCGCCAATGCCACCGTCGCCTGGCTTTGGGGAGGAGCGATTCCCGCGCCAAGCCTGGTGACGATCAACGCAAGCGAAACCGCACCAGCGTCGCGCTACTTCGCCCCGCCCATCGCCGCCGACCTCACTGGTGACGGGAAGCCCGAGTTGATCATCGGCAACCTGCTCGCGAACCGGGTCGAGGTTTACGATACCGACATGCACCCACTCAGCGGTTGGCCGCAAACGGTCGGAGGCGGGATCCGCGCAGCGGCGGCGGTGGCCGACCTGGATGGCGACGGGAAGCCGGAGGTGATCGTCGGTGCGGCCGATGGCAAGCTCTACGCCTGGCACGCCGACGGATCGGCCCTCGTCGGCTGGCCGGTGAGCGTCGGCGTCGAGGCCGATACAACGTATCGTATCCTGGCGACCCCCGCCGTGGGCGACCTGGATGGTGACGGGAAGCCGGAGGTGGTGGTGCCCCTGGCCGATGGACGCCTCTACGCCTTCAACGCCGATGGCACGCCGCGACCGGGCTGGCCGGTCAGCATCGGTGAACTACACGACACCTACGACAGCCAGATCCTCAACAGCTCGCCGCGCATCGCTGACCTGGATGGCAACGGCAGTCCTGAGATCGTCGTGGGCTCGACCAACGGCACCCTTTATGCCTTCAACGCCGACGGCAGCAGCCGCTGGACATTCGCAACAGGCGATATGATCCTCTCAACCCCAGCCATCGCCGATATTGACACCCAGCACACCGGGCTTGAAGTGGCGGTCGGCTCCGGCGACGGCTACGTCTACCTGCTCGACGCCACCGGTGCCCAGATCTGGCGGCGCACCACCGGGTGGACGGTGCGCTCCTCGCCGCGTATCGCCGATGTGGATAGCGATGGCAGCCTAGAGATTCTGGTTGGCAGCGACGACCACAAGCTCTGGATCTGGCACCACGACGGGTCACGCCTAACGGGCTGGCCGCAGACGACCAACGCGGCTATCTTTGGCGCACCGGCGGTCGGCGATATTGATGGTGACGGGCTCCCGGAGATCCTCGCCGGCAGCGACGACGCCCACGTTTACGCCTGGCATCACGACGGCACGCTGGCGACTGGCTGGCCGCAGGCGGTGAGCTACTCGGTGAAGGGAGCACCGGCCCTCGCCAATCTCGACACAGACCCGGCCCTGGAGGTGGTGGCCGCAGACATGAGTGGAGTGCTGGACGTATGGGGGCGCACGGAACATGTCTTCCTGCCACTGGTTAGGCGGTAAGGCGAGGTTTCCGGTGCCAGGTTTCAGCTTGACCGTTTGGCGATGCGGCGAGGATGCGACGAGGCGATGCTATCGCATCCTCGCCGCATCGCGTCCCCGCCAAACGGTCAAGCGGTTCTGAACCATGTTTTAGGCATGGTTCAACCCAGCTTGACCGTTTGCAGTGATCGTAGCATCGCCTTGCCGCTCCCGGAAGGGCCGCTCACGGTCGGTGACCGCACCAATATGATCTATGCTGGTATGATCGTCACTTACGGGCGTGGCAAGGCGCTGGCGATCTCGGCCTTTGTCGTCGTCATCATCGTGATGGCGCTCGGCCTGCTGCGTGGCCAGCCCTTCCTCGAAATGCTGATCTTCGGTATCGCCCTCGCGGTGGCCGTGGTGCCCGAGGCGCTGCCGGCGGTGGAGACCCTGGGCAGCACCTCGGTGATCTGCTCGGATAAGACCGGCACGCTCACCAAAGATAAGATGATCGTCCGCCAGATCTTCGTCGCCGGGGAGCTGATCGCGGTCACCAACACCGGCTATGCGCCATCCGGCACATTCCTCCGCGATGGTGCGCCGGTGACGCCGGATGGCGCACTGGGCGAGCTGCTGCGCGCAGGCACGCTCTGCTCCGACGCGCGGCTGATCCCGCACGAGGGGCGCTGGCAGATCAAGGGCGACCCCACCGAAGGGGCGCTGATCGTGGCGGCCGCAAAGGCCGGGCTGGAGAAGGCCGACCTTGATGCGGACGCGCCGCGCGAACGACGCGAAACCGGGGGTTTGGATCGCGAATGACGCGACGCCGGAGGGGTTTGGATCGCGAACGACGCGAAACCGGGGGTTTGGATCGCGAACGACGCGAAACCGGGGGTTTGGATCGCGAACGACGCGAAACCGGGCGAATGACGCGAACGCGAACGGCGCGAATGACGCGAACGACGCGAACGGCGCGTCCCCGTAGGGCCGAAGCATCGCCCCTGCGTATTTGCGCCGCCCGGATACCACCCGGCGATGCTTCGGCCCCCCGACGACGCGAACGACGCGAAACCGGGGGTTTGGATCGCGAACGACGCGAAACCGGGGGTTTGGATCGCGAACGACGCGAAACCGGGCGAATGACGCGAACGCGAATGACGCGAACGGCATGAACGGCGTTCTCTCCGCGTGGCGACTGTGACGGCGATGCGTGGATCTGTCCCTACACGATGGGCGTTTGCCCTACGCATCGTTCAGGCGAACGATGATCACCTCGCCCGTTGTCCGGTCGCTGTAGTGCATCTCGGTGAGCGGGAACTCCTGGGGGCTGATGCGGTGAAGCTGAACACGTACGCGCAACCGGAGCTCCACCGCCATGTCGAGGAGCATCTGTGCGTCATCCTTGGTCATCCGCCCATCCGGGAAGACGAGCTTGGTCAGGCCGGAGAAGGTGCGATTAATGCTGCGCATATCACGGGCGCTCCACTCCCGGCCGGGAGCCTCGAACCATTCCTCCCAGAGTGTGCCGTAGCGTGCGATGCGCCGCATGTCGCGGTGGAACAGTTCGCTGATATAGTCGAGGATGAAGCCGACCCGCCCGGTGATCAGATCTGGCGTGAGCTTGGGCAGTTCCCACCCCGGTAGGTAGGCCGCCCAACGGTCGTGAAAGGCGGTGTCGTCGGCCACACTCGGCGGGAGCGGTTTAAACAGGTGGTCGGCCATCGCTCCGCTGCGCGGGTCGAAGTTGATGTTGCCGTTGAAGATAAAGCCCGCATCGCCCGTCACTGTCATCAGGCCACGGTTAATCTGTCCGGCCTCCATATAATTCTTGTAGAGATTCTTGTCGTCGTCGGCATTGAAGCTGCTCTCCGCGATCTCGTCGAAGCCGACGACATCGCGCTGGGCGACGAGCCCTGGGCGCGGTGGATTGGTATTTGAGACGAAGAGCTTGGGAACCGTTACTTGGCCGCCCGCGAGCAGGGTGCCGTAGGGACTGAACTCGGTGAAGCAGAAGGACTTGCCGGTCTGACGCGGGCCAAGTTCGATCATATGGTAATTCGGCTCAACCAGGGGGATGAGCCGGACGAGATAGAGTAGCTTTACCCGTGGTGTGAGCCGCACGTCGGTTGGCTCGTAGCCCATCGTGCGAATGAGTGCGTCGATCCACTCGTCGCGGGTGAATCCCACCCGTCCAGCGCAGTAGTCATCCAGGCTGACTTGGCCGACTTGCACCGGCTCTAGCCGGGTGATCACGAAGGGGTAGGTCTTGCTCCCGTAGCGAATGCTGTCATCGTAGGTGACCAGGATATTCGACCAGACCCCGGCCATCAGCAGGCGCTCGTACTTCTGGAGCAACTCAGGGCGAATGTTGACATTGCGGATGTTGGCGGTGGCCAGGGTCGCCCAGTAGACGCCGCTGTCGAGCTTCTCGTTGAGTTCGACCTTGACCATATCAATGATCCGGCGCGGCGGGCGCTCGCGGATGTTCGCCTTGATTACCTCGGTCTCATCGCCGCGCGGGATGTAGGCGGCGACTTCCTCGCGTACCAACTCTAGTCCCTCACGCACGTCGCGGTTGTCGAAGAGGTTGGCGCAGTACTTTCCGAGCATAAACTCGATCACGTACGAGGGCGCTTTGCTCATTCCCCGGATGGCCTGGGTGAGGTCTTTGCGCATCACCAAGCCAGGAAATGCGGTAAACAGGTGTTGGTCAAGCGCGTCCGGGATGAATTGTTCAGTCGTTGGTATCGTCATATGCGTCGTGCTCCTACCAGCCCGCGTTATCGTTGGTCTGGCGTAGCTCAATCATCAGCGTGCTGGGCGTACTGGCGAGAACCGCATCGGTGCGGGCGTCGCGTACCTCAATGAGGAGCGCCGTGCCGCGTGTCGCGCTCGCCCCGAGTCGCACGCTGGCGACGATCTCGATGGTCATATCCGGGCGTTCGGTCGGAGAGACGGGCTGGGGGTCACTGGCAAAGAGAAGTTCCCGTGTCCCGGCATGCACGATCACGAGTTTCACATCGCGAGCGAGTTGCTCCTCGGGGAACATCACCGGCGGCACATCCAGCGTCACCCGAGGGCGCTGGCTCAGCACGGTGGGCTGAGGGCGCAGAGCGACATCGACGGGCTTCGCACGGGCAGGCCAGTCAATGGCAATCATCGGGATGACCCACTCCTGGAGCGATGCCCTCCGTGGTAGTAGCCGCGCCCACCGTAGGCGATGAAGCACGCAGCTCCCGACGGCACCGCGACCGGGTGCTGACCACCGGGGGCGGTGACAGGTGCCCCCACCACAGGAACTCCGGCCCGGTAGGCACAGGCGCGGCGGGCACGATAGACGGTCTCGCCATCGGGTGGCGGGACGCGCTGGTCGTGCTGACTTGTCCAGTGGATGTAGCCATGGTCGGTGACGATGGCGATGCGCAGCCATCCCGCGTCGCGCAGGCGCTGGATGAGCTGGACGTAGCGGCGCAGCGTGCCTGCCGTGCCTGCGACCTCCAGTTCGCCATCGTGGCCGTGGTCATCCAGTGTGTGATCCGTCACGACGAGTCGTGGACGGTCTTTCGCTGGTCGTGGAACCTCGTGGTTCAGCACCTCACTCACGGTGAGCAGCGCATCGGCGGCCACATGGCCGTGGCGTGTCCACCAGGCACGCCGCATGGCCGCGAGGCTTAGGTCGGCGTCCTGGCCGCGCTCGCGCAGGCTCCAGCGTCCATCGATACATGTGGCGACCAGATCGGGGGCGGGGATGGGCAGCGTCATCCCCATCCCAAGCGCGGTAATGCTTGGCAATGGGGCGCGGGCGGGATGGACGGTGGCTCGTGCGGCGCGTTCCTGGGTATTGATCCGGTGGGCCACGTCGTGGCCAAGGTCATAGCGGAGGGCGTCAATCGCGATGATGGCGGTCGGGCGGCGGGCGTCGAGGAAGGTGATCAGCCGTTCTCCCGCCGTAGGGTAGGGGAGATCGGGACAGCCAGCCGCGTTCCAGACCTCCGACCAGGCCATGAGTTGCTGCTCCCAGCGCGCACGGTAGGCCGCACGCAGTGGGGTGAGCAGCGCGATGAGTGCGGGGTCCTTCGCCTCCAGGGTGCGCAGGATCTCCTCACCGGCCCGGTCAACCCGCCAGCCACCGTCCACGTACCAATCGAGCGCCGCCTGGGGGCTGGCCCACACACCCTGTGGTGAGGCATCACGCAAATCGTGGCACGCCAAGCTCAGTCGGGCCAGATCACGCCATGGAATGGTCGCGGTCTGTGCCCGCTCGGGGTCGGCCCAGATCGCGTGAGGGCCGCTATGAGCGGTGATCGCCGAGCCGAGTTGGGCAAGCAGATCCAGCAGGTTACGCCCCTCCTGTGCAGCAAGCCGTCGGCAGGTCGCGGCGTACACCGCCTGTTCGGCACGCCGTGAGAGCAGGGGGCCGGTGGCCGGATCGGCATCGTGGAGCAGGGTATCGAGGGCCGCAAGGGGATCGGCCAGTTCCACGGCACGGGGCAGCAGGTCGCTATAGGTGCGACTGTCTCGCCAGCGGTCGATCAACTGGAGCGCGAGCACACGGGCGGGCGGGGCGATCAGCAGTGTGTGGTTTTCGGGGATGCACGCCGGTGCATGATGATGGGCGTCGGTGACCAGCAGGCGGGCGATGGCCTGGGCGCGCCAAGACTCGGGGTGCTGCGGGTCGGGCTGTCCCAGGCCGGTGCGGTCGGCGCTCAGGTTCAGGACGACCCGTTGGGTGCCCTCCGCCTCGGTACCCCGCCACCCGCGTCGTCATCTCGATGAGCGGGATGTCGCTGCCCGCGAGGGCGACGTGCAGCAGGGGTGCCCAATCGCCGCGCGGGTCGCACCAGACGATCCAGGCACCGGGACGGCGAGCGGTGTAGCTCTGGATTTCGTGGAGGATATGAGATGTGAGGGAGCGAGGCATGGCAACCTATATCGCTGGTGGTTCAAACATCGGAGGACAGGGTACGGCGGCGATCTGAGTGCGGGCCTGGGGTTCCTTCGGTGGCCTCAGCCCTGGCCTTCGGCTGCAACCGCGTCCAGCAGTCGCTGCTCGAATGCGTCCAGATCAGCTGCTTGGATCACCGCAATGATGAGGCTACGCAGCCGATCTTCCGCGATGACTCGCCGCATATCACGCAGGATGATCAGCGGGGCGTTGGGGAAACGCGCCATCACCGCTTCCTCCAGCGTCTGTTGAAGGACCCCAAGCCGCGCCCGAGCTTCAATCTCTGCCGTTTTGTCGGCCAACACGTAGCTCGCAAAGCTCGATGCCATCATTCGTTCCCTTTGAGCGGAATATCGGTGTGCATAGTCTAGTCTTGCCCCCGTTTGGCATTTGTGGCGGCCCGCTTCTCGTCCAGTTTCCTCTGCTCGGCTTCCCGCTCGGGTGCCAGCCGTGTCCAGGCGGGGCTTTCTGGCACATCGGTGTCCATCCAGCCGCAGCGCGGGAGTTTGCCCGCCCGTACCCAGCGCCGCTCGTCGGCCCGCCAGCGCGCCCGGTCGGCGATGGCCTTCTTCGCGTCCGCCGCCTTCAGCACCTCTCCCGCGAGCGTGCCCGCAAGCTGGTGCGGGGCGATGTTCACCCGCACCCCGTCGTTGAGATCTACCTGCCAGGCACGTTCCTGCCGTGCGAGATCCTCGGTACTCGCCAGCATCACGATTCCGTCGCTGCTCCAGCGGTCGAGCGGCTCCTGTGCGAGCAGCGCGTCGAGTTCAGGGCAGGCGAAGCCCTCGCGTTCGACCTGCTGGAGCCGACCGAGGAGATCGCGCAACTCCTCAACCCGTGCGTTGGCCGATGCGGCGGCATCGCTGTTGCGTTTGCCCAGGGCTTCGGCGAGGGCCGATTCTTCGCGGCGCAGGAGCGGCTCGATGTACTGGGTACGCAGGCGGGCCAGGGCATCGCCGCCGGTGGCGTGGTAGGAGAGTATGCACTCGAAGAGCGGCGGCTGCCGGGTGCCGCGTTTCTTGCCCGCCCCCGCTGGGCGCGAGGCGATCTGCCATGCGATGGGGCGCGACTTGAACTGCTTGACATGGCGCGGCCAGAAGTATGGTGGACCCCATGTCAAGCACAATCTTTGGGCCAGTTTTCCGTATGGGCGCCTCCCGGCACCCGCTCGAAACACTTGACACTGGGGCCAGGGCGG
>CAISPW010000316.1 GCA_903887465.1 uncultured Oscillochloris sp. | reverse complement strand
CGCATACGCAGCAACATTAGGCAGGGCTGATGCAAAGTCGCCTCTGGCGGGGGTTTGGGGGTGGCTGCGCCACCCCCGAAAGATCTTTTTTTGTTGGTATTTGGCGGCGAAGCTGCCAAATACCAACAAAAAGCGCGGTCTGGGGCGCAGCCCCAGCGACTTTGCAACAGCCTTGCAACATTAGGGCTGTCGCTCTAAATCTCCGCATATATCGAGCGTCTGCGGCGACACATGCCGGGGGATGCTGCGCTGGTAGAGCAGGGCCGCGCAGACCCCGAGCAGGCAGAGCGTGGCGCAGATCAGCAGGGCGTCGGGCACGCCGAAGAAACTGGCCGTGACGCCGATCAGCAGGCCGCCAATGGGCGTGCTGCCGGCGAAGAGCATAAAGTAGAGGCTGCTGACCCGGCCGCGCAGGTCGTCGGGCACCCGCAACTGAATGACCGTATTGGCGGCGGTGGTGAAGCTGATCCCCGCAAAGCCCAGGGCAAAGAGCAGGGCGGCGGCCACCGCGAAGTTGCTGGTGGTGGCCACTGCGCCAAGCAGCAGGCTGAAGGCGGCGGCGGCGATGATCATGCGCCGGGGGGTGAAGCTGCCCATGTAGGCGTTGGCGACGGCCGCTGTGAGCGAGCCAAGGCCAAGGAAGGCACCCAACAAACCATAACTGGCCGGGCTTGTGTGCAGGATGAACCCACCGATCAGCGGCAGGGTCACGCTGAAATTATAGCCAAAGGTGCCGATTGCGCCGATCAAGATCATCACCAGCAGCACCTCGGGGGTGCGCCAAGTGTAGGCCAGACCCTCGCGAAGCTGGCTGATCACGCGCGCCGGAGGACGTGGCTCCTGCGCGATCTGGCCCGTGTCCATGCGCAGCAGCCCGATCATCACCGCCAGAAAGCTGGCTGCGTTCAGGTAGAGCATGGCGGCGATGCCTAGGGGGCCGATCAGCAGGCCGGCCAGGGCCGGCCCAACGATGCGCGAGCCATTGAAGACAATCGAGTTCAGGGCCACGACGTTCGGCCGATCCTCGCGGCCCACCAGTTCCACCGCGAACGCCTGGCGCACCGGCGTGTCCAGGGCGTTCACAATCCCCTGGAGCAGGGCCAGCAGGTAAACCTGCCAGAGCTGGATAATGCCCAGGCCCACCAGCGATCCAAAGATCACCGCCAGGATCATAGCCAGGGTCTGGGTGAGCAGGATCATGCGGTAGCGCGGCGCGCGGTCGGCGATCACGCCGCCGAAAAGCGAGAGCAGCATCACCGGGAGGAACTGGAAGCTGGCGACTAGGCCGATGGCCAGAGGCGAGTTGGTAAGCTGAAGCACCAGCAACGCCTGGGCCGTGACCTGCACCCAGGAGCCGGTCATCGAGATGAGCTGGCCCGTCCAGTAGAGCCGGTAGTTGCGCACCCGCAGGGCGCGGAAGCCACTCAACAGGCGTACGAGATGCACCTGGGTGCGCGGGGGAGCTTCGTCGCCGTCGCTTGATGGTGGTCGCATAGCTAATCCTCGACAACATTCAGGGTAAAGGTTTTTTCTCGGAGAGGCCGTGTCCATCCACAGATCCCCGCTCCACGCCGGTGAGGGCACGCTGGAGGGCCGGGAGGGCAGCGCGCACGGCGGCGATCTCTTCGGGGCTCAGGTGGGCGGCCAGAAGGTCGGAGATCTGGGCCTGGGCCAGGGCGTAGGCCGCCTCGTAGCGCTGTCGGCCCGCCGGGCTCAGAGAGAGCAGCTGCTGCCGCCGATCCTGCGGGTCGGGCCGACGCTCGATCATGCCGCGCTCCACCAAAGCCTGGGCCAGTTCGCCCATCGCGGCCATGGTGACGCGACGCCGCCGAGCGAGATCGCTCACGGTCAGCGGGCCGGCGCACAGGAAGGAGAGTACGCGGAACTGCGGCATCGTCAGGGTGTCGGGCGTGTCGCCCTGCACCAAGCCACCCACCGTACGGTTGAGCAGGGGCAGGGTGGCCAGCAGGTCACGCGCGGCAGCGGCGGCTTCGGTGGGCATAGGCGTGCGCTCAATCTCTTCGGGCGATGAACAGGCTTCCTGATAGTAAGGATACCTTAATATCAGGAAGACCGCAATACCCCAAAAGACGTTCATGCGCGGGGCGCACACCGCCGCGATGAACATGGTCGCTGATGCCCGGCTATCGGCTATCGGCTATCGGCTATTTTCACATCAGGAAGGCGTTGTCACAAAGCAAAGGCCGTTGGGGGTAGATCGCGAACATGTATCGTTTGCGTTCATAAGATCCATTGCGTTTCATCGCGTTTTATTGCGTCCTATTGCGGAAAGGCGTCATTCCTGCTATACTCTACGTATACGCACATTCGTGTGAAAGCCATCCTCAATGCAGCTTGTCGAGCACCAT
>CAISPW010000315.1 GCA_903887465.1 uncultured Oscillochloris sp. | reverse complement strand
TCGCTGGGGCTGCGCCCCAGACCGCGCTTTTGGTTGGTATTTGGCGGCTTCGCCGCCAAATACCAACCAAAAAAGATCTTTCGGGGGTGGCGAAGTCACCCCCGAAGCCCCGCCAGAGGCGACGTTGCATCAGCCCTGGGTCAATGTATATACCGCCACACACGAGGAGAAGGTTGCTCTACGATAGGAGCCTAGCTGCGGCTGTGTCAGTGGCCTTTTGGCGCGAGCGACAGAATCAAAAAGGCGGCCCGGTGAACGTATAACGCTCACTGGGCCGCCGCTGATCCGGGCGGTGCGCGCGCTAATCGATCCGTGCGTAGCCTGGCAGGGTCAGGAACTCCACAAACTCATCGCTGGTGGTGATCTCATCGAAGAGCGCGGCGGCCTCCGCGTACTTGCCATCGGCGTAGCCGGGGCCGAGGATCTGCTTCACCTTCTCCAGCTCCTCGGGCAGCAGGGTGCGGAACAGTTCCACCGTCACTTTGCGACCATCGGCGAGTACACCCTTGGGGCTGCGGATCCACTGCCAGATCTGGGCGCGCGAGATCTCAGCCGTGGCGGCATCCTCCATCAGATTGAAGACCGGCACGCAGCCGTTACCGGCCAGCCAGGATCCCAGGTACTGGATGCCGATGTTGATATTCAGGCGCAGGCCGGCCTCGGTGATCGGCCCCTCGGGGCCGAAGGTGATCAGATCGGCGGCGCTCACCTGCACATCCTCGCGGGCGCGGTCGATCTGGTTGGGTGTCGGCATGAGCCGGTCGAAGGCATCCAGGGCGATCGGCACCAGGCCGGGGTGGGCCACCCATGTGCCATCGTGGCCGTCGCTGGCCTCGCGCTCCTTGTCGGCGCGCACCTTGGCCAGGGCCGCCTCGTTGGCCGCCGGGTCGCCCTTGATCGGGATCTGCGCGGCCATGCCGCCCATCGCGTGGGCCTTGCGGCGGTGGCATGTCTTGATCGCCAGCAGCGAGTACGAGCGCATAAAGTGCGTCGTCATCGTCACCAGCGCCCGGTCGGCCAGGACGAAGTCGGCGTTGTGGCGGAACTTCTTGATGCACGAGAAGATGTAGTCCCAGCGCCCGCAGTTCAGCCCGGCCGAGTGCTGGCGTAGCTCGTAGAGAATCTCGTCCATCTCGAAGGCGGCCATGATCGTCTCGATCAGCACCGTGGCCTTGATCGTGCCCAGCGGCAAGCCTAGGGCGTCCTCGGCAGCCACAAAGATCTCATTCCAGAGCCGAGCCTCCAGGTGACTCTCCAGCTTCGGCAGGTAGAAGTAGGGGCCGCCCTGGATGGCGATTGCCTGGCGCGCGTTGTGGAACAGATACAGGGCAAAATCGAAAATCCCGCCCGAGACCACCTCGCCGTCCACCAGCACGTGCTTCTCGTTGAGGTGCCAGCCACGGGCGCGCACAAACAGGATGGCCGGGTCGGCCTTGAGGGCGTACTCCTTGCCCTCGGGCGACGTATAGCTGATCGTGCGGGTCAGGGCATCGCGCAGGTTGATCTGGCCCTGGATCGTATTCGCCCAGGTCGGCGTGCTCGAGTCTTCAAAGTCGGCCATGAACACCTTGGCCCCCGAGTTCAAGGCGTTGATGATCATCTTGCGCTCGACCGGGCCGGTGATCTCGGTGCGGCGGTCGTTCAGTTGGGCCGGGAAGGGCGCAATCGTCCAGTCGGCGGCGCGCAGGGCTGCCGTCTCGGGCAGGAAGTCGGGCAACTTGCCGGCATCGAGCTGGGCCTGGCGCTCCTGGCGGCGGGCGAGCAGCTCAAGGCGACGCCAATTAAAGCGGCGGTGCAGCGCGGCAACCAGATCGAGCGCCTTGGGGGTAAGAATCTCGGCGAACTCGGGGCTGACCGCCCCGGTGATCGTGACGCCGTCGGGCAGCTTCAGATCAGCCATTGATCGTGTCCTTTCATATTTTTTACATCGTTTGGATCATGTGCGCGTTTGGATCGCGAAAGGCGCGAAATAGTGCGAAAGACACGAACGCGAATGGGCGAAGGACGCGAACTCAGGCTGAGCCTTCGCGCCCTTCGCCCATTCGCATTCGTGTCTTCCGTATCGTTCCGTGTCCTTCGCGATCCAAACCGTCCACCGCGTGGTTTCGTGCCCTTCGTGATCCAGACCGTCCGCGTAGAGACGTGAACCCGAACGGTCGAAGGCCGCGAACCCAGGCTGGGTATTCGCGAAATTCACAGGTTCGTGATCGCGTCTTCCGCGTAATTTCGCGCCCTTCGTGATCCAAACGCGCGTGATCCAAACGTCCTTCGCGATCCAAACGTCTTAATGAAACTGCTCTGCCTCAGTCGAGCCAGCCAGGGCCGTCGTCGAGCTCGTGCCGCCCGAGATCACCATCGAGACCTCGTCGAAGTAGCCGGTGCCGACCTCGCGCTGGTGCTTGGTGGCGGTGTAGCCGTCGGCCTCGGCGGCAAACTCGGCCTGCTGCAGCTCCGAGTAGGCGGCCATGCCGCGATCCTTGTAGCCGTGCGCCAGCTGGAACATGCTGAAGTTCAGCGAGTGGAAGCCAGCCAGGGTGACGAACTGGAACTTGTAGCCCATCTCGCCGATGGCGCGCTGGAAGCGGGCAATGTCGGCGTCGCTGAGCTTCTTCTTCCAGTTGAACGAGGGCGAGCAGTTGTAAGCCAGGATCTTGTTGGGGTACTTCGCGTGGATCGCGTCGGCGAAACGCTGGGCCTCCTCGATGCTCGGTTCAGCCGTCTCACACCAGACCATATCGGCGTACTGGGCGTAGGCCACGCCACGGGCGATGGCCTGGTCGAGGCCCGCGTTGACGTAGTAGAATCCCTCGGGCGAGCGCTGGCCGGTGAGGAAGGCGTGGTCACGCTCGTCTACGTCGCTGGTGATCAGGTTCGCGGCGTTGGCGTCGGTACGGGCGATGATCAGGGTGGGTACGCCGAGAACATCGGCGGCCAGGCGCGCCGAGACCAGGTTGCGCACGGCCTGCTGCGTGGGCAGGAGAACCTTGCCGCCCATGTGGCCGCACTTCTTCTCGGAGGCCAGCTGGTCCTCGAAGTGGACGCCAGCGGCGCCAGCCTCGATCATTGCCTTGGTCAACTCGAAGACGTTGAGTGGGCCGCCGAAGCCAGCCTCGCCGTCGGCGATGATCGGCGCGTACCAGTAGGTGTCGCCGCCGCCCTCGGTGTGCTGGATCTGGTCGGCGCGCTGGAGCGCCTGGCTGATCCGCTTGACTACCATCGGCACGCTGTTGGCCGGGTAAAGGCTCTGGTCAGGATACATCTGGCCGGCCAGGTTGGCGTCAGCTGCCACCTGCCAACCCGACAGGTAGATTGCCTTGAGCCCGGCCTTCACCTGCTGCACCGCCTGGTTGCCGGTGAGGGCACCCAGGGTGTTGACAAATGGCTCGGTGTTGAGCAAGTTCCAGAGCCGCTCGGCACCCATGCGGGCCAGAGTCTGCTCAACTACCACGGAACCGCGCAGGCGGTACACATCCTCAGGGCTATAGGGGCGGTCGATCCCGCTCCAGCGGGGGCCGTTCCAACTCTCGGCGATCTGAGCGATCTGCTGATCACGAGACATGACAAGGTCCTTTCACGATCTTCTTTGAGTGCGAGGAATCGAACTGGCAGACCGTACGATCGGGCCGGGAATCAGAGGACTCGGGGAGCCGAGATCTCCGCTGACGTTCGGCTGACACATGAGGCGCTGCCCAGGGATTGCACAGGACGTTCGCGCTAGTATACCGGCTAATAGTTACATACAGGTTACAGCTTTCACAGACAACCGGGCACCGGGCATCGGCAATAGCGCTTGCCTATTGCCAGTGCCCGGTGCCCGGTTGTCTATGCCCAATTGCCGGTGCCCGGTTACCCTACTCCCAGCTCCGCCCGTAGTTCACCTTGAGCTTATCGAGGATGGCTTGCTCCAGGTCAATGTCCAGCAGATACGCGAGCTGGAAGAGGTAGTTGGCCACATCGGCCAACTCGCCAGCGAGCGCGGGGCCGTCCTTCGGGACATCGGCGAACTGGAAGTGTTCCAGGATCTCGGCGGCCTCAACCGCGACCGAGATCGCGATATTGCGCGGGGTCTGCGGGTAGGCGCTCTGCGCGTCGTACCAGCCTTTGTCGGTTACGAATTTGTTGATCACAGCCGTGAGTTGCTTGATGTCCACGTGGGATTCCTCCCTCTGATCATTCGTGGTGGCCGCAGGGCCGGATGTAGACCTCCGCCACCGCAAGACGTGGCTGCGCCTGGAATAGGGCGTGGCGCACGGCATTGGCGATACCGTGGCTGGCGTGGGTCGGCAGATCCGCATCGACGCTGATGTGCATGTCGGCGTGTAGCGTGTGGCCCACCCAGCGCGCCCGCACCGGCCCGACTACCTCGACCCCCGGCACATGCCCGGCTGCGTGCGTGATCCGATCGACGATCGCCGGATCCACTGCGTCCATCAGCCGGTGCCACATCGTCACCGCCGTGTCCTTCACGATCACCAGAATGGTAACGGTGATCAGCAGGCCGATGATCGGGTCGACCAATGGGTAGCCGGCGAGGCTGCCAAGGGCACCGATGAGTACTGCGAGCGAGGTGAAGCCATCCACGCGGGCGTGCTGGCCGTCGGCAATCAGCGCTGCCGAGCCAATCTGTGTCCCAACCCGGATGCGGTAGATCGCCACCAGTTCGTTGCCGGCGAAGCCCACCAGGGCCGCCGCGATCACCCATCCGACATGGCTGATGGGCTGCGGGTCGATCAGCTTGCGGTAGCTCTCGTAGCCGGCGATCAGTGCACTAAGCAGGATGGTCAGCACAATCAAGATCCCGGCGACATCCTCGGCGCGGCCAAAGCCGTAGGTGTAGCGGCGGGTGGCACCGCGTCGCCCCAGCACAAAGGCGACCCAGAGCGGCACGGCGGTCAGGGCGTCGCCCACATTATGGATGGTGTCGGCCAGCAGGCCGACACTCCCGCTGAACAAGAAGATGACGATCTGGAAGAGCGCGGTGGCGCCTAGCCCCACGAGTGAGACTTTGAGCGCCCAGATGCCGAGCTCGCTCTGCTCCAGGGCCGTGTCGATCTTGTCCTCGGCAGCGTGGCTGTGGCTGAAGGGCAGCAGATGGACGATCCGGCTCACCCAGTTGCGGTGGGCGTGGTGATCATGTATATCACGATCATGGGCGTGGTGATCATGGGTGTCGTGATCGTGGGCGGGCATGTGGGCGTGTGATTCGTGGTACGTCATCTGGGCGCTCCTTCTACGTCGTCTCTCTCAAATCGTGCTTGATCCGACCGCAGGCCGCAGCTCACCCGCTGGGCGCGGCAAACGTCGGCAGAGCGCGGTGCGCCAGGCATCCCCGAGCGCCGTCCGAATCGCCACATCCGTCTCCATCAGTAAGGTCAGGTGGTCGAGGGCGTGGGCCAGCACATGCTCTAGCCCGATCCGCGCCGGCGGCATGAGCGTCTCACTGCGGGCGGGTGATATAACGCCAACCGACTCCAGACTGATCAGCGTGGTGATCTGGGGGATGGGCTGATCGCAGGTTGGCGCAAGGACGACGAGGTACGTCAGGATGAGCCGCCCGCCTGCGCTGCCACCACACTCATAGCGCCAGGCGGTTGAGTGGACGACTGCGGCGCGCGGGTTAAGGGGAACCCCGAGAAATGTCTCAATGCGCGCCCGCACCGTCTCCGATGGGTGTGCGCTCATATGTGGCTCGTGCCAGATCCCGCTGGCCCCGTCGCTCCGGCGGCGGAGGTAGCAGATCTGCCCGGCCGCAAGGGTGATCGGGAGGATCTCGCAGCAGATGGACGGGCTGATCTCGCTGCCCCAGGACTCGCGCCCTCCCATCGACCGACGTGCGTATAGCTGGCTGTTAATCATGATGCATCACCCCACTCTGCGCCATCGTTTTGTGGCGCAAAGCATAGCATACTTTATAATATCGCGCAACATTATTATTTGTCCATTGCTTGATTGCGCGATGATGCGTAGGGACAACAAAGGGAAGGGCGCAGGAAGGGCAAAGCCTTTCCTACACCCTTCCCTTTGTCGTCTCTAGTACCCTACCTCGAGCTCGGCCTCCTTCGCCTTGCGCACCTCGTCGGCGATATGGTTGTTCACATAGCGGGCGACATCCAGCAGTTGCGGCGAGTCGCGCCGCACCGTCCAGCGCTCCTCTGGCAGCGGTACATCCACGATCTCTTTGATCACGCCGGGGCGGGCGCTCATCAGCACTACCCGCTGGGCCATGTAGACCGCCTCTTCGACGTTGTGCGTGACGAACAGCACCATCTTGCGCTGCTCGTACCAGTAGTGCAGCAGTTCCAGTTGCAATGACTCGCGGGCGGTCCAGTCCAGCGCGCTAAACGGCTCGTCGCAGAGGATCAGCTCTGGTTGGTTGGCCAACACCCGGCAGACGCCGATCTTCTGGCGCATGCCGCCCGACAGCTCGGCGGGGTAGGCGTCGGCGTACGCTTCCAGCCCCTGGCGCTTGATCCAGTCTGCGGCCTGCTTGCGGGCCTCGGCTTTCGGCAGGCCCTTGCTCTCCAGGGCGAAGGCCACATTTGCCTGGGCCGTTAGCCAGGGGAACAGGCGCACGTCCTGGTAGATCACCGAGCGCTTCCACGAGGTGTTGCCGGCGATGCGCTCGCCCGCAAAAAAAACCTCGCCACGCTGGTAGCTCTCGATGCCGGCGGCGATCTTGAGCAGCGTGGTTTTGCCGCAGCCGCTCGGGCCGATGATCGCCGTGAACGTACCCGCCGCTAGCTCCAAACTCACGTTTTTCAGCGCGACAATGTCGGGCGGGTAGGTCTTGTGCAGGTTGCGGACGGAGAGTCCGCCCTTAGTAGCATTAGTGATAATCGTCATCCCTCATCCCTCATCCCTCATCCTTCATCCCTCATCCTTCATCCCTCATCCTTCATCCCTCATCCTTCATCCCTCATCCTTCATCCCTCATCCCTCATCCCTCATCCTTCATCCCTCATCCCTCATCCCTCATCCCTCATCCCTCATCCCTCATCCCTCATCCCAGCGCAGTCTGCTCGGCAAATATCTCTCGCACTTCTTCAACTAGGCGTGCGTATTCGGGGCTGAAGCGCAGATCCGCGTCGGCCCAGCGTTGCGCGGGTAGGTTGATCTCAATGATCTTGGCGACGGTACCCGGTCGCGCCGAGAGGATGATCACGCGCTGGCTGATGTAGACCGCCTCCTCCAGCGCGTGCGTCACATAGACGAAGGTTTTGTGCGTCGTATGCCACAGGCGCAGCAGTTCATCGCAGACCTGCTCGCGGGTGATCCAGTCTAGGCCACCAAACGGCTCGTCGGCCAGCAGCAGATCTGGTTCGTTGACGATGGCGCGGGCAATCGCCACGCGCTGCTGCATGCCGCCCGAGAGTTCGTGCGGGTAACGATGCAGGAATTTGCTCAGACCCAGGAAGGTGAGCCAGTGCGTGGCCCTGGCCTCGGCATCCTTGGGGCTAATGCCCACCGCGAGCGGGCCGAAGGTCACGTTCTTCAGCACGCTCAGCCACGGAAAGAGGTTCGCATCCTGGAAGATGATCCCCCGGCGCGGGCTTGGCCCGCGTACGGTTTGGCCACCGACATGCACGTGCCCCGCACTCGGTGGCTCTAGCCCAGCCAACAGCCGTAGCAGGGTGGTCTTGCCGCAACCACCCGGCCCGACGATGGAGACGAAGCTGCCCGGCTCAATGCGCAGGTTCACATGGTTCAGCACCAGCCCGCCGGTCTCACGGCCATCGCCCTTGGGCCGAGTTTTACTCACGCCGAGCAGCTCAACCGCGCTCCCCTGGGTCAATGGGAGGCTCTGACTCACCGTTGTGGTCGCTACCATCGGAGAATCCCTTTCTGCCAGCCGAGCAGCCGATCACGCACCTTGAAGATTCCTGAGACCACCACGATAAACAGCGCGCCCAACACCAGCATGGCCGCATAGACTTTGTGGTATTCCGACCAGCCCTGCGACCAGGTGATGTACCAGCCCAGCCCGGCCTTCACGCCCAGCATCTCGGCGACAATCAGGATGGCGAAAGCGGTGCCCAGGCTCATAAACAGGCCCACGAAGACGTTGGGCAGCGCCGCCGGGATGACCACATGGCGCAGCAGGCGTCTATCGTCGGCGCCCAGGGTCTGGGCCGCCTCCAGCAATGCCTTGGGCACGCCCGCTACGCCCGACCAAGTCAGCATCATGACCGGGAACCACGAGGCGAAGGCGATCAGGAAGATCCCGGCGGTAAAGCTTGAGGGGAAGATCACAATCGCCAGCGGGATCCAGGCGGTAGCTGGGATCGGGCCGATCAGTCTGATCCAGAACATCGACCAGTTACTCACGTGCTTCGACCAGCCCAGCGCCAGTCCGAAGGCCACACCGGCGATGCTGCCGATCACGTAGCCAACGACGAGCAGCCGCAGCGAGTAGGCCACGCTGAGCAGCAGCGTGCCGCTGTCCTCGATATAGACCCCAATGATCTTGCTGGCGCTCGGGAAGAAGGGCGGCTTGATCCAGGCCAGCCGCTCGGCGACCTCCCAGGGGATGAGCGCGACGCCCAGGACGATCATCACGCGGTAGATCGCCAGCACCTGCTCGCGCCGCCCTTGCACGACGTAGGCGGCCGCCCAACTGGCCAGGGTGATCCCCAGCACCAGCAGCGCGGCGGGGCTCAGATAATCGGTGGGTACCTTAAAGCTGGCCCCGGCCTGGGGAATCAGGTTGTGGACGGCCAACACAATCAGCCAGATGATGACGGACGTTCCTGCCCGCAGGTTGATCACCCGGTTGCTGGGCAGCGGGATTGCATCGGGGGCAATCACCTCCGGTGTCGCGGAGTCGCGCTCAGCGACCGGGATGGCGGTACGTAGCTCTTCTGAGGCCATGGGTCAACCTTTCATCTTCGCAGGTGTAATCCTCACCGTACACGGCGTGATCCTCACCTTACGCGGCGTGATCCTCACCTTACGCGGCGTGATCCTCACCTTACGCGGCGTGATCCTCACCTTACGCGGCGTGATCCTCACCTTACGTGGCGTGATCCTCACCTTACACGGCGTGATCCTCGACTCACCGGGCGTGATCCTCACCGTACGCGGCGTGATCCTCGACTCACCGGGCGTGATCCTCGACTCACCGGGCGTGATCCTCACCGTACGCGGCGTGATCCTCTCCGTACGCCCCTCACCCCCAGCCCCTCTCCCACCAGGGGAGAGGGCAGATTCTACATTAGGATACGTTTCGACTCCCTCGCTCCCTCGGTGGGGGGTGAGGGGGCAAAAAACTACCGTCTAGCTCACGTTGCAGTAGAACTGAGATACCGCGTGGCTATGGCCGAGGGCGTGATCGGGGCCGCAGGTGACCAGCGGGCTGGCTGCGTACAGCTCGCGCACTAGGTGCGCGGGGAACTCGGCCACCGCGCCGCCGGGTGCCTGCGCCGATCCGGGGACAAACTCGGGCGTTACCGCGACCACGGCCAAGTCGGTCAGCTTCGCGGGGTCAGTGTCCTTCTCCAGCACGCCCACCTGCTTCAAAACCTCAGCGTACTTCAGAAAGTTTAGCTTGCCGATCCCCACGCTAGGCACATAGTCATAGAGTTTGAGCAGAGACGTGAGCAACTCCTCCGAAGCCGGGACGTACTTCTTCGCGGTCATGATCTTGGCCGCCTCAGCATGGTTCTGCGAAACCCAGTAGGCGGCCTTCTGAAGCGCCAGGGTGATCGCAGCGGCCTTCTGCGGCTGCTGATCGACCACGCCCTGCGCGATGCCGACGAAGCAGCAGTACATATCTTTGTAGGGCGCGTTATCGTGGGTGCTGAAGATCTGCACCACGCTCTTGTTGTTGAGCGCAATTGCCGGGAAGGGGTCGTACATCGCAAACGCCTGCACCTCACCCTTCTGCACCGCTGCCTCAAGCTGGGGCGGCGGGAAGATCTTGAAGGTCACGTCCTTGATCGGATCCAGGCCCGCGTCGCTGAGCGCCCACTGCACGAGTACCTGCGGCAGACCACCGAAGACATGCACACCTACGGCCTTGCCCTTGAGGTCGGCGATAGACTTCACCCCAGAGTCGACACCGGCAACCAGCCGGATACAGCCCTTGTGCAGGCCGCTGGTGATCCGAATGCCCAGACCCTGCTCAATCGACTTGATCGAGTCCGCCGTCTGCTGAAGCCCGTCGATCTTACCGGCGGCCAACGCCTCCTTCAGGGTGCTGGCCTCCAAGGCGATCAGCTCGGGCTCCAGCCCCTCGGCCTGGAAGAAGCCCCTCTCGTAGGCGACGAAGGTTGGAGCCTCGCACGCGCCCCCGGCGTAGGCGATCACCGCCTTACCCAGGCTCGCCGCGTTTGTGGTTCCCGGCACGGTGGCGGCGGTGACGCCAGGGGCTGCGGGCAGCGATGTGGGCGACTTTGCGGCAGGAGCCGTCGAGCATGCCGCCAGCGCGAGTCCGCCTGAGACAAGGCCCGCGTAGCGCAGGAAATCGCGCCGCGAGAGGGTGGGGCGGACGTTCTGATCAGAGTCTAAAGTGGACATTGGGACAAATCTCCTCAACTAGATAACTGGTCAGCCACGGAAATGCCGGGCTGCCTGGGGGAAACATGCAGTTGCTCGCGTAGGATCGTCTCCAGCAGCTCGGCGGTGCCGCCCACAAAGGTCTGACACTGCTGGTAGTGTTCCGCTGAACCCCACTCAAGGCGCTTGGTTAGCGTCCGACAGCAGGTGGAGCGGTACTTCTTCTTAAAGGCATCGTGCAGGGCAGCGGCAGACTCAAAGGCAGCGGTCTCGGGGACATCCGGGGTGCTGCGTCCGGCCACCAAGCTGAGGACCATCACCCCGCCGGTCAGGCATCCGCAGGCGCACTTGGCCGCGCCAAAGCCCGCACCGAAGCTGGTGGCGATCTTTCTGAACTCGGGTGTGAGTCCCAAGTCATAGTGTTCGTCAAACGCCTTCAGCAGCGCCTCGCTGCAGTACAGCCCGCCTTTGTAATACTCGACCGAATCTTCCTCACAGGGCGTACAGTCGGTGTCGCTCGTGAGCGGAATGTGATTGCTCATAGGTTTCTCCATTTAGGCATTGCTTACATGCACCGCCAGCGGAATAAGCGGGGCGACCGCCCGTGGGAGCGCAGCCCGCTTCGCGCCGACCGTGCGCTCGGCGGGCAAGGCTACCTCCCGCGCCGCGCTGATCTTTGCGCGCTCGAACTGTGTGGCCTGGAACAGAAACGCCTCCAGGCGCGTGCGTACATTCGTCCCGCCCTGCGCGTCGAAAATGATGTCGAGCCAGGGGATCTGGTTCAGGTCAGCGCGGATGCGATTGCCCAAGGCCGAGGCGATGATGCTGCCGATGCAGAGGAACGGCACCACGTGCAGCAGGCCCGCGCAGCCCTCGCGCGCCATATCCACCGCTGCACCGGCGGTGAACCCGCCATTCACGATGCCGACGTGGTAATAGCGCTTGATGTCGTTGACGGTGACGCTGGCCCGTGGCTCAAGCGGGTTCAGATCGGTGAGCAGATGCCGCACGGTCGCCACAAGTTCAGCCTCGGCCTGGTGCTGGTAGGCATTCTCTAGCGCGACCTCGATAGCGACCTGGTGGTTCTTCAGCGCCTGCGCATCCTGCTCGCGCATCCAGTTGATGAAGTAGAAGAACTTGGCGAAGCGCAGGATCTCAACCTCGCCACCGAGCGACTCGATCTGGTTCACCGCATCGAGATAGAGGTAGGGGTTGTAGAGCATGTAGAAGTCGCCAAGGATGCCAATGCGCGGGCGAGGGACGCTGCGATCAATCGGCACCGCCGCGAACTCGCTCGCGCTCGCCGCGAGGGCCGCCACGACGTTGCAATTCTCGCCGGTCTCAATCGCCGCGATCACCCGCGCCAAACCGCGCTGGTACGCCAGATCGGTCGCCCCCGGCTGGAGTTCGTAGGGGCGGCGCTGAAGCTGGATGCGCAGCAGCAGGTCAATGGCGATAAAGCCGTGCCAGATCAAACCGCGCACGACATCGGGGTGGCTGCCCATGCCCCGAAAGCCGTTGGCCTTGTCGGGCGAGATAATCTCGACCTGCTCTAGCCCGTTGCTCTGTAGAGCGTCGCGGAACAGCGAGGTATAGTTGACCCCAACGCACTTGCGCGAGAGGGCCGGGAAGAAGAGCGCCGCACGCTGCGGGTCGAAGCCGGGCTGCTTTGCGCGCTCCAGCATCCCGCCGATAATCATCAGGCTGAACATACACTCGCGGCCCTTGCCTACCTCCATACCAGTGGCCAGGGTTGTGGGCGAGGTCGCGGGCAACACCTCAGACGGCTGACCGTAGGCGCGTAACGCGGCGGCAATCGCCTCGCAGTGGTCGCCAATCGCGGGGATGAAGACCGTGCCGGGCTGATTCTGAGTCTGTATGGTCATAACTATTCCTTCTATCGGCTATTACGACAGTTGTAGTTTGGATTACCCCCCCTAACCCCCCCGCAAACGGGGGGGAACAATGCATTGGTTCCCCCCCGCTTGCGGGGGGGCTAGGGGGGGTGATCGGCGGGAGCCTTTCGGCGAAGATAGTTACAACTATCGGCTCTCGGCTATCTCACACCAGCGCTTCGCGCCCAACCCGCAGGCTGTCGAAGAATGCCTCGCAGCGCGTCACCATGCCCGCGTCGCCCGAGTGCTCATCCAGTTCAAGCTCCAGAAACGGCTTGTCGCCCATAATGCGCGTGAAGAACCCGATGAAGAAGGCGTCCGGGCCACAGCAGAAGTTAGTGACGTAGATCGCCTGAAGCTGTGGGTTATCGCGGATCACGATGCCCGCCGCCAGGATGGACTGGCCGCTCGGCGAGCTGATCTTGGCGTAGTAGGGCGCGATATCCACCGTATCGGTTGGCAGGAAGTCAATCGGGATGGGCAGCACGCCCAGCTTGCGCAGCTTATAGGGCAAATCCTGGCAAACCCCCAGGTCGGCGGTGTTGTAGGGTCGCCCAACCAGCACCACCGCCGGCTGCGATCCGTCGAGCGTAGCCAGAATCTCCTGCCCGCGCTGGCGAATGGCCGTGTTGAAGTCCTGAAGCGCTGCGAAGGCAGTGGCGTCGGCCTCGGCAATGCGCTCGGGCGTAATGGTGAGGCCCAGTTGCTGGGCCAGGCCGAGCAACTCCTGGCGGCGGATGGTCTCGGAGCGCAGGCGGAAGGGCAGCGCGATCAGACGCGGGCCATTGCGCGCGGCGCTGTCGATCTGCTGCGGCACGATATAGGCCGAGGCCGAGACGAACGGGCAGTAATTGGCGTCGAGTTGGCCCGGCCCGCCATCCTCGCGGTTGATCATGCTCGGCAGCAGGATCGCGTCAACATCCTTGTCGGCCAGATTCAGCGTGTGCCCGTGGACCAGCTTGGCAGGCAGGCACGACTCAATCCCGGCGTGTTCCAACGTAGCCTTGATGATCTCCGGGTTGGTCGGCTCCGAGAGAACCATCTCGATATCCAGCGCCTTAAACAGCGTGCGCCAGTAGGGGAACAGGTCGTGGAAGGTCATGGCGCGAGTCAGGGCGATACGCGGCTTACCGGTGCGCGGCCCCTCGGGCGACACGTAATCGCCCAGCAGCAAGGCGCTACGCTCGGCAAACAGATCCGGGATGCGGCTAGCCAAGCGAGATTTTGCGTGCGGCTGGCCGACCTCCTCGAAGATGTCGCAGCGCGCACCGTAGAAGATCGGAGCCTCGCCCGCAATCACCACCTTGCTCACATCGCAGATGTTCGGGCATGCCTGGCACACGAAGGTCGTCGTCTCATAGTGACGGTTGCTCAGGTCGAAGCCCTTGAAGCGGGTCGGCACATCCTCGCCCGCCGCACGGCGCTGGGCCAGATCCTCCATTGCCAGGATGGCCACGCCGATGGCACCGGTTACATCGTGATGTGGCGGCACGATGATCTGGCGCTCTAGCAGGGTCTGGAAGGCCGCAACCACGCTCTGGTTCCAGGCCACGCCGCCCTGAAGGAAGATCTTCTGGCCAATCGGGCGATTGTTCACCACCCGGTTGAGGTAATTCTGGGCAATCGCGTAGGCCAACCCGGCGGTGAGTTGATCCAGCCCGGCCCCCTGCTGCTGGTGGTGGATAACGTCCGACTCCATAAAGACGGTGCAGCGCTCGCCGAGGCCGGTCGGCTGGGCGGCGCTCAGGGCCAATTGGCTAAAGTCGGCCTTGATGTTGAGATCGAGCCGCTCGGCCTGCTCCTCCAGGAACGAACCCGTCCCGGCGGCGCAGGCGCTGTTCATGGTGAAGTCCACCACCGCGCCGTGGCTCAGGCTAATGTACTTGCTATCCTGCCCGCCAATCTCGAAGATCGTGTCGACGCCGGGGTCAATCGCCGTCGCCGCACGCGCCTGCGCGGTAATCTCATTCCGCACCACATCGCCGCCCACAAAGTCGGCGGTCAGATAGCGCCCCGAGCCGGTGGTGCCCACACCCAGCACGATCACCGTGTCGCCTACTTCAGCGCTGATCTCGTGCAGACCAGCACGCACCGCCTCTAGCGGTTTGCCCGCCGTAGAGAGGTAACGCCGAGCGACCACGTGCCCGTGGGCGTCAATCAGGGCCAGGTTCGTGCTGATCGAGCCGACATCAATCCCCAGATAGACCGGCAGGGGAGCGTCAATCGCGCGGGCGGGACGCGGCTTCGTGCTGGTCAGCCCAATATCGTACACCGGCAGGGCGAACGCGCAACTGCCGAGGGCGGGCAGGGGCCGATGGTTGGTCTGCTCCTCGTGGGTCAACTCCTCTAGGCCCGCGAGGTTGAGGAAGATGGGCCGGCTCGCCTCAGATGCCGCGTCCTGCGCGATCAGCACGGTGCCGAGGGCGGCCATAATGTGGTGCTGCACGGGGATGATCAACTCGCCCGGCTTTAGGCCCAGCACTGTCTCGAAGGCGCGCACCACACCCTGGTTGTAGGCCACGCCGCCCTGGATCAGCACCGGAGCCACAAACGCCTTGCCCTTGCTGATCACACCCTTAAAGTTACGCGCCAGGGCGTGGCAGAGGCCCGCCAGGATGTCCGGCAGGGGCGTGCCCTTCTGCTGGAGGTGGATCATGTCGGATTTGGCGAAGACGGTGCAGCGCCCGGCAATGCGGGCCGGACTCGCGGACTGGAGCGCCAGGCGGCCAAACTCGCCTTCAATCTCAATCCCCAGGCGCTCGGCCTGCTGGTCGAGAAACGAGCCCGTGCCAGCAGCGCAGATCGCATTCATGGCGAAGTCGCGCAGGGCCAGCTTGCCCTGGGCCTCGTCCCACTCCAGGGCCAGAAACTTGCTGTCCTGCCCGCCAATCTCGATCACGGTGCGGGCCTGCGGGTAATATTCGCTGACCGCGCGGGTCTGGGCGATCAGCTCATTGACGTGCTGGCCGCCAATGGCCCGTGCGATCCGCTCGCCGCCCGAGCCGGTCAGCCCGACCCCGGCCACCTGGGTCAGATCAAATTCCCGCCCGAGGTCGCGCAGCGCCTGGAGCAGAGTCAGCTGCGATTGCCCGTTCGAGCGCCGATAGCGATGCCCCAGCAGGCGGCGGGCGCGATCCAGGACAACCACCTTCACCGTGGTTGAGCCGACATCGATTCCGAGAAACAGGTCGCTCATAGCCGCCCTTTGTGTCTATTGTATAGTTTGTTGATCAAGTTAGTAATGTTCTTATATACCATGTTCTCAGGCGTTGTCAAGGCGCAGCGCCGATTAGTTGTGAGATTTTTACGAAAGTCTTCAAAGGGTTTCTTCTATTTGACAATTTGACGTAAATATATTAAGTTACCCCAACCTGCCTTGAAAGGAGCAACCCTCATGACAACCGACGCCGTCCCGTTTACCGGCTTCGATACCCTGGCCCTACACGCCGGCCAGGTGCCCGACCCCACCACCGGCGCTCGCGCGGTGCCGATCTACGCCTCGACATCCTTCGTCTTTCAGGACTCGGGCCACGCCGCACGGCTCTTCGACCTAGAGGAGGTCGGCTATATCTACACCCGTGTCGGCAACCCCACCCAGGACGTGCTAGAGCAGCGCATCGCGGCCCTAGAGGGCGGCGTCGGTGCGCTGGCCGTCGCCTCGGGCCAGGCCGCCACCGCCTTCAGCATCCTGACCCTGGCGAACATCGGCGACAACATCGTCGCCTCCACCGACCTCTACGGCGGCACCTACACCTTCTTTCAGGAGGAGTTGCCGCTGCGCGGCGTGACTACCCGCTTTGTCGATGGACGCGACTATGCTAGCTTCGCGGCCGCGATTGACGAGCGCACCAAGGCGATCTTCCTGGAGCTGATCGGCAACCCGAGACTCGATGTACTCGACCTGGAGCGGATCGCGGCCATCGCCCACGCGGCCGGCGTGCCGGTGATCGTCGACGCCACCACCGTGACGCCCTACCTCTGGCGACCGATTGATCACGGTGCCGACATCGTGGTTCACTCGGCCACCAAATACATCGGCGGCCACGGCACCAGCATCGGCGGGCTGATTGTGGACAGCGGGAAATTCGACTGGACCAACGGGCGCTTCCCCGCCTTCACCCAGCCGACGCCCGCCTACCACGGCCTGGTCTACACCGAGGCGTTCAAGGAGTTGGCCTACATCACCAAGGTGCGCGTACAGCTGCTGCGCAACCTCGGCGCGGCGATCAGCCCCTTCAACGCCTTCCTGCTGCTCCAGGGTTTGGAGACGCTCTCGCTGCGCATGCAGCGCCATAGCGAGAACGCCCTGGCCGTGGCCCGCTTCCTCACGGAACACGCCAAGGTGGACTGGGTGCGCTACCCCGGCCTACCCGACCACCCGAGCTACGCCCTGGCCCAGAAGTACCTGCCCAAGGGCCAGAGCGGCCTCGTCGGATTCGGAATCAAAGGTGGCCGGGCGGCGGGTGCGCGCTTCATCGAACAGCTCAAGCTCTTCTCGCATCTCGTCAACATCGGCGACGCCAAGAGCCTGGCCGTTCACCCAGCGACGACGACGCACCGCCAGCTCTCGCCTGCACAGCAGCAGGCCAGCGGCGTCACCGACGAATACGTGCGCCTGTCGGTCGGCATCGAGAGCATCGACGACATTCTGGCCGACCTGGAGCAGGCCCTCGCCGTCGCATAGCGTCGCCCGCCCGCCCTCACCCCGCCTTGCTGCGCTCGGCACCTCTCCCTTAAAGGGAGAAGGGAAGGGGGTGAGGGTCAATGGCGACGGACACCAACGTAATCTCTACTCAAAGGAGAAACCCCATGTCCCGGATCGATCTGCTGCCTGAAGAGACGGCTGGCCCGCTGATCAACGCAACCCTGGAGCGCCTGGGGGCCGAGCCCGGCAGCGCCACGAATATGAAGCGCATCCTGGCCCACAGCCCGGTGGCGCTTCAGGCTCTGCTGGAGTGGTATCCGCTCTCTAGCGCCGTCGGTAGCTTTCTCAGCCACCGGGAGACCACTCTGTTTACCCACGCCATCTCGGCCCAGAGCGACTGCTTGGTCTGCGCGTCGTTCTTCCGCCGCTGGCTGATTGAGGCTGGCGAGGACCCCGAGAACCTCCAACTCAACACGCGCGAGGCGGCCCTGGTTACGTTTGGGCGGAAACTCGCCGCCGACAGCAACAACGTGGACGACCTGATCTTCGCCCAGCTCGCCGCGTTCCTCACGCCGCCACAGCTGGTTGAACTGGTCGCCTTCGGCACGCTGATGCTGGCCACCAACGTCTTCAACAATGTGCTGCGCGTGCCGCTCGACCGCTACCTGGAGCCGTTTCGCCGCCCCGAGTCCGCCGAGGTGGCCCGTGGCTGAGTTCAGCGGCAAGGTAGCCTTCATCACCGGGGCGGCCCACGGCCAGGGGCGGGCAGTAGCCATCGCCCTGGCCCGCGCCGGTGCCGACATCGCGGCCCTCGACGTGGCCCGCCAGCTCGCGTACCCCGGCTACCGCCTCGCCGAGGCCGACGATCTTCGCACGCTCCAGGCCGAGGTGGAGGCACTCGGTCGCCGCGCCCTGGTCTTCGCCGCTGATGTACGTGACGAAGGAGCGGTGGCCCAGGCCGTCCAGCAGACCGCCGCCGAGCTGGGGCGGATCGACATCCTCTTCAACAACGCGGGCATCGCGGCCTATGGCCTAGCCCACGAGCTGAGCGAGGCGGCCTGGGACGCCATGCTCGATATCAACCTCAAGGGGGCCTGGCTGGTGGCCAAGCACGTCATCCCGCTCTTCATCGCCCAGCAGAGCGGCGTGATCATCAACAACTCGTCGGTGGCTGGACTGCGCGGCTTCGGGCGCATGAGCCATTACACCGCCTCAAAGTGGGGTCTGACCGGGCTGACCAAGGCCTGGGCAATCGAACTGGCCCCCCACGGCGTGCGGGTGAACTCCATCCACCCCACCGGGGTCAACACGCCGATGAACGACGGGCTGGCCGCGCTGGAGGGCACCACGCCCCAGGAGATCGCCGAGCGCTCGGCGGGCAACCTGCTGCCGGTGCCGTGGGTCGAGCCTGAGGACGTGGCCGAGGCGGTACTCTTCCTGGCCTCCGCGCGCGCCCGCTACGTCACCGGCACCCAACTAGTGATCGACGCCGGCCTGCTGACCCGCTAGACCGGCATGTTTCCTGGGCGGTTGCAACGTCGCCTCCGGCGGGGGTTTGGGGGTGGCAACGCCACCCCCGAACGATCTTTTTTGGCACTACCGCAAAAGACGTTCATGCGCGGGGCGCACACCGCCGCGATGAACATGGTCGCTGATGCCCGGCTATCGGCTATCGGCTATCGGCTATTTTTACATCAGTCACCCTGTCGCGGCAACGTTCGCCGGGGGCTGAAGCCCCCGGCGAGGTTGACGACGGCCGCTGAAGCGGCCTG
>CAISPW010000314.1 GCA_903887465.1 uncultured Oscillochloris sp. | reverse complement strand
TCGCCGCCGATCCGGCGGCGCAGTCGCGGCTGATGACTCAGGATCTGTTGCGTACGGTGGTGATCGCGCTGGTGATCGGCGGACTCGTCTATGGCCTGATTCCGCCCTCGTTTGGGCTCCCGTCACTGGCCGGGATCTGAGGCCAGTTTTTAGAATTGGTCATTCTAGCTTGACCGTCCTACCTTGACGATGCGTGACGTGATACGCCGGTACGCGCCTCAGCGCCAACGTGTGAAGCTGGATTGAACCAATGCCTACGACCGGGTTTCAGGTGCCAAGCGCAGCGCATCTTTTTCTAAGCTCTATGGAATAGTGAGGGGCGAGGATGGCCTTCCTGCGCGATCTCAAACGTGCGCTCGCCATTCTGGTCGCCGGGGTCGCCGGCCTGATTGTGTTGCTCGATTTTGCCGGCGTCGGCGCGGAGGTGGCGGTTGTCGCACGGATGCTGGTCGGCTGGGCCGCCCTGATCACCGCAGTGGCGCTACTGATTGGTATCATGAGCGTCGCCGCATCACACGTACAGCGCATCCGCCGCCGTAGCCCCGACTGGGGCTATAGCCTGATCCTCTTGGCCGGCATGCTCCTGGTGATTGTGTTCGGCATCTTCTTCCCGCTGCCTGGCTCGGCGGGGATCGTCATGCCGGGCAGCCTGGCTGAACAGCCCATCCACGCTCTCTTCAACGCAGTCTATGTGCCACTGGCCAGCAGCCTGCTGGCGCTGCTGGCGTTCTTCAGCCTCAGCGCCGCCCTGCGCGCCCTCGGTCGCCGCAGCGCCGATGCCACGGTGATCGTGATCGTTGCCGCTGTGGTGCTGGTCGCGCAACTTCCGGCGATCACCATCCTGCCCGGCGTCGGCGCGACTGTCCAGTGGCTGAATGACTATGTTGCCCTCGCCGGTGCCCGTGGCCTGCTGATCGGTGCCGCTATCGGTGCCCTGGTTGCCAGCGTGCGTGTCTTGCTAGGCTTCGATCTGCCGTATCTTGATCGCTGACGCCGGTTCGCACGGCGGCTCGGCGCTGCATCTACACCATGGAATATCTGCCACCCTGGCTCCGTAATCTGCCGCTCCCGCCCCGCCCCGCCGCCGACGATATGCCGGACTGGCTGCGTGGTGTGACGTCGTCGGCATCTCCCGCCCCTGGTACCTCTCCCCCCGCTGCCCCGGTGTCTGAACCCGTTGATAATACACCCGACTGGCTGCGTGAGCTACAGAGCGAGATCGGTGCTGCGCCCACCGGCGTCACCAACCTTCCGGGCCGGTCGCCGCGTGGCGATGTTGATGATGCGCCCGACTGGCTGCGTGATGTGGCGTCGGTTGAGCCAGTCGCTCCCGCTCGCCCCGCGCCCGCTGATGCGCCTGAACCCGAACCCGAGCCGCCGACCACCACGACGACCTCGCGGATCAGGATGCCTGTCGGCGCGACCGACTGGCTGCGTAGCATTGGACAGGAGCCGGATCCAGCAAACCCTAAGGTGCCCCGCCGCCCGATGTCTGAGATGATCGATGCGCAGAGCGGTGTCCCTGACTGGCTGCGCGATGTGAACCCGGGCGATCTGGAGAGCGAGCCTCTGCCTGATTCGGCGGCCGCCGCGCCGCCCGCGCAGATGGCGTTTGATCCGCTGGCCTCCAACTGGCTGACAGATGCCTCTGACACCACCAACGATGACCGGACGATTCTGGCTGATTGGGCCGGCGATGCCTCGGCGGCGGCCGAGACGGTGGCCGCCACCGATGTCCCCGATTGGCTGCGTGATGTCGCCCCCGCTTCGCTCGACTCGCCAGCCGATCAGGGACGCCCGCGCGACTCTGGCAGCATACCCGACTGGCTGAGCGGATCGGATCGTGCGGGTTCGTCTGCGCCGCTGGCTGGCGCGGATGTCCCCGACTGGCTGCGCGATGTATCCGGCGCGGATGCCTCGTCTGACAATGCTGGCCCCAGCTGGCTTGATGGCCCCGCCGCCACTACGCCTGCGCCAGATGTTGATGTGCCTGACTGGCTGCGAGCGCCTGACGTTGCGGCTCCGTCGTCCCGAGGCGCACAAGGCGCACCGCCGCCTCCGGCAGACGAGGAGGCACCGGCGTGGCTGCGCGATGTGGAGGCGCACCCGGTGCCGCTCCCCGCACCGGCGGGCGAGGCTGAGGATGTGCCGGCCTGGCTGCGCGATGAGATGGGGGAGCGCCCGGCCCCAACGCCGCCGGATGAGGCTGAGGATGTGCCGGCCTGGCTGCGCGATGAGATGGGGGAGCGCCCGGCCCCAGCGCCGACGGGCGGGGCTGAGGATGTGCCGGCCTGGCTGCGCGATGAGATGGGGGAGCGCCCGGCCCCGCCGCCGACGGGTGGGGCTGAGGATGTGCCAGCCTGGCTGCGCGATGCGGGGGAGCGCCCGGCCCCGCCGCCGACGGGCGGGGCTGAGGATGTGCCAGCCTGGCTGCGCGATGAGATGGGGGA
>CAISPW010000313.1 GCA_903887465.1 uncultured Oscillochloris sp. | reverse complement strand
GGCGTCCCCCAGCCGCCGCGCGCTCAGGTCGTCGATGAAGCTGAACAGGTTCTGCTCCTGCCCGTCCTGCACGAGCAGGTCTACCTCGGCAGGGCTGATCCGCCCGCCCCGGCCCACGTAGCTGGCCAGCTTGGCCAGTTCATTCAGCAGGGTTCGGCTGTCGCCGCCCACAAACTCGATCAGCCGCTGGGCGGCGGCCGGCTCCAGGCGCACCTGTAGCGCCTTGGCGCGCTCGGCTATCCAGCGCGCCAGTTCGGTGCCCTGGAGCGGGGTGAACTCCTCGATGGTGGCCGACTTCTTCAGGTAGGCGAAGAGGATGCTGCGCCGGTCAACCTCGTCGCTCTCGACAAAGACCAGATCGCAGGCGGGCGGCACCCGGTCGAGGTAGGCCCGCAGATCCTCGCGATCCTTGCCGGCCTTGGTGTGCTTGAGGGCGTCGGCGACGACCACCAGACGCTTATCGCAGAGGAAGGGCATGGCCTCGCAGGCCATGGCCAGTGCGTCGATCTTCAGCTTGCGCCCGTCCAGCGTGGCCACATTCAGATCAGCTAGGTCGGGGGGGAAGTCGGCGCGCATGCGGGCAAGCGCCTGGCTGCGCTGGTACTCGTCGGGGCCGTGGAGGAGGTAGATCATTGAATTGCAGATTGCAGATGGCAGATTGCAGGTTGTGCAATCTGCCATCTGCAATTCAAGCGTGGTGCCCTGTGCTGCCGTGGACGAGCCAGTTTCGAACCTGCGGACGCAGGTGGGTGCCCGCCTGTGAGTTTCTGCGGCCCGCCGCATAGCTCAGCTCATTAGAGCGAAGCTCCCATCGAAACCGTGTTGGATCAAAACATGTGCCCGCCTCACATACAGCCAGGGCGTGCGGATGATACCACGAAATGCAAAAATACAGAAATGCAGAATGCGCCGTTCGGCTTTTGCATGGTGGTGCGGGTATCCGCCGGGAGGGGTTCGGGGAGGGCGTTGCCACCCCCGAACGATCTTTCTTTTTTGGTGAATTTTTGGCAGCTTTGCCGCCAAAAATTCACCAAAAGCGCGGTCTGGGGCGCAGCCCGCGACGTTGCACCAGCCCACGAGCGTGCTAGCGCGCCTCGGCGTCGAGCGTCTGGAGCATGGCTAGGCCAAAGCGGGCGGCGCGCTCCAGCGCCTCGGGCTGGATGTTACCAATCGCGTCAGTGTCGCGGTGCCAGTTAGCGGGCCAGCCGTCTGGGCCAACGCCCACCAGGGTGATCCCGCGATAGCCACGGCGGCGCAAGGTCGCGACCTCGTCGAGTACCATCAGATCCCTGCCAGACACACCGAAGTGCGGATGCGCCTGCGCGGTGCGATTCACCAGAGTGAGCGACTCGAGATCCGGATCGTAGCCGCTCAGGTGCGAGAAGCCGCTGTGGTGTGAGACGTAGGCCAGGTCGCCCCGGCCAACCATCTTGAAATCGACGAACCCGGCGCTGCGCAACTGCTGCTCGCCATACTCGTCGAGCAGGGTGTGGGTACCCAGCGAGCCAGCCTCCTCGGCACCGACAAAAACAAGCCAGACCTCGGTATGCTCAAGCGGCTGGGCCTGCAGGGCGGCCCCGATACCAAGCAGACAGGCAACGGCGCTGGCGTTGTCGTTGGCCCCATCGACGTACGGCCCGCGCTCATCGGCGAGGATGGCACCAAGCCCGGCAACCTGCGCAGTGGCGGTGATGCCAGAGAGCCAGCCCGAGCCGAACACCTGGGCGACGGCCCCGGCGGCCTGGGCACCGATCAGAGCGGTGACGATTGTGGGTAGGCTCGCCTTGCGGGCGGAGCTGAAGCTCTCGCGGTGGCGGTTGGTATCGGTGTGGGCGAGCAGCACCATGGTGTGGCGGTAGCGGCCAGCGGGCGGGATGCGGACGATCAGGTTCGCCGATGCGCGCTGCGTGCCGATGCGGTCGAGGGGCTGGCGCAGCCCGCTGGCCGCGCGCCAGGTGAGGTAGGCTCCAGCGGCACCGAGGGCCGCCCCAGCGGCCCTGCCGATCCGCCCCAAGCGACCCAGCAGAACCCCGGCAAGCGAGAGGGCCAGAGGCGTGGCCAGGGCGTAGGCCCAGGTATCGGTGGTCTGGAAGGGCTGCGCCTTCACCTCATCAATCCCGATGTCTAGCAAAGCCTTGCGGATGTAGGTGCGGGCGCGGGCCTCGGCCTGGTGGCCGGCCGGGCGCGGGCCGATATTGTAGGCGAGGGCGGAGACATGGCGCAGCAGCGACTCGCCGTCGAGCGGGTCGATCCCTGGTGCGGCATCTTTAGCAGGGGCGTCAATCATGGCAATCTCCTTACAAGATAGCAGGCACGTAAAGGTGAGCAAGCAGTTTTACGAACAGTTCTGCCGGCTCTAGTATTGATCATGGAGTCAAGTTGGGCGACTTTGGGCGCAGGGCAGACGTACACCAACCCCCTCTCCCGCATGCGGGAGAGGGGGTTGGCAGAACGTCCGCTGGGAGGAATTCGGGGAAGGCTTGCCCCTCCGCCCAAAAACATCCCCCATGTGTGCTGTGGTGCGCCACTAGACCCGCACAAAGGCCGACATGATCACAATATCGTGGAGGTTGCCATCGCGGTCGATCGCGTGGCGGGCGAGCTGGCCCTCTACGGCGAAGCCCAGGTGGCTAAAGATCGCCTGGCCCGCCGTCAGGGCCACCTGCATATCCACCGTCACCTTGGTGGCCCCCAGCTCGCGGGCCGCGTCCACAATCGCCTGGGCCATGTACATGCCCAGGCCGCTGCGCCGCCAGCCCCGGTCGACGATCAGGCGAATGTTCGCCACGTGGTAGGACCAGCCGGGCATGCGCAGCGCGCCGCTGTAGGCGACAATCGAGCCTTCCTCGGTGACCGCCACGATCTGACGCCAGTTCTCCGCCGCGTTCGCATTGATCAGCCGCGAGATAATCTCGGGGTTCTGAAAGTCGTCTTCAAGGTACAGAAGATCGTTTTTTGGCAGGCCCAAGCCGAAGTTCGATAGAGCGGCGCGATCTTGCTCCATAAGCGGGCGAATCGTCACGGTCCTACCATCTTTCAGTGCCACGCTGCCGACCGCTTCAGTGCGTTGCGCCATGACCTGCCTCCTAATAAAGCTATTGTGGGGGAATACATCAACTCTCAGACACGAGATGGGTGAACTCTATCATAAATAGTTACACCCGAGTTACTTTTCTGATTCGGTGGTCAGATCGCCATTTTTAGCAGCCTTCGCCAGAGTCGGTTGTCGATTCTTTCCCACGCAGACACAGAAAGGTCTCAGGTGCCAGGCTGCCGGTTTCAGGCACAGTAGCGTGGAACATCCTGCGTACACCTATGCTGCTACGTATTCACGTATCCACAAACCTTGTCGCACATTGGTAATACTGGTATAATGACACTCATTCCACGTCGCTATCATACCTAATACGTACCCCGCCGCGCTAGCTGTTATGCGGTGAATTGACTAAGGAGGTCACGATGAGTCCTGTTCGTGAGGTCGTCGTTCTGAGCGGTGTTCGCACCGCTATCGGCAGCTTTGGCGGTGGTCTGAAGGACCAGCCGCCGTCTGATCTGGCCGCCCTGGTTGTTCGCGAGGCCCTGACACGCTCCGGGGTCGATCTGGCCGAGATTGGTCACGTCGCCTTTGGCCATGTGATCAACACCGAGCCGCACGACATGTACATCTCCCGCCTGGCCGCCGTCAAGGGCGGCCTCTCGGTAGAGACCCCCGCCTTCAACGTGAACCGGCTCTGCGGCAGCGGCCTGCAGGCGATCATCTCGGTCTCCCAGGCTATTTTGCTCGGCGACACGAACGGCGGGGTGGCCGGCGGGGCCGAAGTGATGAGCCGCAGCCCCTACTCCGCACCGGCGATGCGCTGGGGCGCGCGCATGAACGACGCGAAGCTGGTCGATATGATGGTCGGTGCCTTGAGCGACCCCTTCGAGGACTGCCACATGGGCATCACCGCCGAGAACGTGGCGGCGAAGTGGCAGATCAGCCGTGAAGATCAGGACGCCCTGGCCGTCGAGAGCCACGCACGTGCGGTGCGGGCCGTCGACGCCGGGATTTACAAGAGCCAGATCCTGCCGGTGGCACTGAAAGTCAAGGGCGGCCCGGCCTTCTTCGACACCGACGAGAACGTCCGCCGCGACGCCACGCTTGAGCGTATGGCCAAGCTACGCCCGGTCTTCCAGAAAGACGGGACGGTGACGGCAGGCAATGCGTCGAGCATCAACGATGCGGCGGCGGCGGTGGTGCTGATGGAGCGCGGCGAGGCCGAGCGGCGCGGCTACAAGCCGATGGCCCGCCTCGTGGGCTACAGCCACGTCGGCGTCGAGCCGAAGTACATGGGCATCGGCCCGGTTCCGGCTGTGCGCAAGGTGCTGGAGCGCACCGGCCTGACGGTCGATGACATCGATATCTTCGAGGTGAACGAAGCCTTTGCCGCCCAGGCGCTCGCCGTAGTGCGCGACCTGGAACTGCCGCCCGAGAAGGTCAACCCCAATGGCAGCGGCATCTCGCTGGGCCACCCGATCGGGGCCACCGGGGCGATCCTCACCGTGAAGGCGGTGTACGAGCTACAGCGCACCGGCGCACGCTACGCCCTCGTCACCATGTGTATCGGCGGTGGCCAGGGCATCGCGGCAATTTTCGAGCGGATGTAATTGTACGGGGGATCCGGGGGGGGCGTCGCCCTCCCCGGATCCCCCTCTTGCCTAACTGATGGAGGCTCACAGAAATGGGTAAACTTGACGGAAAGGTGGCCCTGGTGACAGGGGCCTCGCGGGGAATTGGCCGGGCGATCGCGGTGCTGTTGGCCAAAGAGGGCGCGCAGGTTGCGCTGAACTACAACTCCGATGTGACCGGCGCGCAGAGCGTGGCCGATGAGATCGCCACCTTCGGCGGTACCGCACTGCTGACCCAGGCCGACGTATCGAACTCGGACGATGCCCGCGCAATGATCAAGAAGATCGTCGAAACATGGGGACGCCTGGATGTGCTGGTGAATAATGCCGGCATCACCCGCGACCGCTCGATGCGCAAGCTGACCGACGAGGACTGGACGACGGTCATCAACACCAACCTGAACAGCGTCTACTGGTGTACCTCGGCAGTCATGCCGGTGATGATCGAGCAGAAGTTCGGGCGGATCATCAACCTCAGTTCATACGTGGGCCAGGCCGGTAACTTTGGCCAGGCCAACTACGCCGCATCGAAGGGCGGGATCATCGCCTTCACCAAGACGGCGGCGATCGAATTGGCCAAGTTCAACATCACCGTCAACGCGCTGGCCCCCGGCTTCACCCTAACTGATATGCTCTCGAAGGTGTCCGAGGCCGTCCAGGATCAGATCAAGTCGAAGATCCCGATGGGCCGCTTCGGTCTGCCCGAGGAGATGGCCAAGGCCGTACTCTTCCTCGCTGCCGACGCCGACTACATCACCGGCCAGCAGATCAATGTGAACGGTGGGGTGTTTATGTAATGCAACATACAACAAGCAAGATGCAACCATGGTTGCATCTTGCTTGTTGCAGCTTGCATTGGCTCACTTCCCGCGCTTCTCGATGATCTCTTTCACATCGTCGGAGTAGCCCTGCCATGCCTGAAGCATCTCTTTGTTCAGTCGGTGCTGGGTTCTGATGGTGTCGGCGACCGCTTGCTCGGCAGATGTGCGCAGGCTGCGGCTGTAGTCCCAGTTCTTAAGTACAACATCGAAAGCCATGTCGGTGCTGGTTGTCAGGAGATCGCTCCAGGCCCGCACTGAGCGGAGCATCATATCAGCTGCGCCAGCATACTGCTGGCGCAGTTGCGCTTCCGGCCTGCCAGTGTCATCGCTAGCCATGACATTGTCCTTTGGTAGTAGAATGGCCCTGTCGGGCGTTTGTTTTGAGCGCGCTGGTAGGGTGTACGCTCTAACAGCCGGCTGTCAGGCAGGTGTATGGTACGACAGGTGGTTACGGACGAGTTCAGCGACAATGGCGTCGGCGGATATGGGCTGTTGCTCACCCGTCTGACTCCGCCTATCCAACCTGCGCGCCTGCTGCGTCGATCAAGGGTGGAAGCCCTGCTCGCAGACGCCATGGAGTACCCGCTCACGGCGGTAAGTGCGCCCGCCGGCAGCGGGAAGACGGTGGCCCTGGCCGCCCTGGCGATCTATGGCGGTTGGCCGGCGGCCTGGTGTCGGATCTGCGCTGAGGACGACCCGCGCCTGCTGCTGCGCCACCTTGCGGCCGCCTTCCGCCCGGTGGTGACGATTGACGAGTCGCGCATTGGCGCGCTGGCCGACGCCGGTGCCATGCCCGCCGCCCTCGATATGCTGGTAAATGAACTGGCGGCCACCCTCGATGATGAGACGCTGCTGGTGATCGACGATTACCACTTGGCCGACGAGCGCCCGGCCCAGCGGGCGATCATCGAGCGGCTGATGGCGGTGCAGCCGCTGCGCCTGCATCTGGCCCTGTCTGGGCGGGCCGCGCCAACCCTGCCCGGCATCGACACCGCGCGCCTGCGCGGCGAACTGCTGGAACTCGGCCCCGCCGACATCGCCTTCACCAGCGCCGAGCTGCGGAATCTCTTCGCCCGCGATAGCCAGCCGCCGCCCGCTGACCTGGATGAGATCGTCGCGGCGGCCTGCGGCTGGCCCCTGGCGCTCCAGGCCGCCCTTGGCGCAGCAGACTGGCGGGCCACCCTCGGGCTGCTCCCCGGCGATATGCGGGCCGCGCCCCTGGACTCCTACCTAGCCGACACCGCCCTCGGCGATCTGCCCGCCGACCTGCGCGCCTTTGTGCTGCGCGCTTCGGCCCTGCGCTGGCTCGACCCGGAGACCGCGCCGCTGCTGTCCGCCGGGGCACCCGCCCAGCCCCTGCTCGCCGAGACCTATCGGCGACGGCTCTTTCTGACCACGGACTCGGAGGGGCACCCGGCCTTCCAGCCAATCTTTCACGCCTTCCTGACCCGCCGCGCCCAGAGCGAGCTTGATGAATGGGCCGACCTGCACCTGCGTCTGAGTACGTACTATCGCGACCGCGCCGACGGCGTGGCGGTGCTGCACCATCTGACATCTGCCGGGGACGCGGGTGCCGTAGCCGCGCTTGTCGCCGCCGCCCCGGCGATGTTCGCCGCCGGCCAGCCGGATCGCGCCCTGGCCTGGGTGCGCCGCCTGCTCCCGCTCGTTGGCGAGCCACCTGCGCTGATCGAAGTCCAGGCCGCTGCGCTGCGCCACCTCAGCGTGTTCGATGCGGCCCTGGCGGCCTATGGCGCCGCCAAGGCCGGCTTCGCCGCCATCGGCGATATCGACGGCCAGGTACGCACGCTGCGCGGCCAGGCCGAGGTCTACCTCGATACGGTGCAGCCGACCCCGGCCACCGACCTGCTGAAGCGGGCGCTCAAGCTGCTGCCGCGCACGCGGGCCGCCGAGCGAGCCGGTATCCTGCGACTCCAGGCCGAGAACTGGGCCAATCGCGGGCGAGCCGATGTGGCGCTGATCCTTGAGCGGGCGGCGCGGTCGCAGGAGGCAGGGGGCAGGAAGCATGAGACAGGAACCCCCCATCCGATCAGCAGCGCCGCGCAGATTCCGCCGCGCCTGCTGTTGCGCGCAGGACGACTCGACAGTGCCCGCCAGCAGCTGGAGGCCCAGTTGCGGGACGAGGTTGGGTCGGGCGATGTGAGCCTGCAGAACGCCGCCCACCGCGAGCCCCTGCTGCTGCTCTCGCTGATCTACGCGATGCTCGGGGGCGGTGCCCGCGCCCTGGCGATGGCCCGGCGCAGCCTGATGGAAGCTCAGCACGCGGGGTCGCGGCTCACCGAGGCAATCGCCGAGCTGCGCCTGGGCCACGCCTACCAGTTGGTGGCCCCCAGCGATGCCGGCCCGGCCCAGGCCCACTACGTGGCCGCCCTGCAGCTGATCGATGTGGTTGGTGTGGCCCGCACCCGCGCCGAGGGGCTTATGGGCCTGACCCTGCTCCACGGCCACGCTGGCGACCTGGTGCGCGCGGAGTCCTCCGCCCAAGAGGGTTTGCAGATCGCCGCCGCCGCTGGCGATGAGTGGACCGCCGCATGCCTGATGCTCGCCCTCGGCGGCGCGGCGGCGGCCATGGGCGATGATCGCGCCGCGATGTGGCTCGACCAGGCCCATATCCGGTTTATTCGCGGCGGCGATGTCTACGGCCAGGCGCTCGTCCACCTCTGGCGCGCCCTCAGCGCCCTGCGCAACGCCGATGTGGCCCGCGCCGACCCCGAGATCGCCGCGCTGCTCGATCTGGTGGCCGACCAGGGCTATGTGGGCGTGCTGATCGCGCCGAGCCTGTTCGGCCCGCGTGATATGGCCACCATCGTCCCGATGCTGCTGCGCGCTCGTGGACTCTCGCGCCACGTGGAGCTGTCCCGCCAGTTACTGCGCCAGGGATTTCCCACCATCGCCGCCGATGACACCGTGGAGGACTACCACCCCGGCTACACCCTGCGCGTGCAGATGCTCGGCACCTTCCGGGTCTGGCGCGGCACCCACGAGATCCAGGCCCGCGAGTGGCAGCGCGAGAAGGCCCGCCAGCTCTTCCAGTTGCTGCTCACCCACCGTGGCCACTGGATCCAGCGTGAGCAGATTTGCGCCTGGCTCTGGCCTGACGCCGACCTCGACGCCGCCGAGCGCCAGTTTAAGGTGACGCTGAACGCGCTCAACGCTGCCCTGGAGCCGCACCGACCGCCGCGCGTCCAGCCCTTCTTCATCCGCCGCCAGGGTCTGGCCTATAGCTTCGCCCCTTCCTACGGCGTCTGGATCGATGTCGATGAGTTCGAGCTGCGGGTGGCCGGTGCCTCTGCCCGCGATGAACCCGACTTCGCCCGCCGCAACGCCCAGATCGCCGTGCAGCTCTATCGCGGCGACTACCTGGCCGAGTCGCTTTACGACCTCTGGACGATTGAGGAGCGCGAGCGCCTGATCGCCCGCTATCTCGCCACTGCCGTCAGCTACGCCCAGCGGCTCTGCAACGATGGCGACCAGGCCCAGGCCGTGCAGATCTGTGAGCAGGTACTCCGCCACGACCGTGGCTATGAAGAGGCATACCAGACCCTCATGCGCGCCCATGCGCGCGCCGGCAGCCGCTCGCAGGCCATGCGCTGCTACACCCGCTGCGTCCAAACCCTGCATACCGAACTTGGCATCGAGCCGCTGCCCGAGACCATCGCGCTCTACGAGCAGATCAAGCGCAACGAGCCGCTGTAGCTTTTCTTTGGTGGGCAACGTACGCCTCAAAATCGCAACCGAAACTCGCACTACCGCAAACGTCACCCTGTGCGGCGATGCCCGCCGGGGGGCTGAAGCCCCCGGCGAGGTCTACGACGGTCGCTGAAGCGGCCTCAGACAGGCCGCTTCAGCGGCATCACGTCGGTGTGTGACCAGCCGTAGATCTGCTCGGACGTCGCTGAAGCGGCCTCAGACAGGCC